>NZ_JBSFRH010000034.1:0-61360 GCF_053589135.1 Rhodococcus sp. NPDC003382
GGGTCAGCGGCAGGGATTCGACCCGGTCCGGGCCGATGCGGTGTGCGGCGGAGGTGTTGGAGGTGCCGAAGTCGACCGCCAGGACCCAACTCATCGTGCGCTCTCCCCCTCGAGAATGTCCGGTTCGGGCCGGATGCCGTAATCGTGCGGCAGCCTATGGGACGCGGCGCCGCCGGTACCCGCGGGGCCCGCAGGTGCCGGCGGCGCCGGAGACGACAGCCCGATCAGGGCGGTCAGGCCAGGTCGGAGTAGTCCGCGTCCGAGGACGCACCGGAATCGAACGCGCTGGTGTCGATGTAGTCGTCGGCGGCGCCGTCGCCGTCGTAGTCGACGGCACCGGTGCCGAGATCCACGGTCGCATCGATTCCGCCGTCGCCGTCGAGATCGAAGACCGCCTCGTCGAAGGTGCCGTCGCCGTCGACGTCGATCGCGGCGGCGTCGATGTAGCCGTCGCCGTCGGTGTCGGCGCTGATCATGTCGACGGTGCCGTCGCCGTCGAGGTCGATGACCTCCGCGTCGCCGACCCCGTCTCCGTCGGTGTCGAGAACCTGCACGGTGCTGCCGTCCTCGTTGACGATCTCGTCGAGGACGACCGGCTGACCGGCACCGAGGGCATCGGTCGAGGTGGAGCCCGTGCTGACGGCGTTGCTGTTCGAGGCGGAAGCCGACGACGCGCTGTCGGAGGAATCGGAAGCGGAGGAGTTGCGGCCGTACGACGAATCCGCGCCGGAGGCCGCCGAGGAACCGTAGGACGAGTCCGAACTGGACGAGCCGGACGAGTCGTAGCGCTCGTACCGCTCGTAGGACTCGTAGCTGGTCGAGCCTTCCTGAGCGGCCGAGGACGAGCCGTAGGAGGAGTCGTTGTCGTACGACGAGTTGTCGCCGTACGAGGAATCCGAGCTGGCGCCGGCAGTGGACTGCGAGTCCTGGCGGTTCGCGTTGCTCGAGCTGGTGCTGTCGGAGAAGGATCCGCGGTTTGCCATGTCGGTGCTGCCTTTCGCTCGTCGGGTATCGGGGATAGGAGCAGCCGGCAGGGCGGAAAGTTCCCGGCCGGTTCACCGAAAATTTCCTGCGGCGTGGACCACACAACGAAATCCCAGGTCAGCGCAGGAAAAACAGCCGAAGCTGTGTCGCAACTCACAGAATTCGAGCCGATCGGGCGGGAGATTCGCGCGATCCGCGCACCTGGCCCCGCACAAGACGCGAACCGTCCAGTAAGTTACACCCGGAAAGTTACGGAGGGGGCCGTCATGAGTGAAGCGGAATTGATCGAGCGGAGCCGGGCAGGGGACCAGGCTGCCTTCGCCGAACTCGTCGCACGGTCACGCGACCAGACCTGGGCGGTGTGCCTGCAGATCACCGGTCACCGGCACGACGCCGAGGACGCCCTGCAGGACACTCTGACCGCGGCATGGCAGAACCTCGCCTCGTTCCGGGGCACCGCCCGTTTCGGAACCTGGCTGTACCGCATCGCCACCAACGCGTCGCTGGCGATCGTGCGCAAACGCCGCGAAACCCCCGAGGACGAAATCGACAACGGCGAGCACACGGGACGATCCGTCGCCGACAGCATCGCCGATACGGACATGGTCCGGCAGGCCCTGGCAGCGCTGCCCGAGCAGTTCCGCGTCGCCATCGTGCTGCGCGAGTACGCCGACATGAGCTACGCGGAGATAGCGGAGCATCAGGGCATCCCGGTCCAGACCGTGAAGAGCCGGATCAACCGGGCACGGGCGCAACTCGTCGAGAAGCTGGCACCGTCGATGCTCGACGCGGACGCACTCGAGCCCTGAGCCCGCTGCCCCGGCACTCACCCGGCGCATCGACTCCGACGACGCCCGCGGCAGCGCCGGGTTCGGCAGGTGTACGCCGCCCGGGCTCGGCGCGCGCTAACGTCGTCGGTGTGCGTGCAACTGCACCTGCACATGGGCGAGTCGGGAATCGGAGGACGTGGTGACGATGACGAACGACCGGGAGCCGTCGCTGTGGGACCTCCTCGGCCTCGATCCGCAGGCGACCGTCTCCCCGCTGCCCGACGACGCATGGGATCGTGCCGTGCGGATCGCGACCGACCCGGACACCCCGCCCGTCGGCGCCGATCTGATCCCGGCCGACGATCCGGACGATCTCGACATCGATCCGGCGGTGGTCGACGTCGACCTCGACGCCGACGAGGATGTGCCGGACCTGCAGGGTCACCACGAATCGACATTCGACCCCGAGGACACCGCACTCGACGACGCCGCCACCGGCGACCCCGACGAGCCCTACGCCCACCCCGAGCCGGGCTACCCCGGCGACCCGGACCTCGCCTGAGGGCCGGGCCGCCCGTTCACACCGTCAGTTCCAGGACCGGACGATCGACGTGTAGGCCTGGGTGAGCGACACCAGCGCCGCGTCCTCGGCCGCCGATCGGGTGCTCAGACTCTGCGTCTGCACCGACACGAGGCGTTCCTGCGCGATCGCCCGCAGCTGCTCCGGCGGGGCCAACGGATCGGCGCCGAGGGCCTCGGCGACGGTGGCGCCGCGCAGCAGCTGCGTCAGCTCCGTCACCGCGGGCGCGGACGGGTCGGTCTCCAGCAGGGACCGCAACGACCGCAGCAGACCCACCTGGACCAGCGCCGGATCGGACTTCAGCTCGGAGACGATCTGCCGGATACCGTCCCGGGCAGGATGGGTGTACGCCAGCGCGTCGAGTTCGGCGACGATCCGCCCGGCACGGTGCAGGACCGCGAAACGCCGCAGGGACCGGTCGAGCACCGCGCGCAGCGGATCGATGCCGGAGGCCGCGGTCAGCCACTGGTTGACCTGATGGGCGCCGCCGCGCGCCGGACCGCGGCCGTGCACGAGCCCGTACTCCCCGACCATGTCGATGAGCCGGAACACGCGGTCCCGGGGAACGGGAAGCGCACCGTCGCCGACGTCGAGCAGATCGAACAGCTCGAGCGGCGCGAACGGCGCCAGGGCGGCCAGGTCCCGGGCGTCGTTCTCGGTGAACGCACCGGTGTGCGAGGTCTGGGCGAGCAGGCCGGCCACCGGAACCACCGCGCCGACCACGTCCGCGAGCCGGCGTGACAGCACCCCGGCGTGCTCGACGGCATGCCCGATCGGGTCGCGGTGGCCGAGCACGCCACGCCCGAAGCCGTCGGCGCGGGACAGCACCCCGAGCGTGTTCAACGGGGTGAACCCGAGTCGCTGCAGGAACGAGATCTCGTCGGCGCGGGGCATCGAATCGAACAGGAACACCGCGGCGTCGGCGTCGACGGACGCCGAGCGGGTCTGTTCGAACCCGTCGATGAGGGCGCGTTCGGTCGCCGCGGCGTTCGCGACGGTCAGCGTCGCCAGGCCCGGGGTGTCGACGAGCGTGATCCGCGTCAGCGCCTGCGACGGCAGGTGCCGGTGCACGTAGGCGACCTCGGTCTCGGGCACGCCGAGGTCGGCGGTCGCGCCGAAGGTCAGCCGCACCGGCCGGCGGGATCCGTCGAGCTTCACGACCTCCGCGCGGGAGGGCGCACCGTTCTCGTACACGGTGACGACGCTGGTGGCCTCGAGCGCCGCGGTCTCGGCGACCGGCGCCCCGATCAGCGCGTTGACCAGCGTGGACTTGCCGGCCTTGAGCCGGCCCACGACGACGATGCGCGGCGGCGACCACAGGATCGCGCCGATCCGGTCGGCGTGCCCGACGAGATCACCGCCGAACGACGCGAGCCGGTGCAGCGCGGCGTCGATGCGGTGGTGGATCGGGTCGGTGGCGTCGGTGACCGGCGCGTTCATGCCGGGACCGCCGTGGTCGACGGGGCACCGAGCGCAGCCTCGATGGGCGTGATCTTCCCGCGCGTGATGCGCAGGTTCTTCTCCAACCGGGTGACATTCGCCTCGCGCGCGGCGGCGTCGGCCTGCGCGGACCGCTTCGCCTCCTCGATCTGCTTCTGCAGCACGGTGATCCGCTCCTGGAGGTTGCGGCGACGGCCGAGCACGATCTCGGGGCGGGTCGTGGCGAGCGTCGCATCGAGCATGCGGGTCGTGGCGGTCCGGGCGGTCGCGATCGTCTCCCGCAGCCAGGTGAGCAGGTTCGTCTTGCCGGCCCGCATCGCCCGGAATCCGAGGTTGACGGCCACCCACACCACACCGGCGACCGCGCCGACGCCGATCACCGCACCGAGCATGGTGGTGCCGATCATGCCCATCGACAGGACGCTCGGATCGAGCAGACCCTGGCGTTTCGAGGTGACCTCGTTGGTGACGAGGGGGTCGGTGCGCATCGACGCGACCGCGATCTCGCGGATGCGTTCCCACTCCTCGGTGCTGTCGAACAGTTCGGTGGTGATCCGCTCGAGGTCGGTGAGGAACCCTTCTGCGGTCATGGCCATCGCCTCGAGCAGGTCGGTCTGGATGCGGGCGGTGAACACCTGCGGCGACTTGCGCAGCACCTCCATCGACGACTTGTTGATGCGGGTGGTCCAGTCCTCGCGGACCCGGGTGAGGTGTTCGTCGAGCCGGGTCGCGGCCTGCTGCCGGGCCAGCGTGAGGTCGCGCTGCAGATGCTGCTCCCAGTGCTGCGCCTCGTCCTTGAGGTTGCGGAGCCGTTCGAGTTCGGCGCTCAGATCCGGGATCGCGGCCTCCCCCGCCCTGACGACGGCGAGTTCGTCCTCGATGGCGCGTTCGACCTCCCGCAGTCCTTCGAGGCAGATGCGCAGGGCGTCGGTTGCCGGTGACTGTTCCGCGGCGGTGAGGCTCTTCTCGATGGCCGACCACAGCGCGGGAATCCCGGAGAACGTCACCGCCCGGTCGCGCAGTGCGTCGGGGAGCCCGGCGTCCTGCGCGGCGAGCGCGCGGACGCTCGAGACGGGCACGACCGGGATGTCGCGGCCGACGTGCTTCGCGATCGAGCGCCGGTTCTCGGCGACGATATCCGCCCAGCGGGTGGTGGCCTTGTCCGTCTTGGTGACGGCGACCACGACGTTCTCGACGCCGGCGGCGCTCTCGCGCAGGAACTGCATCTCCGGTTCGGTGATGGTGGTCGAGGCGTCGCACACCATCACGAGCACGGCGGCCTGATCGGCGGACTGGCGGGCCAGTCCCGCATGCCGGGGGTCGAGGCCGCCGACGCCGGGAGTGTCGACGATGGTGGCGGTCTCGAGCCGCCGCGATGCGACGGGCACCACCGCGGCGACCGGCAGCGCCTCGACCGCCGGATCGGTGACGTACCGCCCGCCCGTGGTCGTCCAGTCGGCGAGCTCGGCGTGCGGGATCCGCCGGTTGCCGTCCGGGAACACCAGTTCCGCTGTGCCCTCCGGGTTCTCGGCGTCGGCCGGCACGAACCGGATGGACACGGCGGTGGCGTTCTCCACGTCGTCCACCGTGATGCCGTCGCGGCCGATCAACGCGTTGACCAGCATGCTCTTTCCCCGTTTGATCTCGCCGACCACCACGACCGATCGCGTACGCCCTTCGCCCGACAGCTTGCGTTCGGCACGGTCGGCAAGTGCGTTGCGGCCGTAGGCCCGCAGCACCTTGCCGGCCCCGGTCACAAGGTCGGCCACCCCCGATTCAGCAGACACGGATCAAGACCCTACCGAGTCCCGCGGTTTCGGCAGCGGTGCGTACCCGTGGAAAGCTGGGACCATGCGGATGGAGCGACTGGGCAACGGAGGCAGCCCCGCACGAGTGCTCCGAGCGCTCGGCGTCCGCGCCCGCGACCTCGGAATCGCCCCGCCCGCTGCGCTGACCGGCTTGTGGTTCGGCGCCGCCGCCGTGATCGCGCCCAGTCTCGCCACCTCCCCCGCCCCGGTCCGGGGCACCTTCACCCGGGCGGATCGGACGACCGGTCGGATCGCCCGGGAAGACGGGCCGCTGATCGGGGGCGGATGGATCGGTTATCTCGCGTATCCGGACCGGGTCCCGACGACCCCGGCACTGCCGGTCGCGGCGGGCGGGTGGACCGACGTCGTGCTGCGGCTCGACGACTCCGGCTGCTGGTGGTACGAAACGCTGACGGACGAGCCGTGCCCACCGGATCTGGCCGCCGCCGTGCACGATCCGGATCCTACGGTGCCGGACTGGCGGATCGACTGGACCCCACCGGACCGGGCGACGCACCGGCACGGCGTCGAACAGTGCCTCGACGCGATCCGGGCCGGGGAGGTGTACCAGGCGTGCGTGTGCACCCGCTTCACCGGCACCTGGTCAGGGAACCCGCTCGCGTTCTTCGCCGACGCCGTCGAGACCACCCGCCCGAATCGGGCCGCCTACCTGCAAGGACCGTGGGGCGCGGTGGCGTCCCTGTCACCCGAACTGTTCCTGGCCTGCCACGGCGACCGCGTCGAGTCCTCCCCCATCAAGGGCACGCTCCCGTTGCACCGCGACCCCGCCGACCTACGAGCCTCCGTCAAGGACGTCGCCGAGAACGTGATGATCGTCGACCTGGTGCGCAACGACCTCGGCCGGGTCGCCGAGACCGGCACCGTCACCGTCACCGACCTGCTCGGCGTGCATCCGGCACCCGGCGTGTGGCATCTGGTGTCGACCGTCGCTGCGACTCTCGGGCCGGACGTCACCGCCGACGCGCTGCTCGACGCCGCTTTCCCGCCCGCGTCGGTAACCGGATGCCCCAAGCTCCGGGCGCGAGACCTGCTGCAGGACTGGGAAGAGCTGCCCCGCGGCGTGTACTGCGGCACCGTCGGCATGGCGAGTCCCGTCGCCGGGCTCGAACTGAACGTCGCCATCCGCACCGTCGAATTCGCCGGGAACGAGTGCGCGCTCGGCGTCGGCGGCGGCATCACCATCGATTCCGATCCGGACGCCGAATGGCAGGAATGCCTCGACAAGGCCGCGAGCATCCTGCAGCTCAGTCCCCGCACACGTCCAGTCCCCCGGGCAGCTCGAACTGCAGGAACACTGCGCTGATCTCTCCGGTGGTCGACGAACAGATGCGGTCGGTGATCTCGTCCGCGTCGAGACCCCACGTCCGGATCACGCCGTCGCCACCCGCCGCGGCGACCGTGCCGTCCGGCAGGAACCGCACCTGCCAGCGGCCGACGCCGGTGTCGGTGATCGGACCGCCCATCGCGTGCATCGCCCGCGGAGCCGCCACGTCCCACAACCGGACGGTGCCGTCGTCGCTGCCGCTGGCCACCACGCCACCGCCGGGTGCCACCGACACCGAATAGACGGTCCCGGTGTGTCCCCGCAGCGGTGTGCTCCGCGCGGTGAAACCGCCGTCGTCGCCGCGGTCCCAGATGATCACCGTGTGGTCGTCGCCGCCGGTCGCCAGCACCGAACCGTCCGCACCGAACGCCACGCCGTTGACACCGGCCGTGTGCCCACCGGTCACCGGCACCGCGACCGGCCGGTCCGGGTCCGCGATGTCCCACGCGTAGATCTCTCCGTCCGCGCTCGCGACGACGAGGCTGCGGCCGTCCGGGCTCACCGCGGCGCTGCGCACGAGGTTCGTCGGACCGGTCAACGGAGCGCCGCGCGGCACCGGACGCACCGGATCGGTCACATTCCACAGGGTCACCGACTGGTCGTCCGCGCCGGTTACCAGCGTCCTGCCGTCCGGGGTGAACGCCAGCTCCGAAGTGAACCGGGTACCGAGCCGGACGGGTTCGCCGAGCGGCCGCGGGCGTTCCGGGTCGGCCACGTCCCACAGGCGGACACTGCCCCCGGAGGTGGGAGCGGTCGCCAGGATCGTCCCGGCCGGTGACAATGCGACGACGTTCGCGCCGCCGAGCGGACGCGGCAGGTCGATCGCCGTGGCCTGGCTCCAGCGGCCGCCGTCGTCGATGCGCCACAGGTTCACCACCGAGTCGTAGCCCCCGGTCGCGGCGAGCCTGCCGGACCGGTCGACGGACGGCAGGGTCAGGGCGGCATCGGCGACACCGACGCGTTCGCGCGGCAACGTCCACATCCGGATCTTGGAATCCTGCCCGCCGGTGACGACGGTCCGGCCGTCGGGTGTCACGGTCAACACGGGCAATCCGCCGCCGTTGCCGGTCAGTCCCGGTTTCAGTTCGTCGACGATCCCGGCGACCGGGTCGACGGACCACAACTTCGCGGTGCCGTCCCACGACGCGGACGCGACCGTGCGCCCGTCGGGCAGGAACGTCACCCTCCACACGCCCCCGGTGTGCGCGCGGGTCGGGGCGCCCAGCAGTCGCGGCGCCGCGACGACGGTGGTGTCGAACAGGTGGAGCATGCCGTCGTCGCTGCTCACGACAAGTCTCGTGCCGGTGGGGTCGAAGTCCGCCGAGTGCGCGACGTCGCCGAACCCGGTGAGCGGCGCTCCGATCGGAGTGGGGTCGGTCGGGTCGCTGACGTCCCACAGCCGCACGCTGCGGTCGTCGCTGGTGGTCGCGAGGACCGAGCCGTCGGTCCGGAAGACCGCGGTGCGCACGGCGCCGTCGTGGGCGTTCAGCACGGTCACCGGGAAATCCGGGGTGGTCGTGTCGATGAGCGCGACGGTGCCGTCGTCGTACGGTACCGCCAGCAGCCGGCCGGTCGGCGAGTACCGCACGTTGTGCACGGCGAGGCCCTCGGGCCCGTGGTGTTCGAGCAGCAGGACCGGACGGGCGCGGTCGGTGACATCCCAGATCCACACGCTGCCGTCGCCACCACCGGCGGCGAGGCGCCGGCCGTCGGGACTGAACGACACCGACGCCATGTAGTCGGGCAGCGCGGTCAGCGGCTCCCCGATCGGTTTCGGGTCGGCGCGGTCGGACAGGTCCCACAACCGGACGGAACCGTCGTCGCTGGCCGAGGCGAGGGTGGCTCCGTCCGATGAGACCGCCACCCCGTACACGGGTCCGGTGTGCCCGTCCAGGGTCCGCGCGAGCGGGGTCCCCTGGGTGGCGACGAGTCGGGAATAAGCGACATCGCTGTCGGGCTGCAGATGGGCCGCGACCAGCGACAGGTCCGCCGATGTCGTCGGATCGTCGTCGCGCATGGCGTCGGCGAGCGCGATGATCTGCTGGAACTCGGCGGCGCTGCGTTCCTCTTCGGCCCGGTTCTTCGCCGTCCACGCCAGCGTGCCCGTGACGAACGAGACGATCGTCGAGATCGCGAGACCGGCGAGAACCATCCGCCGCCACCGCGCGGCCCGTTCGATCTCCCGCCGGGAGGCGGCGAGGAAATCGACGGCGGTGGGGCTCAGGGCCGAGCCCACTTCCCCTCGGCCGTTGCCGACGCGGGTCAGCCGCGCGTCCTGCTCACGGACCAGATCCATGCGTCCGCGCTGGTAGAGCATGCTCTTGTTGCGGCCGGTCTCCACCCAGTTCGCGGCGTCCGCCTCGAGCTGCTGACGCAGTGCCGCCGACGAGCGGTCCTCCTGAATCCAGGACTTCAGGCGCGGCCACGCCTCGATCACGGCGTCGTGGATCAGCTCGGCATGTCCCGCATCGACGACGACCACGCGGGCGGACACGAAATGGTCGAGGACGCGGCTCGCGGTGGCGCGGTCGCCGAGAGCGAGCAGCTGGGCGAGCGGCCGGGCGATCTTCACGTCGGTGCCGGTGTTGGTGACGTACACCAGGTGCACCAGCATCTCCCGGGCCAGCTGCCTGCCTCGATCGTCGAGCTCCTCCCATGCGCGCTCGGCGCTCGCGGCGATCGAACCGCGCACCCCTCCGGTCGCGCGGTAGCCGGCGACGGTGAGGTTCCCGCCCCGGCGGCGATCCCACATGGTGTCGAGCAGGTGCGACAGCAACGGCAGTTCCGTGCCGCTGAGCTCACCCCCGGTGAGCACTCCGAGGTCGTTGAGGATGAGATCGGCCAGGCCGGATTCGAGTTTGACCCCGACGAGCTTGGCCGGTTCGGTGATCACCTCCTCGAGGTTCTCGCGGCGCAGCGGTCGCACCGTCTTGGTGCGGCGTTCGAGCGCGCGGGCCAGAACCGGATAGGACACCGCCTGCTCGTAGAAGTCCGAGCGCATCGTCGCCACGACGGTAGCCGGGGCGTCCTCGTGCTCGACGGTGGTCGAGGCCCGTTCGAGGACCCCGAGAAACTGGGAGCGTTCGTCGCGGTCGTCGCACTGGGTGAACAGTTCCTCGATCTGGTCGACGACGATCAGCAGCGACGAACACCCCATGCGGGTGGCCGCCGCCCGGATCGCCCGCTGGACGGCGACGGCGTCGGCACGCTGCGCGGCGGGGTCGGCGAGTTCGGGGATCGCCTCGGCGAGACGGCCGAGCGGGTGTCGCCCCGGGGTGAGCACGACGGGGCGCTGGTCACCGTCCCCGCACAGTTCCGGGATCAGCCCCGCCTGCACGAGCGACGACTTGCCGACGCCGGATGCCCCGGTCACGATCACCGGTCCGTGCCCGTGCGCCGCGACGGTGATGTCGGCGAGTGTGCGCACGCTCTCGGCGCGGCCGAAGAACAGCCACGCATCCTTCTCCCGGTACGCGGACAGTCCCCGGTACGGGCGCACTCCGGCCTGGGGCACCGGTGCAGGCTCGGGTGTTTCGGCCGTCCGGCCCGGTCCCGACGACGTTCCGCGGGCACAGTCCCACCAGTTCTGCCACTGCTTCAGCGAGTAGAGGCCGGGGGTGGGCGGTTCGGGGTTCAGGGCGCGGGCCGCCCGGACGAGTGCGACGAGCACGGGACGCACGGTCTCGAAGCTGGCGGGCAGACGCTTCCCGGAACGCCAGTCGCTGAGCCGCTGCACGGACACCGTGCGGTCGCTGCCCATGGCCCGGGCGAGGGCCGCGGATTCCGTTTCTACCTTCTTCAGGGGCGGCCGGCCCGCGGCGGCGAAGAGCATGCGCAACTGGTCCGCGAAGAACTGCCGAGGGTCGGGTTCGTCGCGGCCGTCGTCCTCTGCCATCCGCTTCCGCACCTTCCGGTTCGTCGGAGATTCCCCTGGGATTCCAGGAAAACTCCGCTGCGGAAAATTTCCTCACCCACTGTGACCTGGGATGATATCCGTTCCGCAGGGTCCGGTAGTTGGTCGGGTCGCATTTCGGCGGAAGAGTGGTCACCGAAGCGAGAACGGTCTCGCTACCAGCGTGGCCCCACGCCGGTGGGAATTGAAGTTCGAGGGGTAGTTCCTGTCGGCGTGGGGAAGCGGTGGATCGGGTCCTGAGGGTGACCATGATCAGAATCGTCGACCGGATTTCCGGCTGGGTGCCCCCGTCGTTCGTCGTAGCAGGTACGGTCGCTGCGTCGGTGGTACTGATACTCGCGCTCGCCTAGGCGCGCAGAACTGCGCCACCCCGCCCTTTGCCGGGCGGGGTGCACACGAGGGTCTCGGAGCCGGTTCGGCTCCTTACACAGACCCGGGCATCCGGGTCAGCGCGTCGGTGTCATGCGACGCGAGCGCCCCATGAGATCGGTTCCCATCGCGGCGGTCGCGAGACCCAGCAGGCAGACCACGATGCCGCAGACGACGTTGGACCAGATCATCCCGGTGGTGGTGGTCACGCCGGCGACCACCCACGGGGAGACGATCAGCCAGACCCCGAGCAACGGTGCCACGAACGTCATCCCGTGGGTGCGGGCGAGCGCCGAGCCGAATGCGACTGCCAGCAGGGCGACCGCGAGGCCGGTGAACAGGTTGCTCATCGTCAGGTTCATCTCGCCGCTGAAGCCGACGATCCAGGCGGAGCACGCCGCGTAGAGACCGGCGATCATCAGCAGTCCGTCGGCCACCTGCGCCGGGGGCTGTTCGGCCGCCATGTCGTAGCGCGCGCGCATTTCGAGAATGTCCGGGTGGGTGCGCATCGCATCGTGTGCAGATGTCGACATCGTTCTCATCTCCCTGGCCGACGCACAGGACCGCGCCCTTGTGCGCCGTATCGGTCGTTGGACGGGGAAGATTGCTCAGCGATCAGGAGGATCGCGAAGGAAGCGGATCACCCATAGACGCCTCCGGAGTCCGTTGTGTGGTAATTCAATTCCACACCTCACTGCGCCCGAGCGAAAGGGGTACGCGGTCCCGCTCGGCGATGCGGCGGCGCCGCTCAGTCGCGCGCCGCGTGTTCGGCCGCGGCCTCGTCCTCCAGGTCCTTGCGGAACGCGGCGTACCGGGCCCGATGCTCCGGACGACGACGGATCAGCGCCCACGCGACCGCCAGCACCACGAACCAGATCGGGGTCACCATCAGCGCCTCGCGGGTGTCCGTCTCCTGGGTGAGCGCCCAGACGATGAACGCGAAGAAGGCGTAGACGACCCACACCATCGGCACACCGCCGGGCATCTTGAACGTCGACGCCGCGTGCAGGTCCGGACGGCGCTTCCGGTACCGCAGGTAGCTCGCCAGGATGATCGACCACACGAACATGAACAGCAGCGCCGAGATCGTCGTGACGAGGGTGAACGCCTCGATGACCGAGTCACCGGCGAACAGCAGCACGATCGCGGACAGCAGGAACAGGCACGAGAACATCAGCGCGTTCGCCGGGACCCGGCGCCGGTTGAGTCTGCCCAGCGCCGCCGGCGCGTCACCCTCCTGCGCGAGCCCGTACACCATCCGCGACGTCGAGTAGATGCCCGAGTTCGCGGACGACGCCGCCGACGTGAGCACGACGAAGTTGATGACCGACGCGGCGATACCGAGACCGGCGAGGGTGAACATCGCCACGAACGGGCTGCGACCGGCCTCGATCTCCCGCCACGGCGTCACCGCCATGATGACGACCAGCGCGGCGACATAGAACAACAGCACGCGGATCGGGATCGAGTTGATCGCCTTCGGGAGGTTCTTCTCCGGGTCCTTGGCCTCGGCGGCGGTGGTACCGACCAGCTCGATCCCGACGAACGCGAACACCGCGATCTGGAAACCGGCGACGAACCCCATCGGGCCGGTCGGGAAGAACCCACCGTCGTTCCACAGGTTGTCGAAACCGGCGGTCGCACCGTTGGGGGCCGTGAAGCCGCCGATGATCATGACCAGGCCGACCACGATGAGACTGACGATCGCGACGATCTTGATGAGGGCGAACCAGAACTCGGTCTCGCCGAAGGCTCGCACGGTCGGCAGGTTCAGCAGCAGCAACGCCAGGATCGCCGCCAGGGCGGGAATCCACAGCGGCACGTCCGACCACCAATAACGCACGTAACCGGAGATCGCGACGATGTCGGCGATGCCGGTGACGATCCAGCAGAACCAGTACGTCCAGCCCGTGAAGAACCCGGCCCACGGCCCCAGCAGGTCGGCCGCGAAGTCCGCGAACGACTTGTAGTGCAGGTTCGACAGCAACAGTTCGCCCATCGCCCGCATGACGAAGAACAGCATGAACCCGATGATCATGTACACGAAGATCACCGACGGACCGGCCAGGGAGATCGTCTTGCCCGACCCCATGAACAGTCCGGTTCCGATGGCACCACCGATCGCGATGAGCTGGATGTGCCGGTTGGACAGCTGCCGCGAAAGATGCGGTTCGTCGGTCGACAGGGGTTCGGGTGGAGCACTCACTGCGACGAGTCTACGGACGGGTTCATTCCTGCCGTGAGGCGAGTACCGCGTCGTACAGCTCGCGCTTCGAGACACCGGCGGTCGCGGCCTGCCCGCACGCGTCCTTCAGGCGCATCCCGCTCGCCACGAGGCGTTCGACCTCCTCGACGAGATCGGCGGGGTCGGCGACCTGCTGCGATGCCCCTTCGAGCACCACGGTGATCTCGCCGCGGGCACCGTCGACGGCCCAGTCCGCGAGCTCGGCGAGTGTGCCGCGCCGCACCTCCTCGTAGGTCTTGGTCAGCTCCCGGCACACCGCGGCGCGGCGGTCGCCGCCCAGCACCGCGACCGCGTCGGCCAGGCACGCCGCCAGCCGGTGCGGCGCTTCGAAGAACACCACCGCGCGCGGTTCCGTCACGAGCGTCTGCAGCCAGGCGCGGCGCGGACCGGACTTGCGCGGCGGGAAACCGTCGAAGCAGAACCGTTCGACGGGCAGCCCCGACAGTGCGAGCGCCGTGGTCACCGCGGACGGGCCGGGCAGGCACGTGACGGGCAGATCCGCGGCGACGCACGCGGACACCAGCCGGTACCCGGGGTCGCTGACCGACGGCATGCCCGCGTCGGTGACCAGCAGCACGGTCAGTCCCGACTCGATGTCCGCGATCAGCGCCGGGGCGCGCGTGACTTCCACCTGGTCGTAGAAGCTGACGACGCGACCGGTGATGGTCACCCCGAGGGCCGCAGCGAGCGACCGGGTGCGGCGGGTGTCCTCGGCGGCGACGACGTCGGCCGTCGCGAGGGCTTCGCGGAGCCGGCTCGAGGCGTCGCCGATGTCGCCCATCGGCGTGGCCGCCAGCACGAGCCGTCCTTGTCCCGGGTTCTCTGCCTGCATGCGTATCAGCCTACGATCGGACCGTGACCGTGACGGACGAGCGCCCCGCCGAGGCCCCCGACCGTCGCCTGCTGAGTCCCGGGCCGCTGGTGCCCCCGGTCGATCCGGGTCCCACCGACCGCGCCCGCGGCTGGGTGGTGACCCTGTTCGTCACCGCGCTCGCCGCGATCACCCGGTTCGCGATGCTCCACTACCCCACCGACGCGAAGACGCCGGTGTTCGACGAGAAGCACTACGTGCCGCAGGGCTGGCAGGTGCTCACCGGCGGCTGGATCGAGGACAACCCCGGCTACGGGCTGGTGGTGCATCCACCGGTCGGGAAACAGCTCATCGCGCTCGGCGAGGCCCTGTTCGGTTACAACGGGTGGGGCTGGCGGTTCTCGTCGGCGGTCGCCGGCACGATCCTGGTGCTGCTGGTGGTGCGCATCGTGCGGCGGCTGACCCGGTCGACACTGCTCGGCGCGCTCGCCGGGGTGCTGCTCGTCGTCGACGGGGTCACGTTCGTCTCGTCCCGGATGGGGATGCTCGACGTCTTCCAGGCGATGTTCGTCGTCGGTGCGTTCGGTTGCCTGATCGTGGACCGCGACGACGTGCGTGCCCGCATGGCGCGGGTGGCCGCGGAGGACCGCATCGGGGTCAGTACCTGGGGTCCGCGGCTCGGGGTCCGCTGGTGGCGGTTCGGCGCGGGTGTGCTGCTGGGCCTGGCCGTCGGCACCAAGTGGTCCGGGGTCTATTTCATCGCGTTCTTCGGGTTGATGTCGGTGGCGTTCGACGTCGCCGCGCGCCGCGCCTACGGGGTGCGGCGGCCGTGGGTGGGCACCGCGCTGCGCGATATCGGTCCGGCGCTGTACGCGCTGGTGCTGATCCCGCTGGGTGTGTATCTGGCGAGCTACTGGGCGTGGTTCGCCAGTGAAACGGGGGTGGACCGGCACGCGGTGGGCACGAAGATCGGCACCGACGGCCCGTTCTCGTTCGTGCCGGATTCGCTGCGGTCGCTGTGGTACTACAGCGCGAACGTGCTCGAGTTCCACTCCGGACTGACCAATTCGGCGGGCAACCACCATCCGTGGGAGTCGAAGCCGTGGACGTGGCCGATGGGCCTGCGGCCGATGCTGTACTACTTCGCCGAGGGCGACCGCATCCGCGGGTGCGGCGAGGAACAATGCGTCAAGGCCGTGATGCTGATCGGCACGCCCGCCCTGTGGTGGGTGTCGCTGGCGATGGTCGCGTGGGGGCTGTGGCAGATCGTGGTGCGACGCGACTGGCGGTGGGCGGCCGTGCTCACCGGCTACGGCGCGGCACTGCTGCCCTGGTTCGCGACCCTCGACCGGCAGATGTACTACTTCTATGCGGTGCCGTT
Source organism: Rhodococcus sp. NPDC003382 (assembly GCF_053589135.1). Lineage (NCBI taxonomy): Bacteria > Bacillati > Actinomycetota > Actinomycetes > Mycobacteriales > Nocardiaceae > Rhodococcus > Rhodococcus sp. NPDC003382. The sequence continues at coordinate 15,647 of NZ_JBSFRH010000034.1, forward strand.
GGCGCCGTTCCTGGTGATGGGCGTGGCGCTCGTGCTCGGAGACGTGCTCGGCCCGGCCCGGGCGTCGCGGGAAAGACGCTCGACGGGCCTGCTCGTCGTGTGCCTGTACGTGGGTCTGGTGGTCGCGAACTTCGTGTGGTTGTGGCCGATCCTGACGGCGCTGCCGATCACGGTTGCCGAGTGGCACGACCAGCTGTGGCTGCCGAGCTGGCGCTGACCGCGCCCGGTACCGGTTTGCTCAGTACCAGTCGTCGAACAACGCCGTGTCCGGTGTGCCGGGCCGGCGATCGTCCTCGGTGTAGTGGACGCCCCCGAAGTTCGTGGCGACCTGCCGGGCCACCGCAGGCATGAGCCGGCGCATCGCATCGATCCGCTCCTCCAGGTGGGCCGGGTCGAACGGCGCCGCCGGGATCTCCCCGGTCCCGACCAGCCGGTCCTCGACGACCAGCGCGCGCACGCCCGGCCCGCCGCGCAACCCGTCGACCCAGTGCGCGGCGCCGGTCCGATCGGCGATCCGGTGCAGCAGCGGGATCCACACCCGCACCGCGGGAACGGTGCGGTCGACGATCACGAAGATCACCTGCGAGTCGAGCACCAGCACGAAGTCGCCGTCGGCGTCGATGCTGGCGGGCCGGCCCAGCACGTGGGCGAGCGCGTCGCCCACGCGGCCGCGCAGCTCGTCGTACCACTGCCCGCCGTCGACACCCGGATACGGCCCGACCTGCACGAACGCCGGCTCGACGACGTCCCACCGGTCGCGCAGCACGCCCACCACCCAGGACGCGACGGCATCTGGGTCGCCGATCGTCGACGGCGTGTCGGGCGGGCACCGTCGCGGCGCGGACGACCCGCACTCCCACGGCGGGGCGAGGATGCGGGCGCCGACCCCGAGACCGGGGCGGTTCTCGATCCGCACCCCCGCGGCCGGTGTCAGCGCCGTGTCCGCGCGTAGCTCCAGACCGTCGCCGAGGGGCAGTTCGGCGATGCTCCTGGCCATCTGGGTCCGGAATCTGGCCCAGGCGAGCTCGACCGATTCGTCGAAGTGGCCGATGTCGTTCACGAACATCTCCTCTCGCAGTGAAACCGCGGGCAGCGTCACGGTACTGCGAGGGTCCGACAATCAGGTGGCGGCGCGCGTGCCGCGGAGCCACCGATCGCGGGTACGAGGCATCCCGCTGGCGCCGTCCGCGGTGGGACGCACCGCGAGGACCTGATGGACGGTGAGCCGGTTCGGTGCTTCGAACCCGAGGGCGCTCGCCGTCAGGTACAGCAGCCAGGTGCGGGCCCGTTCCTCACCGGCCAGCCGCACCGCCTCGTCCCACGATCCGAGCAGGTTCGACACCCAGGCGCGCAGGGTCAGCGCATAGTGTTCGCGCAGCGATTCGCTGTCGCGCACCTCGATTCCGGCTCGTTCGAAGGCGTCGATCGTCCTGCTGAGCGGCAGCACCTCGCCGTCCGGGAAGATGTAGTGGTCGATGAACGACGGGGCACGACCGGGCTTGTCCGGCAACGACCGCACCCGCGCGATCGCGTGGTTGAGCAACCGGCCGCCGGGCCGCAGCAGGGCGTGCAGCTCCGCGGCGTACAGCGGCAGGTTCACCAGCCCCACGTGCTCGGACATGCCGACGCTCGCGATCGCGTCGAAGGGACCGTCGTCGATGTCGCGGTAGTCCTGCAACCGGATCTCGATCCGATCGGACAATCCGGCCTCGGCGATCCGTTTCGTCGCCAGGTCGCGCTGTTCGCGGCTGACCGTCACCCCGACCACGTCGACCCCGTAGTCGCGGGCGGCGTGCATCGCCAGCGAACCCCAGCCGCAGCCGACGTCGAGCAGCCGCATCCCCGGAGCGAGTCCCAGCTTGCGGCACACCAGATCGCACTTGTCGCGCTGTGCGGTGTCCAGCCGGGCGTCGTCGTCCACCCAGTAGCCGCACGAATAGACCATGGTCGAGCCGAGGAACAGCCGGTAGAAGTCGTTGCCGACGTCGTAGTGGTGCGACACCACGAGCGAGTCGCGGTCGCGGCTGTGCCGGATCCCCCGGCGGCGGCGGATCTCGACGGCGGGTGGTCGCGGCGGCGGCCCGACCGCGCCGAGCCGCACAAGAGTCGCCGCGGCACGCGCGAGGGTGCGGGGGCGCAGGCCGGCGAGCCGATGGTCCCCGATCCGGTCGACCACTTCCGGGATGCCGAGCAGGGGGAACAGATCGTCGACGTCGAGATCACCGGAGATGTAGGCGCGGGTCAGGCCGAGTTCGTTGGGCGCCCACAGCATGCGACGCAGGGCGCGACGGCGGTTCACGACGACACGCGCGGCCGCGTCGGGCGGGCCGGCCTCGGACCCGTCCCAGCAGCGGACACGGACGGGTAGGTCGACACCGATCAGGGCTTCGAAGGCCGACAAGAGCCGGGGTGCTGCCGACTTCATGATCATCACTGTCGCGCACCGGCCACGGCGGCGCACGGTGAACGATCAACCTTTCTCGACCGACTCCGGCGGCGCCGCAAGGACCCCCACGGTCCGGCCCCGCTCGACCATGTCGACGATCGCGAATCCCGCCTCCGACAGCAGGGCGCTGATCCGCATCGAGATCGGTCCGGTCGCGGTGCCCGGCGGGGGTTCGTCGAACACCCACAGTTCACCGCCGGGGCGCAGCAGCGCGGCCGCTGCGGCGGGCACGGCCGGGTCGCCGGAACGGAAAGCGGGCACATCGATCGCGAAGATCAGGTCGAACGGACCGCCGTCGACGTCCGGGAACCGGGCCACCCGCAACTCGACCCCGGCCGCCGCCTCGTTGCGCCGACGCGCGCGGTCGATCTGCGTCGCCGAACCGTCCACCCCGAGGATCGTGCCGTCGGGGCCGATGCGCTCGTGCACCAGCGACACGGCCACTCCTCCCCCGCATCCGATCTCGAGCACCCGCATGCCGGGACGCGGGGCCATCGCCTCGACCGCGAACGCGATACGGTCCGGGACGGCGGTCATCCGGTGCGCCGCAGCGTCGGCCGGCGCCCGCCGAGGAGCGGATCTCGCGACAGGTCACGGTAGAGGGAGATGCACAACCCGACCATGACGACCACGAACGGTGCCGCGGCGATGATCGTCATGGTCTGGAGAGCACCGAGCGCTTCCGACCCGCCGGTCCACAGCAGTAGCGCGGCCACCCCGCCGGTGAGCGCGCCCCAGAACACGACGATCCATCGGCCGGGCGAGAGCGTCCCGCGTTGGGTGAGGGTGCCCATCACCATCGACGCGGCATCGGCACCCGAGACGAAGAAGATCGCGACGAGCAGCATCACGACGAACGTCGACACCCCGACGAGCGGCAGGTTGCCGAGCATCCCGAACAACTGCCCCTCGAGGCTGCCTGCGCCGGCGATGTCGTGGCCGTCCTGCTGCTGGCCGATGGCCGCCCCGCCGAACACCGCGAACCACAACAGGCTCACGATGCTGGGCACGATGATGACACCGACGACGAACTGGCGGATGGTCCGGCCCCGGCTGATGCGGGCCAGGAACATGCCGACGAACGGGGTCCACGAGATCCACCACGCCCAGTAGAAGATCGTCCACGACGAAAGCCATTCGCCCGCTTCGGCGCTCGAGGCGGCAGTGCGTGCGGACATGCGAGCCAGGTCCGAGGCGTAGGCGCCGAGGGTCGTCGGGATCAGGTTGAGGATCAGCACCGTCGGCCCCAGCACGAACACGAACAGCGCGAGGCTCAGCGCCAGCACCATGTTGATGTTCGACAGCCACTGGATGCCCTTGGCGACGCCGGACACCGCCGAGGCGATGAACGCGCACGTCAGGATCGCGACGATCGCGACGAGCAGCAGGACGCCGGTCTCCTCCATCCAGCCCGTGACCTCGAATCCGGAACCGATCTGCAGGGCTCCGAGCCCGAGCGAGGCGGCGGTGCCGAACAACGTCGCGTACAGCGCGAGGATGTCGATGACCTTGCCGAGCGGGCCCTCCGCGCGGCTGCCGAGCAGCGGCACGAACGCCGAGCTGATCAGCTGCTTCCGGCCTTTGCGGTAGGTGCCGTACGCGATCGACAGACCCACGACCGCGTAGATCGACCACGGGTGCAGACTCCAGTGGAACATGGTCGTGGCCATCGCCGGTCCGGCGCCACCGGCGCTGCGGGGCGGCGGCGTCACGAAGTGCGAGAGCGGTTCGGCGACCCCGTAGAACATCAGGCCGATGCCCATGCCGGCGCTGAACATCATCGCGATCCAGCTCACCGTGCGGAACTCGGGCTTCTCGCCGTCCTTGCCGAGCGGAATCGTCCCGTACCTGCTCATCGCGAGCCACAGCGCGAAGATCACGAATCCGCTGGCGGTGAGGACGAACAGCCAGCCGAGGTCCACGACGAGCCAGTCCAGTACCCGGCCGGTCACCGTGTTCAGGTTCTCGGGGGCGGTCAGGCCCCACACGACGATCGCGACGACCAGGGCCGCGGCGACACCGAACACGACGCGGTCCGTCGAGGGTCGCCGGTCCCGGTCCGCCGCGGGTGACGCCGGACCGGGTGGGCCGACGCCGGGTGGTGTCTGCGGCCGGGGCGTCCCGGGCGCAGCAGTCGAACCGGTTCGATCCGCAGGCACGGCCATGGATCAACGCTCGCCCTCGAACGGGTGCGGCGCAAGCACCTGCGACCGGGAAAGGTCCTCCCGAACCGGTCGTTTCCGACTCGGGGAACGAATCGGACACTCGGGAGGTGTCAGGCTCCGCGGACCGCGGCGACCACGAACTCGAGGATCTCGTCGTCCGACATGCCGAGGGCCCGCAACTCCGCGACGTAGGCGGTGGTCGCGCGCTGGGCGAGGGTGAGCGTCGGATCACCCGACGCGGCCGTCGCGACGAACGTGCCCGCGCGCCCGCGCGTCTCGAGGACCCCGGCCTGTTCGAGTTCCCGATAGGTCTTCGCGACGGTGTTCGGCGCGATCCCGAGATGCTCGGCGAGAGCGCGCACGGTCGGGAGTTTGGTGCCGGCGATCAGTTCGTCGCGGCGGACCAGCTCGACGATGCGACGGCGCAACTGTTCGAACGGTGGGGTCTGAGAGCTCTGGTCGATGGCGATGTCGAGCACGCGAGCAATGTACCAGCGCACAACGCACCGGCCCCGGGCATGCTGCCCGGGGCCGGTGGGAAGTGCGTATGGAGTGTGACCGATCAGACACGCGCCTTGTCGTGATCGTCGTCGTCCGAACCCTTCGCGTACGTGCCCTTCTCGAGCAGGTCGCGGATCTGGATGAGCAGGTCCGTCTCGCTCAGCGGCTTGTCCTCGGACTCCTTCGGCGGAGCGAAACGGTTCTTCGCGGCGTTGACCGGGACGATGAGCACGAAGTACACGACCGCGGCGATGATCACGAAGTTGATCACCGCGGTGACGACCGCACCGATGTTGATGAAAGTCTCAGGGCTGGAAGTGATCTGGAATCCCCAGCCGTACTCGTTGGCACCACCGACCGCCGCGACGAGCGGGTTGACGATGTTGTTGGTGAACGCGGTGACGATCGCGGTGAACGCGGCACCGACGACGACGGCGACCGCCAGTTCCACCACGTTCCCACGCAGCAGGAAATCCCTGAACCCCTTGAGCATGTACCCGGCTCCTCCCAATCGGCATTACGCATGTATTGACGGCGGAAAATCGTAGGGGGCGGGCGGGCAACCTTCAAACGGGACATGCCACGGGTGACGGCGAACACGGCAAGCATTGCAGGGACGCCCGATGCGGCACGCGGCACAATAACGGCCATGGCCAAGACCGCGACGATCTACCACAACCCGCGCTGCAGCACGTCCCGCAACACCTTGAAGGTCCTCCAGGAGGCCGGCCTCGAACCGACCGTCGTCAAGTACCTCGAGACCCCGCCGTCCCGCGACGGCCTGCGCAAGCTGCTCGACGATGCGGGCCTGAAGCCCAGCGAGGCGATCCGCCGGAAGGAAGCGCTGTTCACCGAACTGAACCTCGCCGACGCGTCCGAGGACGAACTGATCGATGCGATGGTCGACAACCCGATCCTCATCGAGCGGCCGATCGTCGTCACCGACAAGGGCACCGTGCTCGCGCGCCCGGTCGACAAGGTCCGCGAGATCCTCTGACGGCACGCGCCCACGTCTCCGGCCGGAGACGTGGGCGTTCTTCTCGGACTACGCGTCGTTCTACTCGGACTGTGCGTGCCGGCCCGCCCGGCTGCCCCGGTACGCGGCCCGGCGCGCCGCAGCGATCCACCCCGGCCACATGTCCACCTCGGCCGGGCAGTTGAGCACCGGATCGAACGCGGGTCGCTCACCGTCACCCGGCAGTGTCTCCACGACGAGCTGCCCGGCGGGTGCCACCTCGCCTCCCGCAGATTTCAGCGACAACCCGAAGCGCAACGTGCCGCTGTCGGCCAGCGCGTCCGCATCCGCCGACTCCGGGAGCCCGGCTTCCGGTTCCGCCACCACCCATCGCAGATCCGGGTGCTCGCGCGTGCGGAACGCGGTGACGCTGCTGTAGTGGGCGCCCGACCAGCTCCGCGCCGGCGACAACAGCACGGGCACACGCCCGTGTGCGGTGACCAGCAGGATGTCCCACAGCCCGACGCTCAGGTGCAGCCGCACCGCCACGCCGAGGAAGTCGGGAAGCATTGCGGGAAGCCCGATTCCGCGGGACAACCGGACAGTGACCGGCACCTGCCCCTGCGTCGGCCACCAGCTCGACACCAGCTCGGCGTGCCCCCGAGCGAGAACGCCGTGCGGATGGAAGATGCGCGCGTGCCGCACCGCCGAGGCCGCCGCGAACGGCGCCTCGAGGACCGCGTCGAGCTGTTTCATCCCACCCAGATACCCACCCGACGCGGTTTCAATCACCCGCCCCTTGTCCCGAGCGCCCCCCTTTTCCCGAGCGCCCGCCCCCTCTTCCCGAGCGCCCGCCCCCTCTTCCCGAGCGAATGTACCGCTCGGTCGGTTGAAGGAGACGAGCGATACATTCGCTCGGAAGAAGTAAAGGGGCGGAGGGTCAGAGCACGGCCCGTGCGAGCGGGCACGACATGCACCGCGGCCCGCCCCGGCCCGATCCCAGTTCCGACCCGGCGATCCGCAGCACCTCGATACCCGCTGCCTCGAGCCGCGCGTTTGTCTCGACGTTCCGCTCGTAGGCGACGACCACTCCCGGCGCGACCGCGAGGGTGTTGTTGCCGTCGTCCCACTGTTCCCGTTCGGCGACGACCGAGTCCAAGCCGGTGTCGATGACACGGAGCTTGTCGATACCCATCGCCTCGGCCGCGGCCTCGAGGAACGGTCGCGGCCCGTCGATGCGGGCGTCGCCGTCGTCCCGGCGGATCGTGAAGGCCTCGAGCGTGTCCCGGATCGCCGGATACATGACGACCGCGTCGATGTCGACCATCGTGCACACGGTGTCCAGGTGCATCGACGCCCGCTGCTGCGCGATCGGCACCGCCAGCACCGTGTGTGCCAGGCCGTCCTCGAACACACTGCGCGCCAATGCTTCCGCACCGGCCGGTGAGGTGCGCTCCCCCACGCCGACGGCGATGACCCCCGGCGCGAGCAGCAGCACGTCGCCGCCTTCGACGGGCGCGGTGTGCGATTCGTAGGCGCGGCGCACCCCGAGGAACCGTGGGTGGAACGCGTAGATGAGGTCGGTGAGCGAGGCCTCGCGCCGACGGGCGGGCAGCGCGAGCGTCGGGATCGCGACGCGCGGCCCGATCCAGAACGACGAGTCGCGGGTGAACAGCAGATTCGGCAGGGGATCGATCACGAAGTCGCCGCCGTGGTGCATGAGCCGCACCAGCGACGGCGGGCCGGCCGTGCCGGTTTCGGGCAGTTCGTCGAACGTCATTCCCGCGACCAGAATCCGGGTCAGTTCCGGGGCCGGCAGCGTCCGCAGGTGCGCGGCCAGGTCCTGCGCGAGCGCGTGCCCGAGCCTGCGCGGGTCGACGGCCGAGGAAATCCCCTGGATGCGCGCGGCGCCGCTGACCTCGAGGGTTTCGCGGAGCAGATCTGCGAGCAGCAGCACCTCGACCCCACGGCTGCGCAGCAGCTCGGCGAAGGCGTCGTGTTCCTCCTGGGCGCGCGCCACCCACGGCAACGCGTCGAACAGCAACTGGTCGTTGTTGCGGGGCGTCAGCCGCTCGAGTTCCGCACCGGGCCGGTGCAGCAGGACCGTCGTGAGGGCCCCGACCTCGGAATCGACACACAACTGCGCATTCATGCGTCAACGGTAGTGCCGCTGCCCGGCGGGTGGGAGGATCGACGTGCCCATACGCGAGCGAGGAGCACCACACGTGACGGATTCGGACCCGCTCGGCGAACTTGCACCGTTCGTCGGCCGATGGGTCGGCGGCGGCGACGGCCACTACCCCACCATCGACGACTTCGCCTACGACGAGACGATCGAGTTCACGTCGATTCCCGGAAAACCGTTCCTGATGTACGTCAGCCGCACCCGTGCCCGCGACGACGGGCGCCCGCTGCACACCGAGAACGGCTACCTGCGCCGCAGTGGTCACGAAGTGGAACTTCTGGTGTCGCAGCCCACCGGCTTCGTCGAGATCCAGCGGTCGCGGCTCACGCACGGCGTCCTCGATTTCACCGCCGTGCATCTCGAGCGGTCACCGGACGCGAAGCCCGTGCACGAGCTGCGCCGCCGGTTCGTCCTCGACGGCGACACCCTCACCTACGACCTGTGGATGGCGCACGACTCGACGCCGCTGACCCATCATCTGCACGCACAACTCACGCGGCACACGACGAGCTAGACCCGGTGTGCCGTTGTGGCGGTGGGAGGCGCCACAAAGGCACACGGGGCGCGAAGCGCCCGGCCGCTCACACCGGCGGCAGCAGCACCTTGCTGAAGTAGTCGTTGGCCTTCTGCATCGTGTACTCGTACGGGGGCGCGAACTTGCGGGCCCACCAGTAGCCGAACCGGATGTCGAACGACGTGTAGACGAGGAATCGGTTGCGCTTGACACCGGCGAGGATCCGCTTCGCCGCCAGCTCCGGGGTGATCCCGTGCGCCGAGAACCTGCGGGTGAATGCCTGGATGCGCGGATCCTTGCGGTCGAACCCGGCGATCTCGGCGGCGTCGACGAGGGGCGTGCGCACCGCACCGGGCACCACGAGGCTCACCCCGATCCGGTGCCGTTTCAGGTCGTGGCGCAACACCTCGGAGACACCGCGCACCCCGAACTTCGCGGCGCTGTACGCGGCGTGCCACGGAAGCGCGAGCAGTCCGGCCGCGGAGGACACGTTGACCAGCTGCCCGCCACGGCCCGCCTCGATCATCGACGGTACGAAGCACTCGATGACGTGGATGGGCCCCATCAGATTGACGTCGACCATCTTCTTCCAGTGCCGGTGCTCGAGGTTTTCGACGGTGCCCCACACCGACGTGCCGGCGATGTTCATCACGACGTCGACGCTGCCGAACCGCTCGTGGACCTCGTCGGCGAAGGCCCGCACGGCCTCGAAATCCGTGATGTCGAAGGCGCTGTGGTGCAGGACCTCTCCGCCGCGGGAACCGATGAGCGCCACCACGTCGTCGAGGCCCGCCTCGTCGATGTCGGTGAGCAACAGACGAGCGCCCTCGTCCGCGGCGGCGATCGCGACCGCCCTGCCGATACCGCTCGCAGCACCGGTGACGACGGTCAGTGCCCCCTTGAACGACTTGATCCCCAACTCGTCTCCTCAGTCACGAAGGTGCGGAGTCGCCAGCCTACGTGACCCCCGAGCGCTACGCAGGACCGCTCGGACGCCGTGGGCGCGGCGTCAGCGAGAGGCCCGCGGGCGAGAGACTGAGCCGTTCGTGGATGCGCAGCCGATAGCCGGGATCGGGCACGAGGTCGTACTCGCGCAGGATCGTGCCGAGCACGAGAACTGCTTCGTGCACTGCGAATTGCCGTCCGATACAGGCCCGGGCACCGGTGCCGAACGGCTTGTAGACGTGCGGTGGGCGCAGCCGGATCCGATCGGGAAGAAACCGGTCCGGATCGAATCGGTCGGGGTCGTCGCCCCACACCGGATCACGGTGCAGCGCAAGCACGAGAACCACGACCCAGTCGCCGGCCTGCATGCTGTACCGGCCGCCGAGCACGGTGTCGGTGCGAGCCTCGCGGGCGAACGCCGGAACCGGGGGCCACAACCGCAGTGTCTCGTCGACGATCCGTCGGAGCAACCTCAGCTTGGGCACCTGCTCGAATTCGGGGGTCCCGCTGCCCCACACCGCGTCGACCTCGGCACGGGCCGACGCATACAACTCCGGATCCTGCGAGAGATAGTGCAACGCGAACGCGAGCAGAGCGGCGGTGGTCTCGTGCCCGGCGAGCAGGAACGTCAGCGCCTGGTAGCGGATGTTGTCGCGGTCCAGGCGGTTCGGGTCGTCCCGGCGGGCCGCGTCGAGCATGATCTCGAGCAGATCGGTGTCCGGCGCGGGACCGGACCGGACTCGCGCGCGAATGATCTCGTCGATCGAGTCGTGCAGGAACGCCAGATCGGCGGCGTTCCTGCGATCCGCGAACCCGTAGGCGATGCGGCGCAGCCCCGGGACGTTCCGCAGCGTCCGGCGCTGAGCATGAACGAGGCTCCGGGCCATCGCCGCGCGTGCGGGATGGGCACTGGCACGGTCGAACGAGCCGAACGAGTGCCCGAGTCCTGCCCGCCCCACGGTCTCGAACGCGACCTTGATCATGTCCTCGACCACGTCGACCGGCCGGCCGGCGCTCCGGTTCCAGTACCCGACCAGGTCGGACGCGACATCGCACATCACCGCGTGATAGCTGCGCATCGCCGACCGGGTGAACGCCGGCGTCAGCAGCGCATGGGCACGGGCCCAGTTCTTTTCGTGGTTGTAGGCGGTGAACAGTGCGTCGCCACCGATCCCGCGTAGCGCCTCCACACCCGGCGCGACGTGCTTGGCGAATCGCGTCTCGTCGGACAGCTCGGCGACCAGGTCGACTCCCGACACCAGGACGAAGCGGTGCCCGAGGGCGCGTCGCTCGAAGATCGGCCCGAGCCGGCGACTCATCGTCCAGGAATCCTGGATGGCTCGGTGCGGTGACACCACGAGCACGTCCCCCAGTATCGGCACCCGCCACCGTGGGTGCGGCAGACCGGTCGATTCCATGGTCAGTGCGACCATCGGAGCCCCTTCCCCCTGCAAATCCGGACCCGGCTCTCGAGGACGGTACGCGGCTTTCCAAGAGCAGAGAGGCGCATTCCGCCATTTCGTCCTGAATTCGCCCCCGGCGCCGGTAGCCTGGGCCCACCTTCGCCCCTGCCATCCGAGGACGGCCACATGGCGTCAGACCTGTGGGTTGTGATCCCGGCCTACAACGAGGCCCCCGGCATCACAGCCACCCTCACCGCACTCCGGCACCAGCGCAATCGCGAGTTCCGCGTGGTCGTCGTCGACAACGGCTCGACCGACTCCACCGTCGAGATCGTCGACGAATTCGCCTCCGCACACCCGGACCTGGACCTCACCCTGATCCACGAACCGCAGAAGGGCACCGGAGCCGCCGCGGACACCGGCATGCGCTACGCCATCGAGGCGGGGGCCGTGCGGCTGGCACGGACCGACGCGGACTGCGTGCCCGAACCCGACTGGACCGAGCAGATCGAGGTGGCCTTCGACGACGGCCTGCGCAGCATCGCAGGACAACTGCTGCCCCGCACCGACGAGGGCCTGTCCCCCGCCCGGCTGGTGCTCATGCGCATCGTCATCGAGATCGGATCGCTCGTCGCCAAGGTCCGGAGGATCACCCGCGGCCCGCAGTTCCTCGGAACCTACGTCCTCACACCCGGATGCAACATGGCGATCACCGCGGAGCTGTACGAGGCCGCGGGGGGCTTTCCGCGCACCCGGATCCAGGACGAGCACGAGGACCGGTACCTGCACAACCGGGTGCGCACCCTGACCACCGACTACGGTCTGCGCCGCTCGGTCCGCGTCCGCATGTCCACGCGACGGTTCTCCGCCTGGGGAATCCGCAACACGCTGCGCTGGTACGCCGAGCATCGGTTCCGGCCGGAGGCGGTGGACATCCGGTGACAAGGGGGGACATCCGATGAGGGGGGCATCCGATGACGGATAACCGTTCGGGAAGTGGCGTGGCCGATCTGTGCGTGGTGATCCCGGCCCTCGACGAGGAAGCCCGCATAGGGCAGACGCTGAGCGCGCTGGCCGCGCAACGGTACCGGGACTTCGACGTCGTCGTCGTGGACAACATGTCCACCGACCGCACGGTGCAGCGGGTACGGGAGTTCTCCGCCGCCCATCCCGACATGTCCGTCGAGGTCGTCGAGGAACCGGAGAAGGGCACCGGGGCGGCCGCCGACACCGGGATGCGTTTCGCCGCGGCACGCGGCGCGACCCGCCTCGCGCGGACCGACGCCGACTGCCTCCCCGATACGAACTGGACCGCGGAACTCACCGCGGGGTTCGACGCGGGACTGCGGATGATCGCCGGCCGGATGCGTCCCCGCACCGACGAGGGGCTGTCGTGGTCACAGATGCTCGGGATGCGCACGATGTTCGTGCTCGGTACCTACCTCGGCAAGCTGAACCCCGACTTTCGCGGCCCGCAGTTCCACGGGCCGTACATCCTCACCCCGGGCTGCAACATGGCGATCACCGCGGAGCTGTACGAGGCCGCCGGCGGGTTTCCGCGCACCCGCATCGAGGACGAGCACGAGGACAAGGCCCTGCACGGCAGGGTGCGCACGCTGACCTCGGAATACGGCAAACGCCGCGGGGCGGTCGTCTACGGGTCGTGCCGCCGCATCGCGGCGTGGGGGTACCGCAACACCTTCCTGTGGTACTACGACCACCGCTTCCGCCCGGAGCACGTGGACATCCGGTGAGGTGCGCGGTGGCCGTCAGAGACGCTGCGCCATCTCCTCCTGGTACTGGCGGATCGTTTCCTCGATCTGCTCGGCGTCGTCCGTTCGGTTCTCGTGCCGTGCTGTCTCGGCGCGTTCGCGGAGCACCCGAATCGCACGCCGAAGTTCGTCGTCACTCATCCTGTGTTCCATGTCACCCAGTCTTCCCAATTTCGTTGTGACCTGCCACCGGATCGGATGCCGTTGCGATAACGGTCCAGCCGGCGGTCACGGATCGGGACGCCGAGCGCGAGGCCGGGACTACTCGGCGGCGGCGGCTTCGGTCTGCGCGTTCCAGACGAGTTCCCACAGGTGGCCGTCGGGGTCGGCGACGTATCCGGTGTACGAGCCGTCCTGCTCCTCGGCGGGGCCGGGCACCGAGCCGCCGGCCTCTCGCGCCCGCTCGATGGTTCGGTCCACTTCCTCCTTGTCGGCGATCGCGCAGGAGAAGATGCAGGTACCCGGCACCGGCTGTCCGCCGTACTCGACGCCTCCGCGGACGGCGTACAGCGCGTACTCCTGCCGTTCGATCAGGAACAGGGAGAGGTTCGGCAACTCGATCGGGATGATCCCCTCGTCGATGCCCGGCGTCTCGAGCCCCAGTCCGTCGCGGTAGAACCGCAGCGTGCGCGTCAGATCGGTGACCGGCACGGAGACGACAACGGTTATGGGCCTCACGACGTGTCCTCCTCGATCGGGGTCTCGGGTGCCACCCAGTACACCCCGGTCGAGACAGCGGCGCACGATATCCGCCGTTCCGGGCAAATACCTCGCACCGGTCCGACTGGGCCGAATACGAAGAAACCCTGCGCCCGTATCGGGCGCAGGGTTGAAACCTCGTCGAGATGGTGGAGCTGAGGGGAATCGAACCCCTGACCTCTTCGATGCGAACGAAGCGCGCTACCAACTGCGCCACAGCCCCATCGGTCCCTCTCGGAACCGCTCGCAAACTCTAGCAAACCGATTGCCCATGCACGAAATCGCCTGGTCAAATGCGGTAACAGGGACAAGGATGAAGGACATGACCAGGCGTGAAACGTTCCAGGTCTCGTCCGATGCCGCCGAAGTCTACGAATCCCGATTCGTGCCGGCGCTGTTCGCCCAGTGGGCTCCACTCGTCGTCGAACAGGCCGCGGTCGCCGAGGGTCAGCGGATCCTCGATGTCGCCTGCGGGACGGGGGTGGTGGCCCGCGTAGCCGCCGACCGGGTCGGACCGCACGGCCGGGCCGTCGGCCTCGACCTGAACGCCGGCATGCTCGCGGTGGCCCGGCGCATCCGTCCCGACCTCGGGTGGTGCCTCGGCGACGCCGGCGCACTGCCGTTTCCCGACGACACGTTCGACGCCGCGCTGTGCCAGATGGCGCTGATGTTCTTCCCCGACCGTCGGCGAGCACTGACCGAGATGAACCGCGTCGCACGCGGATTCACCGTGTGCGTGCCGGCGGCCCTGCCGGATCAGCCCGCCTACCGGCTGCTCGTCGAGGTGGCGGCGCGTCACGCCGGTCCCGACGCGGTGTCGCTGCTGAACACCTACTGGAGTTGCGGTGACCGCGACGAACTGACTGCGCTGGTCGGCGAGGCGGGCGCGAGCGTCGACCGGTGCACGACACACACCGGCACCGCCCGCTTCTCGTCACCGGAGACGTTCGTGGACACGGAAATCGACGGGAGCCCGCTCGCCGAGCGGATCGAACCTGTAACCCGCGAGGCCATCCGCCGCGACGTGAGGACCGAACTGGCCCGGTACGTGGAGGCGGACGGAACGGTGTCGGCACCCCTGGTGGCCCATGTCGTCACGGGCCGACGCGGTCACTGACCGGACGCGCGGCGCACTTCGTAGTCCGACTCCTCGCGGGGTTCGCGAGGTTCGTGGGTGTCGACCTCGTCGGCGTAAGTGTCGAGATGTTCGAAGACCGGGTCCTCGTCGTCCACCTCGAGGACGACGGCACCGGGGCGCCGCAGCCGCGACGGGATCAGGCGCAGTTCCTCGTCGCTGCGCGATTCGACGCCGAGCCGCGACCGCGCGAGACGGGCCATACGGCGACGACGGATCTCCTGCTCGAGCCGCACCTGCCGGCGCAGGTAGAACAGGTAGCCGATCAGCGCAGCCGTCGCCAGCGCGCACAGCCACCACAGGGCCGGCGAGGCGATGAGGGCGAGCGCCGCGGTCATGATCGCCGCGAACAGCAGTCCGAGCACGGCGCGCTGCCGGAACTCGTACCGCGCCGCCCGGGCGACCGCGTCGGCGTGCGGATCGAAGCCGCCGCGACCGCGACGTGCGGGCACGAACTCGCGGGCGGGAGCTCGATCGGCTTCTTCGGGTGGCCGCTCGTCGAGATCGACGAGTTCCTGAGTGTCCATGCTGTCCTCCGCGGGGCGGTCCACCCGACCGGCTGCCAGCGGTGCGCGGCGACGGTCGCGACTGGGACGCCAGTTCGGGTCGCTGCGGTGACCGGCGGCCGGACCACGCGGGGTGATCGGGTCGTCGTCACCACGGTGCAGTACACGCGTAGCGAGCGCGGCGTCGGTCGTCTGGCGGATACGGGGGCGCTTCGTGACCAGCATCGGCACCAGGACGAACAGCCACACGGCAACGAGTCCGATCCACAGGAGCGAGTTCGGCATACCGGCGGCCCTCCTCCCAGTTGTCGCCTACCAGCCTGTCGACGCCACTGACCTAGTCAGGCTAATGGCATCCGCTCGGTCACCCCGACAGAAACGCCGGACTCATGTGATAACTACTGCAACACGAGTCACGCCGAATCATGTGACACTTCCTTCACTCTAGTCACACGAATATATGTCCGCATGGGTATTACTACGCGGTATGACCGTAATCTCCGTTACAGGTGGATATAGTGATCCGCCGATTCACGCCCAGCTGGCGCGACCGCTCCGGACGAGCCGGTCCGACACCGAACCCGGCACCTCCTCGACGGTCATCGCGACCAGCAGGTGGTCGCGGAAGGCGCCGTGCACGTCGAGATAGCGCCGCAGCAGCCCTTCCTCACGGAATCCGACGTTGCTGAGCACCGCGCGGCTCGCCGCGTTCTCCGGGCGCACGGTCGCCTCCACACGGTGCAGACCCACCGGGCCGAAGCAGTGGTCGAGCCCCAGCGCGACCGCCGCGGTCGCGACACCCATCCCGTTGACGTCCTTGCTGACCCAGTAACCGATCCAGGCGGACCGCAGAGCGCCGCGGACGATGTTGCCGACGGTGAGCTGCCCGCAGAACTGTCCGTCGAGTTCGATGGCCATCGGCAGCATGTGCCCCTTGCGGGCCTCGGCACGCAGACTCCGGTACATCCCGGGCCACACCGAGATGTGGTGCCGCGCATCCCACGGCGCATCGCCCGTCGGCTCCCACGGTTCGAGGTGATTGCGGTCGGCGATCCGCAGCCGGCTCCACGCGGCAGCGTCGCGCAACCGCACGGACCGCACCGTCACCAGACCGCCGCGGACCCGCAACGGACCCAGATCCGCCGGCCAGCCCGGATGAGCCCCGATCAACCGCGCTGCCCGAGGAACGCCACGTCGACGGGGTCGCCGGTGCGAACCTCGGAGACATCGGGATCGATCAACACCAGGCAGTTCGCCTCGGCGAGCGTGGCGAGCAGATGCGACGACGCGCCCGCCGCCCCACCGAGCGCCTGCACCAGGTAGTCGCCGGTCGCCTCGTCGCGCATCAGCTGGCCGCGCAGGAATCCCTTCCGGCCCGGGATGGACGTGATCGGCGAGACCGTGCGTGCCGGGACGACCCGCCGCATCGGGTGCCGACGGCCGAGTGCGATGCGGATCAGCGGCCGCACCATCACTTCGAACACGACGAGCGCGCCGACGGGGTTGGCGGGCAACAGGAATGTGGGCACCTCGTCGCGGCCGAGCTGACCGAAGCCCTGCACGGACCCGGGATGCATTGCGACACGGTCCACTTCGAGTGGGCCGAGTTCGGACAGCGCTTCGCGCACGTCCTCGAGGGCACCGCCGCCGACCGCCCCCGCGATCACGACGATCTCCGAGCGGATCAGCTGTCCCTCGACGACCTCGCGCAGCGTCTTCGGGTCGGTGCCGACGATGCCGACACGGTTGACGTCGGCGCCCGCATCCCGCGCGGCGGCGGCCAGCGCGTACGAGTTCACGTCGTACACCTGTCCCGGTCCGGGCGTGCGGTCCACGTCGACCAGTTCGCCACCGACGGAGATGACCGACAACCGCGGTCGCGGGTGCACGAGCACCTTGTCGCGTCCGACCGCGGCGAGCAGGCCGACCTGCGCCGACCCGATGATGGTCCCGGCGCGGACCGCGACGTCCCCGGGTTGCACGTCGTCGCCGGTGCGGCGCACGTAGTCGCCGCTGCGGACCGCCTTGTGCACCTTGATGCGGGCGGTGCCGCCGTCGGTGAACTCGAGCGGGAGCACCGCGTCGGCCAGGGTGGGCAGCGGTGCGCCGGTGTCGACACGCACCGCCTGCCGGGGTTGCAGCCGGATGGGCTGGCGCGAGCCGGCGCGAACCTCCCCGACGACGGGCAGGCTCAGCTCGGCCGCCGGTTCACCGTCCTCCTCGGTGGCGGTGACCCCGGCATCCTGCACGTCGACGCTGCGCACCGCGTATCCGTCGATCGCGGCCTGGTCGAAGCCCGGCAGCGGCCGTTCGGTGACCACTTCCTCGGCGCAGAGCAGGCCCTGCGCCTCGGAGATCGCCACCCGAACCGGCCTGGGTGCGACGGCTGCCGCCGTGACCCGTGCCTGCTGTTCCTCAACCGACCGCATAGCGTCTCTCGTCCTCCAGCCGCGACCCGTGGACCGTCAGCGCTCGAGGCGCTCGATGAGCCATTCACGCAAAGACGGACCGTATTCCTCGGTGTTCAACGCAGAGTCAACCGCAGCGCGCAGGTAGCCCCCGGGATTTCCGAGATCGTGTCGAGTGCCGCGGTGCACGACGACGTGCACGGGGTGCCCTTCCTCGATGAGCAGGGCAATCGCGTCGGTCAGCTGGAGTTCGCCGCCGGCGCCGGGTGTGATGCGGCGCAGGGCGTCGAAGATCGCGCGATCGAGCAGGTAGCGGCCGGCGGCGGCGAACGTCGACGGCGCGTCCTCGACGGCCGGCTTCTCGACCATGCCGAGGACCTTGAGCACGTCGGGGTTCGTGGCGTCGGGCACGACCTCGACGTCGAACACGCCGTACGCGCTGATCTGTTCCTTGGGCACGTCGATCGCGCACAGCACCGAGCCGCCGCGCTTGGCGCGCACCCGCTGCATCGTTTCGAGGACGCCGACGGGCAGCACGAGGTCGTCGGGCAGCAGCACCGCGATCGCGTCCTCGTCGGGGTCGAGGGCCTTCTCCGCGCAGGCGACGGCGTGGCCGAGGCCGAGCGGCTGTTCCTGGACGACGGACTGGACCTCGAGCAGGCCCGGAGCCTTGCGGACCTTGGCGAGCAGTTCGTACTTGCCCTTCTCCTCGAGCTTCGACTCGAGCACGAGATCCTCGACGAAGTGCGCGACCACGCCGTCCTTGCCGGGGGACGTGACGATCAGCAACCGTTCGGCACCGGAATCGGCAGCCTCCCCGGCCACGAGTTCGATGCCCGGGGTGTCCACGACCGGAAGGAGTTCCTTCGGCACGGTCTTGGTCGCCGGGAGAAACCGGGTACCCATTCCTGCCGCCGGCACGACTGCCGTCCGGAAATGTCGGACGCCGTCGGTCGTATTGTTCGTCATAGACTCCCACCCTAACGTTCGCTACCACGCGGTAGCCCCTCACGATCTTAAGGTGGCCGGTGTGCAGGCACGATCCAAGGCCGTCTGGCGAACATCGGTCCTCGCCGCCCGGCGCGACCGCAGCGACGCCCAGCGTCGCGTCGAGGACGATGCGCTGACCGCGTCGGCGCGCGCACTGGCCACATCCGGGGCGACGGTCTGCGCGTACATTCCGGTGGGTACCGAACCCGGGTCCCTGGCACTGCTCGACGCCCTGCGGGACGGCGGAATCCGGGTGCTGGTGCCACTCACCAGCAAGGACAGCATCCTGGAGTGGGCCGAGTACACCGGCGAGGACGACCTCGTGGCGGCGGACTACGGTCTGCGCGAACCTCGCGGTCCGGTGCTGGCCGCCGAAACCGTGGCGCAGGCGTCGGTGGTGCTGGTGCCGGCGCTGGCAGTCGACCGGCGCGGAGTGCGCCTGGGCCGGGGTGCCGGGTTCTACGACCGGACCCTGCACCTTGCCGACCCGTCGGCCCGGCTGATCGCCGTGGTGCGCGACGAGGAGCTGGTCGACGAACTGCCCGAGGATCCGCACGACATCCGGATGACGCACGCCCTGACGCCGAGCCGCGGGCTGACCGCACTGGTGGAATAGTTCTCACACTGGCGCCGTTGGCACTGTCGACTGTAGAGTGCTAAAGCTGCGATTTATTTTCGAACGCGCGGAGGATTCACCGGTGCCCACCTATTCATATGCCTGCACGGCTTGCGACAACCGCTTCGACATCGTGCAGTCGTTCAGCGACGACTCCCTCACCGAGTGCCCGGAGTGCACCGGCAAGCTGCGCAAGCTGTTCAACTCCGTCGGTGTCGTCTTCAAGGGCAGCGGCTTCTACCGCACCGATTCGCGCGGTGGCAGCAGCACCGCGAGCGAGCCGGCCAAGTCCGACTCCTCGAGCAGCAGCTCGTCCAGCTCGACTCCGGCGGCCGCCGCGAGCTGATCGCGAGTTGTCCACAGGCGGGCTGTTCATCCACAGATCGCCTCGAATTCGCGCTTCACGAGGCCGACAGGCATGGCCGAACTCGTAGGGTTCGGCCATGCCTGCCGGTCTTTTTCCGTTCCCGCCCCGATCGCGCCTCCGTCCCTCCGGCGGGCCTCGGGCCACGACCTCCCTGCAGCCCACACTCGTCGATCGCGCGAGCACGCTGCTGCGACCGGGCTGGGCGCGCACGGTCGCGGCCCGGCGCGGCGCGGCCGCACTTCTGGCGCTGATCGCCGTCGTCGCGGCGCTGCGGGACGGGCCTTCGAGCGACCGCTCCCCCGCCGTCGTCGCCGTGCGCGACCTGAGCCCCGGGCACACACTCACCCTCGACGACGTCGAACTCGTCGACCGCGAATCCGCGGCGGTGCCGTCCGGCGCGCTCACCCTTCTCTCCGACGCGGTCGGCCACACCCTGTCCGGCCCTGTCCCCGCCGGCGAAATCCTCGTCTCGGTGCGCATGCTCGGTCCACGCCTGGCGAGTGCGGCCACGGGGAATCCGGATGCGCGCGTGGTTCCGATCCGGCTGGCCGACGCGGGTGTCGGCGATCTGCTGCGCGAGGGCGACCTCGTCGACGTGCTCACGGTCGCGCCGGGATCCGAAGACCGGTCCCCCGACGCGCAGGTGCTGGCGACGGGCGCGACCGTCGTGCTCGCACATTCCGCAGAAGGTGCTCGTGACCAGCGTGAACGCGTGGTTCTGCTGGCCCTGGCGCCGGATCAGGCAACGGCGGTCGCGGCGGCGTCGCTGGTCAGCGCGCTGACCGTGACGTTGCACTGAGCTGTGCGAACCGGATGCACCGAGCCCTGCGAACCGGATGCACTGAGCCGCTGTGCAAACCGTGGAGTTGGTTTAGGGTTCCCTCGAAGCTACATGTGATCGGCACCACATACACGAGGAGAGCGGACCATGCTGAAGGGCTTCAAGGATTTCCTGCTGAGAGGCAATGTCCTCGACCTCGCCGTCGCGGTGGTCGTGGGCACCGCGTTCGTGGCCATCGTGACGGCCTTCACCGAATACATCATCAACCCGCTCATCGCTGCCATCGGCGGCGACAACGACATGGGCTGGGGCTTCCAGATCCTTGCGAACAACCCGGCGACGTTCGTGAACATCGGCGCGGTCATCTCCGCGGCGATCAACTTCGTCATCATCGCGGCGGTCGTGTACTTCGTGCTCATCGTTCCGGCGAATGCCGCCAAAAAGCGGTTCGCGACGGAAAAGTCCGACGAGAAGGCCAGCGCGGAGGACCTACTCATCCAGATCCGCGACATTCTCGAGGCGCAGGCGGGTCAGGCCGGTGCGCACGCGAAGGACGCCCCGAAGTCGTAATGCTCCTCTTTCCGTGGGCCTGGCACGAAAAGGACTGGGCCCCTCGGAGATTCCGAGGGGCCCAGCCTTTGTTCGGCGGTTGCCGGACTGTCGTTCTTAGACGGTCCAAGCCTTGCCGTAGGTGGTGACGTTGTCGCCGTTCGCGGTGATCGCGCGGACGAACGGACGGACCTGGACGGAGCCGATGACGCCGGAAGCAACACCGTGGACGTTGGCGAACTGGACGGTCTTGAAATCACCGTCGAACTCGCCCTCGGCGACGACGAGCTCCTCGATGCCCGGAGCCGGGGTCAGGGCCAGCTCGGCGTGAGCCTGCGGGAGGATGTCGGTGACTCCGAGCTCGAAATCGGTGAGCTCGGCGAGATTCGTCGGATTCAGGTTCATAGCTGCTTCGAGCTGCGGCGTCGAGTAGGTCACCCCGATGGAGCCGTCGATGCTGCCGGCCCACGCGAACTGGTAGCCGAACTGGAAGGTGGTGCCCTCGGCGTCGGCAGCGCCCTCGCCGATCAGGTTCGCGGTGCCGCGGCCGTTGTGGAAGAACTCACGGTTGAACGGGCTGCCACCGAGCGCGGGAACACCCTGGATGTTGGTGTCCTCCTGCGTCACGACGACCTCGAGGCCATCGGAGATGATGCGGTTCTGGTCGTCGACAGCGGCCTGCGCGGTGCCGGTCGCACCCAGGACGAGGCCGAGAACGGCGGCACCGGACACGGCGGCGTTACGGGCGGCCTTGAAGCCACGCGACTTGATTCCCATGATTACTCCGTATTTCGTGGTGGGGATGTACTGCGAGGGGTGGCGGAAGCCGACCTAGATGGTCCAGACCTTGCCGTAGGTGGTGACGTTGTCGCCGTTCGCGGTGATCACGCGGACGAACGGACGGATCTGGACCGGCCCGATGACGCCGGTGGCGGCACCGTGGACGTTCGCGAACTGGACTTCCTTGAAGTCGCCGTCGAACTCGCCCTCGGCGACGACGAGCTCGTCGATACCCGGGGCCGCGGTCAGCTCGACACCCGCGGTGGCCTGCGGAAGGATGTCGGAAACGCCGAGCTCGATATCGGTGAGCTCGATATCGCCGCCGTCCGGATCCTCGACAAAGACATCCTTGCCGTCTTGCTTGACCGGGACCGGCTTGCCAGCGGCATCCTTGACGATGTTCCCGGCTTCGTCCTTCTCGTAGACAGGCACAAAACGCGGGGTACGTTCGCTCGTTGTATCGGCACCCAGGCCCGGCGAGGTCCAGCTGACGCCGACCGAGCCGTCGATGCTGCCGGCCCACGCGAACTGGTAGCCGAACTGGAAGGTCGAGCCCTCGAAATCGGCCGCGTCGGGGCCGACGATGTTGGCCACACCGATGCCGTTGTGGAACCACTGACGGCTCAGCGGGCTGCCGCCGATCGGAGGCACACCCTGAATGAACGTGTCCTTCTGCGTAACGATCACCTCGTTACCGGCGGACACGATCCGGTTCTGGTCGTCGACGTCGGCGCTGGCCACACCCGACGATCCGAGGACCAGACCAGCCACGGCGGCCCCGGCCACCACGGCGTTGCGGGCAGCCTTCAGGCCGCGTCGCGTCTGAATCTTCATGAATGCCTCATCCATTCTCTGCGTGCCGGGTTCAGCACCCGCGTCCGACAAGTTGTCGTGTCGCCCGCGAGGCGTGTCACACCGAGCGCCGCCGAGGCAGATCCCCCGTCGATGCCGATGCGCACATCATCCGCACGGTAGCTGTGTTACCGATTCGTGATAAAAGACCCGGAATTGATGCCCGGGTCTTTACTCTTTCGAACCTGTGCAGAGATTAGACGGTGACCTAAACGCGGGCAATGGCTACCCTCACATGCCCTGGCAGGAGGCGGTGCGGGGCCATTCGGGCAACGTTTCGTGGACGTGAACGATAACGATCAGGTCATGGTATGACATCCGTCACGACAGGGGATCGGGTCGCAGGTCCTTCACAGTCGGGGCAATTCAGACATAGGCGCTGGTCGGGCCCTATCGGCGGGAGGCCGGAGGGCCCGGGCGTGACAGCCGGGCAGGATCGCATTCCTTGCGTACGCGCGCACGATTCCCACCATGTGGCATTTGCGAATGTTTCGGAAAGGTTTCGCAAAGGCGAATCCGAGCTGAAGTCCGAAGCGGACCCGATGTGGACGAGTGTCCGAGATCACACTCTGCCGTGGTGTGGAGGGACCTGTCTGCGGAGCCATTCGTCGGATTCCGACCGCTCTTCACCCGGCTCCCGCTCGTCTCGCGTCGTCTCCGGGAGCACCTCGCCGAAGATGCGCGCGAGCCGGGCCCGGTCGATCCGACCCTTCCTACCTGGGGTTTCACCCTTCGTTTCACCCCGGGCGGTGTCCTTACCGGTGTCGGCACCCTCGACTTCGTCGGCCACAGCGGTCACTCCTCCAGCCGGGACAGTTCCTGGATGACGTGCGCGGCCAGCGGCGTCAGGGTCGCCATGCCGTCGCGGATCGCGGCACGCGACGACGCGAGGTTCGCGACGAGCGTCGAGCCGGACACACCGACCAACCCCCGCGACAGTCCGGCATCGAGGGCGCCGGCCGACAGTCCCGACGACCGCAGCGCCTCGCTGATGCCCTTCAGTTCGTGATCGAGGACTTCCTCCGTCGCGTCGGGCGTCACGTCGCGCGGCGACACCCCGGTACCGCCGACCGACACCACCAGGTCGACGCCACCGATCACCGCGGTGTTGAGCGCGTTGCGGATCTCGACCTCGTCGGCCGCGACCGTCACGACGCCGTCGACGACGAAGCCCCCTTCCTGCAGCAGCTCCGTCACCAGCGGGCCTGCGGAATCGGGATTGTCTCCGTGCGCAACACGATCGTCGACGATCACGACGAGTGCACGGCCGGTCCTGGGCGCTTCGAGTTCCATGGATCCCACGGTAGTTCCCAAGTCGAGGAGAAGAGCGGTATCGGTCACCGGCGGCCTGTCGTACACCGTCAGCGCTCCTCGGCGGCGACGAGCTGCACGTCGACGCTCTTCTCGTTCTTGCCCTGGGCATCGGTGTAGGTGATGCGGACGGTGTCGCCGGGCGCATGGGACCGGATCGCCGCGATGAGTGAATCCCCGTCGGTGACGAGCCGGTCGTCGACCTTCGTGATGATCGAGCCCCGCGGGATGCCGGCCTTCTCCGCCGGGCCACCCGCGGTGACCTCCATGACGGTCGCGCCGCGCGCGTTGTCCTGCGACGGCACCTGCACACCGATGATGGCGTGGGTCGCCGAACCGTTGTCGATGAGTTCCTGCGCGATCCGGCGAGCCTGATCGATGGGGATGGCAAAGCCCAGACCGATGGATCCGGACTGCCCTCCGGATGTGGCGATGGCCGTGTTGATACCGACCAGCTGACCGTCCATGTTCACGAGGGCACCGCCGGAGTTACCGGGGTTGATGGCGGCGTCGGTCTGGATGGCGTCGATCACGGTGTTCTGGTTACCCGTCTCCCCGCTGGTGGACACCGGCCGGTCCAGGGCGGACACAATGCCGGAGGTCACAGTGCTCTCGAGGCCGAGCGGCGAACCCACCGCGACGACGGCCTGTCCGACCTGCAGCCCGTCGGACGAGCCGAGCTCGATCGGGGTCAGGTCCGTGCGACCCTCGGCGCGTACGACCGCGAGGTCCGAGATGGGATCGGCACCGACGACCGTGGCCGGCGCGGAACTGCCGTCCGCGAAATACACGGTCAGTTGCGCGCCCGGGCCGCCCCCGGCGGCGACGTGGTTGTTGGTGAGGATGAGCCCGTCGGACGAGAGGATCACGCCCGAGCCCTCCCCCTGCGTGGTGCGTCCGACGATTCCGATCCGAACGACGCTGGGCACGACCTTCTGCGCGACCGCCTGCACCGATCCGGCCGGCGCGTTCGCGATCGTCGTGGTTTCCGGTTTCGATGCGTCGAGCGAGTTGACGACCGCCGGTGCGTCGTTGTTGCCCACCGCCAGCGCACCGACGACCCCGCCGACACCGCCGCTGAGCAGGGCCAACGCAATCGCGCCCGCGGCCAGTACACCCCGGCCGGGTCGAGCGGGCTGCTGGTGCCCCGTCTGATGGGGAGGCTGGGCTGTGAACCCGGACTGCGGAATACCGGGGTGTGGCGTGCCCGGCTGGTGCGGTCCCTGCTGCGGGGTCGCGCCGAAGGGTTCGGTCCGACCGTATCCCTGGTATGGGGTGGTCGGCGGCTGGTACGGCTGTCCAGGGTTCTGGTCGTCGCTCATCTCGTCCCCGTTCGTCCAACTTCCGGATTCCTACATATTCCAGATTGGACCCGATCGCTGAGAAGTCACTTAGAAGACGCAAAGGAATTTGCTGTCAGTCCCCTGCGGAATAGCTGTCAGGAACCTCGTCCGACAGTTCGGGGGTTCCCGGCAGCACGATGCGGATCAGCGCACCGCCGCGCGAGGACCGGTCGACCGCGATCGTGCCCCCGTGTTTCATCACCACCTGTCGCACGATCGCCAGGCCCAGCCCGGAGCCGGGCATCGAACGCGCGGTGGTCGCCCGGTAGAACCGTTCGAACACGAGCTCGCGTTCCTCCTCGGGGATGCCCGGGCCGGCGTCGTCGACGGTCAGTTCCATCAGGCCCGTGCCGATCTGACGCATCCCCACGAGCACCTCGGCGCCCGACGGGCTCCACTTCGCGGCATTGTCGAGGACGTTGAGGACGGCGCGCGACAACGTCGCATGATCGCCGTACACGAACCACGGTTCGGTGGTCGCGGTGAAGTCGATCTCGGTGCGGCGACGCCGGGCCCGTTCCAGGCTGCGTTCGACGACGTCGGCGATGTCGACGGGCTCGAACACCGTCTCCGGGGCGTCCTCGCGGGCCAGGTCCACCAGGTCGCCGACCAGTGTCGACAGTTCCTCGATCTGCGCGATCACGTCTTCACGCAGTTCGGCCATGTCCTCGTCCGGCAGCTGCGGCGCCCCGGGCCGGCTCGCCGCGATGAGCAGTTCCATGTTGGTGCGCAGCGACGTCAACGGGGTCTTCAGTTCGTGCCCGGCGTCGGCGACGAGGCGGCTCTGCCGTTCCCGGGACTCGGCCAGCGCCCGCAACATCGTGTTGAAGCTCTCCGTCAGGCGGGCGAGTTCGTCGTGACCGGTCACCCGGATGGGTCGCAGGTCGTCGGTGCGGGCGACGCGTTCGGCGGCGGCCGTGAGCCGCGCGACCGGTCTCAGGCCGGTGCGGCCCACGGTCGCGCCACCCGCGGCGGCCAGCACGACCCCGCAGCCGCCGACGACGAACAGCACGCTGGCCAGGCGATTGAGGATCTGCGCGGTCGGTTCGAGGCGTTGGGCGATGACGACGGTGCTGCCGTCGGGGATGCGCTGCGCGAGCACCCGCTGCTGCGACACCGTCCGCAGCGACGATTCGGCCTTGCCTTCCGCGACCGCGAGTTCGGGTTCGCCGATCGGCACCGTCGAACCCGGCGGCACGTACCGGCCGAGATCCGGATAGATGAGCGCGACGCTGATGACGGAGCTGTAGAGCTTGGCGCCGCCGATGTAGCGGGGGTCGTAGGTGATGAGGGTGCTGGACTCGACGAGGGCGGACGCACGCGCCCGCAACTGCTGGTCCACGTCCGAATACAACGCCCGCGCGACGACCGCGTACGCGGCGATGGACGTCACGGCCACCGCGAGCGCGACCGCGCCCGCTGCCAGCAGCGTCACCCGGACGCGCAGGGGCACCGAGCTGGTCAGCAGCATCGGAGGGCGCATGGGTCGCTTCACCGCGACCGTCCGTCGCAGATCACGGTGGCGTCGCGCCCGATCACGGCGGCGTCTCGCGCAGGACGTAGCCGACCCCGCGAACCGTGTGGATCAGACGCGGCTCACCCTCGGCCTCCGTCTTGCGACGCAGATACCCGACGTACACCTCGAGGGCGTTGCCGGAGGTCGGGAAGTCGTAGCCCCACACCTCCTCGAGGATGCGGCTGCGGGTGAGGACCCGGCGCGGGTTCGCCATGAGCATCTCCATCAGGGCGAACTCGGTACGGGTCAGGCTGATCGATCGGTTGCCGCGGGTGACCTCGCGGGTCTCCGGGTTCAGCGTCAGGTCCTCGAAGCTCAGCGTCTCCTCGGTGGTGCGGCTCGGGTCGGGCCCCGCACGCCGCAGCAGCGCGCGCAGTCGCGCGAGCAGTTCCTCGAGCGCGAACGGTTTCGGCAGGTAGTCGTCGGCGCCCGCGTCGAGCCCGGCGACCCGCTCGGACACCGAGTCCCGGGCGGTGAGCACGAGGATCGGCAGGTCGTCGCCGGTGCTGCGCAGTCGACGGCACACCTCGAGCCCGTCGACGCGCGGCATCATCACGTCCAGCACCATCGCGTCGGGCCGGCTCACCATGACCTGATCGAGGGCGTCCTGCCCGTCGGTGGCCAGGTCGACGGTGTAGCCGTTGAAACTGAGGGATCGACGCAGCGACTCCCGCACTGCTCGATCGTCGTCGACCACCAGAATCCGCATGCCCACCAGTGTGGCCCGAACCGGCTGAGAACTCGCTGAGAGGTGTCAGTCCTCGCGTGGCACCCGCGCCTGCGGCAGGCTCCAGCCGCGCCACAGGGCGAGCAGTCGCAGACCGGTCGCGAGGACGGTACCGAGCACCAGCGCGATGTTCTGTCCGAAGCCCAGCTCGCGGGCAGCGACGAGAGCCGCGGAGCCGAGCAGCGCCGGGATCGCGTAGAGGTCGCGATGCAGCAGCAGCGGCACCTCGTTGACGAGGACGTCGCGCAGGATGCCACCGCCGATCGCGGAGGTCGCGCCGATCAGCGCAGCCGCGAGGGGTTGCGCTCCGGCCTCGATGGCGATGGTCGCGCCGGTCGTCGCGAACAGGCCCATGCCCAGCGCGTCGAGCACGAGGATCTCCCGGTTCAGCTTCGACACCACCGTGTGCAGGTAGAACACGAGGACCGACGCGGCGAGTGCCGACCCCAGGTACCGCCAGTTGCTCAGCGACGACGGCGGGTGGATGTCGAGCAGCAGGTCGCGGACGATACCGCCGCCGACCGCCGTGAACACCCCGACCAGGCACACCCCGAACAGATCGAGCCGCTTGACGACGCCGACGAGCGCACCCGACATCGCGAACGCCACGATGCCCACGAGCTCGAGGATTTTCAGAAGCACCCGGTAACCATCCCATCCCCCCGCACCTCCGGGATCAGGTCGACGCGGGTGCCGTCACCCGGGGGCGCGGGGTCGATCAGAGGTCGCGCGGATCGAGGAGGCCGCGGGCCACCGCGCGCACCAGCCGTCGGGGCACGCGGTGGGTCACCCCGCCGACGCTGACCGGGACCAGCTCGGGTGCCTGCGCGTTCCACCGGGACCGCCGGGCGCGGGTATTCGACCGGGACATCCGGCGCTTCGGAACTGCCATGTCTTCCTCCGTCTCAGGCGCGGCGCTGCCGCTTGCCGTACTTGCGTTCGAACTTCTCGACCCTTCCCGCGGCGTCGAGCACCCGCGCGGTTCCCGTCCAGAACGGGTGCGACTCGCTCGTGACGTCGACGACCACCAGCGGGTAGGTGTTGCCGTCGGACCATTCGACGGTCCGGTCCGAGGTGAGAGTCGAGCGCGTCAGGAACATCGATCCGGTATTCGCGTCCTGGAACACGACCGGGTGGTAGTCGGGGTGGAGGCCGGTTTTCATGCCTGTCCTTCTTTCCTCGGTGCTGACGGTTCGATCGCGAAGTCCTCGCAGGGCTCGCGGTGGTAGTCGCCGAACGGGTCTTCCCAGGTGGCCCAGCTCGCGGGGTCGGCGAACTCGGCATCCGTGAGCAGTGCCGCATGCAGCGCACCCAGAATCTCGTCGGGGTCGGCGTCGTGAACGAGGACGACGAGTGAGCTGTCGCGGTCGCCGTAGTTGTCGTCCCAGCGCAGCGCGGCCATGGCCCGTCGCGTCGCGGGCACGCGTTCCTGCTGGTCCGGGGTCATCGACACGAGCCACGGCCCGGCATGCGCGACCCGCAGGCCGCCACCGGCGGACTCGAGCAACAGCGCGTTGCCCGGTTGGGTGGCAACCCATGCGCGACCTCGCGCCCGTACGACCCCGTCGAGGAGCACGTCGATCGCCTCGTGCAGCCGCTGCGGATGGAACGGCCGGGCCGCGGTGAATTCGAGGAGTCGCACTCCCCACTCCTCCCCGAGCGGCGGTTGCCCGCGCAGCAGTGGGGCGTGTGCGTCGTCCACGCGCCCGCGACGCGCGGTCGCCGGGACCTGCGCAAGCAGGGCTTCGACGTCGGGCCGGTCCGTCCAAGCGATGGGCGCACCGGGTGCGAGGCGGGCGAGCACGGCCTTCAGCCGGGCCTGCTGCCGGTCGTCTGCGCCGGGTGCCACTACGAGTGCGTCGGCGAACTCGACCTGACCCACGACGACCTGCGCGACCGTGCGGTCGTCGTCGGTGCCGGGCCGCAGGTCGACGTCGCCGGTGGCGTCGTCGAGCCAGGTCCGCCCGTCGATGCAGGTCACGACGGCCTCGACGCGCACGTCGCGGGCGGCCGGCCCGTCGATCTGCCCGACCACCCCGGCGACCACGACGTGTTCGACGGCCCAGCACAGCGCCTCGGGTTCGAGCTGCGGATCGAGGTGCAGGACGATCCTGTCGACGGTGCTGCGGGTGTGGAGGCGGCGTAGCAACGGCAGGAGATCTTCGCGCAGGGTGCAGGAGACGCATCCGTGGGCGAGTTCGAGAACGTCGAGTTGTTCGCTGTCGACGGTCGTGAGGGTGCGCCGCAGGACGCCTTCGCCGAGGTGATCGAGGTCGTGGTGCACGACGACGGTGCCGGGCCGCAGCAGTGCTCGTGCGGCGCGGTGGGTCGGACCGCGCAGGCCGGACACGACGATCAGCGGTGTCCTGGTGTCCACCGAATCCACCTTTCGATAACGATTGTCATTAGCTGGACGGCAGCGTACAGTCGGATAGGCCATTTGTCGAAAATGATTGTCGTTACGCTCAGCGTGTCGGCGAGGAAGGACATATCGTGTCGGCGCACTGCCAGGTCACCGGACGCGCTCCCGGCTTCGGGAAGACCGTCTCCCACTCCCACGTCCGAACGAACCGCCGCTGGAACCCGAACATCCAGCGCAAGACGTACTTCGTGCCCTCGGAAGGCCGGCGCGTCACCCTCACCGTCTCCGCGAAGGGCATCAAGACCATCGACCGCGACGGCATCGACGCAGTCGTCGCCCGGCTGCGAGCACGGGGAGTGCGGCTCTGATGGCCCGCAACGAGATCCGCCCCATCGTCAAACTCCGCTCCACCGGCGGCACCGGATACACCTACGTCACCCGCAAGAACCGCCGTAACGACCCCGACCGTCTCGTCCTGCGCAAATACGACCCGGTGCTGCGCCGGCACGTCGACTTCCGCGAGGAGAAATAGCGCGTGGCCAAGAAATCGAAGATCGCTCGCAACGAGCAGCGCAAGCTCGTCGTCGCCCGCTACGCGCAGCGCCGCGCCGAACTGAAGGACGTCGTCAGGCGGCCGTCGAGCACCGACGACGAACGCCGCGCCGCGCAGGCCGCACTGCAGAGACTGCCCCGGGACGCGAGTCCGGTAAGATTGCGCAATCGAGACGCTGCGGACGGCCGCCCGCGCGGCCACCTGCGAAAGTTCGGGCTCTCACGCGTGCGTGTGCGCGAGCTCGCCCACCGCGGGGAATTACCCGGCGTCCACAAGTCGAGCTGGTGAGGAGCACCGAATGGCAGTCAGGCGAGGACCGTCCAAGAAGGCACGCGCGCAGGAAAGCCGCCGCCCCAAGAAGAACCCGCTCTTCGCGGCGAAGATCGAGTACGTCGACTACAAGGATGTGAACCTGCTCCGCACGTTCATCTCCGACCGCGGCAAGATCCGCAGCCGTCGCGTCACCGGCCTGACCCCGCAGCAGCAGCGTCAGGTTGCCGTCGCGGTGAAGAACGCCCGCGAGATGGCACTGCTCCCCTACGTCAGCAGCAAGTAGGACAGCATTCCGACGCCGCCCCGTCCACATTCGGACGGGGCGGCGTCGTCGTTCCCGGGCACGAGTGTGCAGTTGTCGTCGACCTCCTGAATCCGCCTGGCAACCGACCACCATTTGTGCACACTCACACCGAATTCGGGCACGAAAAATCGGACGACAATAGGGGTGGGCGCCGTCTACGGTCCGTCGCGGTACACCGACGACCGAGGAGGAAGCAGCAGTCATGTCCGAGTTCCCGCTCTCACTGAGCGGTCAGCCCATCGTCCGGCTGTGGGCGCACGAGCACGAGATCGAACCGCAGGCCCTGGCCCAGCTGCGCAACATCGCGCGGCTCGACCCGGTGCGCATTGTCGCGGTCATGCCCGACGTGCACCTCGGCAAGGGCGCCACCGTCGGCTCGGTCATCGCCATGCACGACGCGGTGGCGCCGTCGGCGGTCGGCGTGGACATCGGCTGCGGGGTCGCCGCGGTGAAGACATCGCTGACCGCGGCCGACCTGCCCGGCGATCTCGGTCCCCTGCGCGCGGCGATCGAGAAGGCCATCCCCGTCGGCTTCTCCGTCCACAAGAGCCCGGTCGAGACCCGACGGCTCGGCGGGACGATCGAGAGCCGGTCCGCCCGGCTGTGGGAGCGCTCGAAGGAACTGCGCGCCCCGGTTGCGCGTGCACTGGCCAAGGCACCGTGCGCGGTCGGCACCCTCGGCGGCGGCAACCACTTCATCGAGTTGTGCCTCGACGCCGACGACGCGGTGTGGCTGACGCTGCACTCCGGGTCGCGCAACATCGGCAAGGAACTGGCCGAACGCCACATCAGCGTCGCCAAGCACCTGCCGCACAACCGTGACCTTCCCGACCGCGACCTGGCCTACTTTCTCGCCGGGTCCCCCGAGATGGACGCGTACCTGTTCGATCTGCGCTGGGCCCAGGACTACGCGGCCCTGTCCCGCGCGGTGATGGTCGCGCTGTTCCGCGACGTGGTGACCGAGGCGTTTCCGCAGGTGCGGTTCACCGACGAGATCAACGTCCACCACAACTATGTCGGGACCGAGACCGTCGACGGAGTCGAGTACGTCGTCACCCGCAAGGGCGCGATCCGGGCCGGCTCCGGCGACCTGGCGCTGATTCCCGGATCGATGGGGACCGGCTCGTACGTGGTGCGCGGCCTCGGCAACCCGCGGTCGCTGTACTCGGCGTCGCACGGGGCAGGCCGCCGGATGAGCCGGGGCGCCGCGAAGCGCGCCTTCACCGTCGACGATCTGCGTGCCCAGACCGCCGGAGTCGAATGCCGTAAGGATTCCGGTGTGGTCGACGAGATCCCGGGTGCCTACAAGGACCTGAACGAGGTGATCGCGGCGCAGGACAACCTCGTCGAGGTGGTGACCCACCTGCGTACGGTTCTGTGTGTGAAGGGCTGAAATCCGGGCGGACACCGGGTGTGACCTGGGTCATCGGGGTGTGATCTCTAGACTCGGCCGTCGTGTCTGGCGTGGTTGCGGGGTTCAGTGTCATCTTCGTGATCATCGCGATCGGATTCGTCCTCGGCCGCACCGGAACGCTCGGTCCCGAGGGTCAGGTGGTGCTCAGCCGCCTGGTGTTCTTCGTCGCGACCCCGGCGCTGCTGTTCGACGCACTCGCCACCTCCGATCTTTCGGTCATCTTTTCCCCCACGCTGTACGTCGCCGCAGCTACCGCGTTCGCGATCGCCGCGTTGTACCTGGTGATCGCGAAACTGTGGCTGCGGCGACCGCTGCCGGAACTCACCATCGGGGCGCTCGCCGCGTCGTACGTGAACTCCGCGAATCTGGGCATTCCGATCGCGGTGTTCGTCCTCGGCGACGCGTCGTTCGTCGCGCCGCTGCTGCTGTTCCAGATCGTGCTGTTCTCCCCGATCGCGCTCACGATCCTGGACCTGTCGACGATGCGGGCCGGTGCGTCCCGCATGGAGACCGTGACCGCGCCGTTCAAGAACCCGATCGTGCTGGCCGGCGCAGCGGGCCTGATCGTCGCGGTCACCGGGGTGACGCTGCCCGCCGCTGTGCAGCAACCGTTCCACCTGCTCGGCGGCGCGTCCGTCCCGGGGGCGCTGCTCGCGTTCGGGTTGTCCCTGCAGGGAGTGAAGGTCCTCGAGAAGGGCCAGAGCCCTCGCCGCGACGTCGCGCTCGCCTCGGTCCTCAAGATCGGTGTGCAGCCGGTGCTCGCGTATCTCATGGCGCGCTGCCTGCTCGGGCTCGACGGTCACGAGTTGTTCGCGATCGTCGTGGTCGCGACCCTGCCGACCGCGCAGAACGTGTTCGTCTACGCGAGCCGCTACGGCCGCGGGATGGTGCTGGCCCGCGACGCAGCACTCGTGACCACCCTCGCATCGATCCCCGCCATCGGCCTCGTCGCCCTCCTGCTCGCATGAGGGCGAATAACGTGGGGTCCGTGCGTCTGCCGTCGATCCTCGCCTGCGCCCTGACGATTGCCGCGTGCGCTGCCGGCGACGCCGACGCGCCGCCGCTGCCGCAGGCGCCGACACCCGCCGGGGCGACCGTGTTCACCGCACGCCCCGACCTGCTCGACCCGCATCCCCTGGCGATCACGTCGTGGTCTCCGGCGGGCGACGGCATCGCCGTGCACTTCGAAACCGGAACGCCCGAGTGCTACGGCGTCGACGCGACCCTGACCGAAACCGACAGCGCGGTCGCGGTCACGCTGGAAGGCGGAACGCTCCCGGAGGCCGCGGACCGCATGTGCATCCAGATCGCCGTGACCGGCGTCCTCGAACTGCCGCTGCGGGCACCGCTCGCCGGCCGCACCGTGACGGCCGGTTGAGCCGTGCCTTCCGTATCCCGCCACTGGCTGATCCACCTGTGCACCGCGACCGCGCTGCTGCACGCCGCGTTCCAGTCCGTCCGCGTGCTGGTGTCCTATCGGGTGCTCGCGCTCGGCGGGGACGCCACCACCATCGGCGCGATCACCGCGCTGTACGCGATCGTGCCGCTCGTCGCGGCCGTCCAGTTCGGACGGGCGGTGGATCGACATCACGCCGCGGGCATCCTGCGTTCGGGTGTCGTCCTGACGACGGCCGGTGTCGCGGTGATCGCCCTGAGCCCGAACCTGCCGGTGCTCGGCGTCGGCAACGTCGTACTCGGGCTGGGCCAGCTGCTGGTCACCGTGTCGGGACAAGCTTTCGTGTCGATCCTGTCGCCACCGGACCGCCTCGACCGCGGCTTCGCCTGGCTCACCCTCGGGGTGTCGGTCGGGCAGGCCGCGGGCGTGCCCCTCGCCGGGGCGATCGCCGCGGCGGGCGGGGACGATCCGACGGCCGTGAACACCACCCCGGCGCTGCTGGTGATGACCGCGATCTCCGCGGTGGCGCTGCCGTTCGTCGTCGGACTGCGCGAACCCCCCGAGTCCGGACGCCGCAGCGGCGACGACGCACCGCAGTCGGTGCTGTCGATGCTGCGCACCCCCGGCATGAAACCGGCGATGCTGTCGAGTCTCGTGGTGCTCGCGGCCGTGGATCTGGTGGTCGCATACCTGCCGCTGCTCGGCGCCGAATTCGGGTTCGGGGTGCTGCTCGTGTCAGCTCTGCTCACCGCCCGCACGGTCGCGTCCATCGCGTCGCGCGCGTTCTTGCCGTGGGCGTTGCGCCGGGTATCGCGTCGGGCGCTGCTGATCTCCGCGACCGCCGCGACGATCGTCCCCGTCGCGCTGATCCCACTCGTTCCGAACCCGTGGGTGATCGGTGCGCTCCTCGCGATCTGCGGCATGTTCTGGGGTGTCGGCCAGCCCCTGACGATGACGTGGGTGGTCCAGTTGGTCTCGGAGCAGGACCGCGCCTCCGCCCTCGCGGTCCGCCTGACCGGCAACCGCCTCGGTCAGGTCGCGGTCCCGCTCGCGGCCGGCGCGGTCGCGGGGGTGGCGGGCACGGCGTCGGTGTTCCTGGTGACCGCCGCCCTGCTGTCCGCCGCCGCCACCAGCACGTGGCGCGCGACCCGCGCCCGTGTGCCTTTCCGGCGGCCCTGACCGCCACAAAGGCACACCGGCGCGTCAGCGCCTCCGCGACCGCACGTAGTCGCCGACGACCGCCGCGCCCAGCCCGTCGAGATCGGGGGCGACGACGCGACCGCCGACGCGGCGCGCCATCCGGTCCACGATCCGGGCCAGGCCGGGATCGTCGCCGAGCCGGAAGATCGTGATCTGCGCACCCAGCCGCGCCAGATGGTCCAGTTCCCGGACGGTCAGCCCCAGGGTGCGGGGGCTCGGCGGGTAGTCGAACATCGCGTATCCCTCGGGTTCGATGTGCGCGGTCGGTTCCCCGTCGGTGACCACGAGCACCACCGGTTGCGCGTTCGAATGCCGACGCAGGTGCCGGCCGGCGAGCATCAGCGCATGATGCAGATTGGTGCCCTGCTCGTACACACCGTCCAGGCCCGCCAGCTCCGTCGGGGTGACCACACGCGCGTGCCGCCCGAACGCGATCAGCTGCAGCGCATCTCCGCGGAACCGCGTCGACACCAGGTGGTTCAGGGCCAGCGCGGTGCGTTTCATCGGCACCCAGCGACCGTCCATCACCATCGAGAACGACGTGTCCACCAGC
The DNA here is from genome assembly GCF_053589135.1 of Rhodococcus sp. NPDC003382. NCBI lineage: Bacteria > Bacillati > Actinomycetota > Actinomycetes > Mycobacteriales > Nocardiaceae > Rhodococcus > Rhodococcus sp. NPDC003382. The sequence continues at coordinate 51,168 of NZ_JBSFRH010000034.1, forward strand.
AAAGCGACCGCCGCCTGCGCCCGCTGCTCGGTTTCGACGACCTCCACATCCGTGACCGCCATCCGCACCGGTACCCGGCCGGGATCGCGCAACGTCGCGTTGGTGAGTGTGCGTACCACGTCCCAGGATTCGGTGTCCCCGAATTCCCACGGCCGCGACGCCCCGGTCGGTTCACCCATCGCACCGGCGCGACGCGTCTCGCGCTGCCCGCCCCGCGACGACAACCGGTTCATCACGTCCCGCAGCGCGGTCTGCCCGAGCTGACGCATCGCCTTCGGCGACAGCCGCCACTGCCCGTCCGCGCCGCGGTCGAAGAAACCCTGCCGTTGCAGTTCCTTCTCCAGATCGGCGAGGGTGCGCGCGTCGGCGGCGGCCTCGTCGCCGAGCTGCCGTGCGAGCATGTCCAGATCGATGTCGTCGAGGGCGGCACCCGCATACTGCTGCGACAGTTGTTCGGCGAGCGCGTCGAGTTCGGCGATGTCCTGCAACGCCCCGGTGGCTTCGCCCAGACCCATCCCCTGGTCGCCGCGGAACCGTTCGGACCCGGACCAGTCCTCGCCGGGCCGCGCGGCCTGCAGGTGCGCGTCGAGCCGGTTCAGCTGCTGCATCAGCGACGGCGTCCCGAACGCCTGCTGCGCGAGCGCATCCAGTTCGTCGCGCTGCTCCTGCGTCATCGAGTTGCGCAGCCGCTGCGCCGCCGCCGCACGCTGCGCCAGCGAATCGAGCAGTTCCTCGACGTTGCGCGGGTTCTCCGGGAAGAAGTCGCCGTGCTCGGCCATGAACTGCTCGAAGTCCTCGGGCGTGTCCTCGCCGCGAGAGTGCTTGTCCAGCAGGTCGTTCAGGTCCTCCAGCATCTCGTTGACGCGGCGCCGGTCCTCGTCGGTGGCACCCTCGAGCGCCTGTTTCATCCCGGCGAAGCGCTGATCGAGGACCTCCCGCCCGAGCAGGTCGCGGATCTTCTCGTAGTCCTCCCGCGCCTCGGAACTGCGCCAGTCGTAGTCGGCGAGTTCCTGCACGGCCTGCGCGGTCGACGACGGGAGTTCCTCGATCCGCATCTCCGCGAACCGCGCATCGTCGTCGAGGGCACGCGCGAGTTCCTTGCGTTCGGCGAGCACCGCGCGATCGAGCAACTCGCGCACCTCCCTCAGGGTGCCGTCGAGATTGGTGCGGTTCAACAACTCCCGCTTGCGCCGGTTCGCCTGCGCCGCAAGCTGATCCAGACCTCGGATGTTGCCACGCCCGCGGCGCAGCAACTCCCGGAGCGCCCGCCGCGGTGAACTGCCCGCGAGCACGTCGTCACCGATCGCGGCGAGCGCGTCGCGCAGATCCACCGGCGCCGCCAGCGGATCACCGCCGTCGTACGGCCCGTACTGCGCGCCTCTGCTCATCGCGAGTACACCGCGGTTCCGTCGTCGGCGTCGTGCTTGGCGATGCGCCGGGCCAGATAGAGACCTTCCAGAGCGAACTCGACTGCGGCAGCGCGGGTTCCGATATCGTCGGCGCCGAGCCGGTCGGCGACGACGTCGAGCACCGGAAGCTCCGGCAGTTCGTCGAGCAGCACCTTCGCCGTGATCCGGTCCCCGGTCGTGACCGGGCGCCCGTGCTCGATCGCCTCGACGAGGGTCGCCAGGTCGACACCGGCGAGCCGCTCCCGCGCGGTGTCCGCGGTCGCGCGGCGAAGCAGGTGTTCGAGCACCTCGAATTCGCGTCCCTCCTCACCGGATTCGAATTCGACCTTGCCGCGCAGCACCTCCACCACCGTGCCGAGGTCCACGGGCCGGGCGACCGGGTCGTCCTCCCCGAGAACGGCGCCGCGGTGCATGGCCGCGGCCGCGACCGTCTCCGCCCCCGCGACCGCGAAGCGCGCGGACACCCCGGACCGCTGGTCGATCGACGTCGACTCGCGCAGCAGCCGGGTGAAGCGGGCCAGCACCTCGAGCAGGAAATCCGGAACCCGCGCCTGCAGTACGGCTTCCTGCTCGATCACCGCGATCTCGTCGTCGAGTTCGACCGGGTAGTGGGTGCGGATCTCCGCGCCGAACCGGTCCTTGAGCGGGGTGATGATGCGACCGCGGTTGGTGTAGTCCTCCGGGTTGGCGCTGGCGACGAGCAGCACGTCCAGCGGCAGCCGCAGCGTGTAGCCGCGAACCTGGATGTCGCGCTCCTCCATGACGTTCAGCAACGACACCTGGATGCGTTCGGCCAGGTCGGGCAGTTCGTTGATCGCGACGATGCCGCGGTGCGCGCGCGGCACCAGCCCGAAGTGGATCGTTTCGGGGTCGCCGAGACTGCGGCCTTCCGCGACCTTCACCGGGTCCACGTCGCCGACGAGGTCGGCGACGGACGTGTCCGGGGTCGCGAGCTTCTCGGCGTACCGCAGCGACCGGTGCCGCCAGTCGACGGGCAGGTCGTCGCCCAGTTCGGCGGCTCGACGGATCGACGCCGGGGTGATGGGTTCGTAGGGATGTTCACCCAGTTCGGACCCGGCGATCACGGGGGTCCATTCGTCGAGCAGCAACGGCAGCGTCCGCAGCAGCCGGGTCTTGCCCTGTCCGCGCTCGCCGAGCAGAACCACGTCGTGGCCGGCGAGCAGGGCCCGTTCGAGTTGCGGGACGACGGTGTCGTCGAATCCGACGATGCCGGGCCACGGGTCGATGCCGTCGCGCAGGGCGGCGAGGAGGTTCTGCCGGATCTCGTCCTTGACCGATCGCTGCACGTGCCCGGACGCGCGCAGCTCACCGAGGGTGGACGGCCTGGTTGTGGTTGACGTCACCTCACCCAAGGTACGAGGATCCGCCGGATTCGGCATCTGCTCGCGGCGAGCCTCTCGCGTGCGCAACCGTTTCCCGTCCGCACCGCCCTACACTCGGGCCGTGGAGATCTGGATCCTCGCGGCGTTGCTCGGCCTCGGCCTGGCGGCCGCCACCGGCCTGCGCACCTTCCTGCCGCTGCTGATGCTCAGCGCCGCCGTCCACTTCGGATGGTTCGGGATCGTCCTGAACGAGTCGATGCAGTGGATCGGCTCGTCCGCCGCTCTGATCGCGCTGGCGATCGCGACCGTCGTGGAGGTCGTCGCGGATCTCGTCCCGCTGGTCGACAACGCGATGTCGGCGATCGGCACCGTCACCCGGCCGGTCGCGGGTGCGGTCGCGGCGTGGGCCGCGTTCGCCAACCTCGATCCGGCGATGGCGGCGATCGCGGGCATCGTCATCGGGGCCCCGACCGCGCTGGCGGTGAGCACCGCGCAGACGGGCACCCGCGCGGTGAGTACGGCGACGACGGCGGGTCTCGGGAACCCGGTGATGTCGGTGATCGACAGCGTCACCTCGTTCGTGACGTCGCTGATCTCGATGGTGCTGCCGCTGCTGGTCATCCCGTTGCTCGCGCTGCTCACGTGGTTCGGATACCGCGGCTACCGCCGCTTCCGCCGCGTCCGCGGAGCGTTCACGAGGCCGGCCGCGTAGATCCGCGCCCATCGCATGCACATCGAACACCGCATGCACATCGAACACCGCATGCACGTCGAACACCGCATGCACATCGAACACGCCGGCGACACAGCCCTCCGGTGGCCGCGACGTCCGGAACTTCTGATAGACACATGTCATGTCGGAAACCGAGATCACCTTCACCAGCGGCGACGTGACGCTGTACGGCAGCCTGCGAGTACCCGCTCTCGGTGACACCCCGGTTCCGGCCGTGCTGCTGCTGGCCGGCAGCGGCCCGACCGACCGCAACGGCGACAGCGCGCTGCTGCCCGGCCCGATCGGCACCCTCCGCCACCTCGCGGACATCCTCGAGATCAACGGATTCGCGAGCCTGCGCTACGACAAGCTCGGCAGCGGCCTGACCGGGCTCGGCCCGTACGCGGTCGAGGACGTCGCCGACCTCGGCTTCTCCACGTTCATCGACGCCGCCCGCGACGGCCTGCAGTTCCTCGCGGACCAGCCCGGCGTCGACCCCGAGCGCGTGTACGTCGTCGGGCACAGCGAGGGCGCGCTCATCGCCCTGTCGCTCGCGCACGCCGGTGAGCGGGTCGCGGGTCTGGCCCTGCTCGAACCGCTGGCGGTCCGTCTGCTGGACCTGCTGACCGCCCAGATCGACGCGCAGCTCGACGCGGTCGTCGCGGCCGGTCAGCTGGCCGTCCAGGTCGCCGACGAACTGCGTGTCGCGCTCACCGGGGCGGTGGAGTCGCTGCGCGCCGACGGCACCCTCAGCGACCGCCTGCCCGAGCCGCTGCGCAACGCGGGCCTGGTCCCGACGAACGCGAAGGCGCTCGCCGAGGAGGACTCGCTGGATCCGCGCATGCTCGCCGCGCAGATCGACAGCGCACTACCGGTGCTCACCAGCGTCTCCGACAAGGACATCCAGCTGCGCGTCGAGGACGTCGACGCCCTCGACGAAGCGCTCGTGCACACCAAGCTGACGTCGCTGCGGCTGCGCAACGCCAACCACGTGCTCAAGGACATCGGAGACCAGCAGTCCACCGGCGCCGATTACATCGCCGACCTGCCGTATTCGACGGAGTTCACCGACGGATTCGTGGCCTGGCTGCGGGGTCTGTGACCTCACCGCACGAAAATTGGGGATGTAAAACTCTCGTCATTGGGGTATGGTTCCCCGTTAACCCGCTGGATACTCGAGAAAGGTACGGTCCGATGCAGCATCGCAAGCGCACATATCGATTCGTACCCGAGTTCCACTTCCACTGCGCCGCAAGGCGATCCCGGGAATAGAGTCACATCCGACTCGCTTCTCGGGCACCCCAGGCACATCGCCTCGGGTGCCCTTTCTTATCCCCATTCTTTTCGAAGCAAGGAGAACCACATGAAGTTGCGACTGGGAGCCACCGGCTCCGTCCCGAAGGACCTGCCCACCGATCTGACCGGGCACGCCATCACGATCGACCTGCGCCACGTCGACGCCGAGAAGGGCGCACTGGCCGCCGATCTCATCCGCGAACTGCTCGACCGCGGTGCCGCCCGGCTCGTCATCTCCGACGGCCGCGGCACCACCGACATCGAGGCGCCCCACCGACCGGAAACCGCCCACCCGTACGCGGCCTGACGTCAGGTCGTCGTCGGGTGGGCGGCTGCCCCGGGTCGGGGTGCGCTCAGTGCGCGAAGTGGCGTGCGCCCGTCAGGTAGAGGGTGATGCCGGCCTCGCGGGCGGCCTCGATCACCTCGTTGTCACGGACCGATCCACCCGGCTGCACGACGGCCTTGACGCCGGCCTCCGTGAGGACCTGCAGGCCGTCCGCGAACGGGAAGAACGCGTCCGACGCGGCGACGGATCCGACGACACGATCGCCCGCGCGGGTGACCGCGAGACGCGCCGAGTCGACCCGGTTGACCTGGCCCATCCCGACACCGACGGTCGCGCCGCCGGAAGCCAGCAGGATCGCGTTGGACTTCACGGCACGGCAGGCGCGCCACGCGAACTCCAGGTCGGCGAGGGTCTGCTCGTCGGCGGCGTCGCCGCACGCGAGCTCCCAGTTCGCGGCGTTGTCGCCGTCCGCGGTGAGCAGGTCACGCTCCTGCAGCAGCAGGCCACCGGAGATCTGACGCAGCTCGATCTGCGCGGACTTCGGGGAGTCGGCCCGCAGGATGCGGATGTTCTTCTTGCGGGCGAGCACCTCGACGGCACCGGCGGCGTACGACGGGGCGATGATCACCTCGGTGAAGATCTCGGCGACCTGCTCGGCCATCTCGACGCTGACCTCGCGGTTGACGGCGATGACCCCACCGAACGCGGACACCGGGTCACACTCGTGCGCCTTGCGGTGCGCCTCGGCGACCGTGTCGGCGACGGCGATACCGCACGGGTTGGCGTGCTTGATGATCGCGACGCACGGCCGGTCGTGGTCGTGCGCGGCGCGCCACGCGGCGTCGGCGTCCTGGTAGTTGTTGTACGACATTTCCTTGCCGTGGAACTGCTCGGCCTGCGCCAGACCCGGCTCGCCGCCCTCGTTCACGTACAGCGCGGCCGCCTGATGCGGGTTCTCGCCGTACCGCAGCACGTTCGCGCGCGTCCAGGTCGCGCCCGCCCACGCCGGGAACTTGCTGTCGTCGCCGTCCGCTGTGACATCCCCCGTCGCTTCGCTCGCCCCGGTGGCGTAGCCGCTGTTCATCCAGCTCGCGACCGCGACGTCGTAGGCGGCGGTGTGCTGGAACGCCTGCGCCGCGAGGGCCTTGCGCTCGGGCAGGGTGAACCCGCCGGCCTTCACCGCGTCGATGACCGCGTCGTAGCGGGCCGGATCGACGACCACGGCGACGGACGGGTGGTTCTTCGCGGCGGCACGCACCATCGACGGGCCGCCGATGTCGATCTGCTCGACGCACTCGTCGGGGGTCGCGCCCGAGGCGACGGTCTGCGTGAACGGGTACAGGTTGACGATCACCAGCTCGAACGCCTCGATGCCGAGGTCCTTGATCTGGTCGAGGTGGTCCTGCTTGCGGGTGTCGGCGAGGATGCCGGCGTGCACGCGCGGGTGCAGCGTCTTGACGCGGCCCTCGAGGCACTCGGGGAAGCCGGTGAGCTCCTCGACCTTGGTAACGGGGATTCCGGCGCCGGCGATGGTCGCGGCCGTGGAGCCGGTGGAGACCAGTTCGACCCCGGCCTGGTGCAGCCCGGTCGCGAGTTCGACCAGTCCGGTCTTGTCGTACACGCTGACCAGTGCGCGGCGCACAGTCTTACGTTCGGTCACTGGGGATCACGGCCTTTCGTCCATCGGATACAACTCCACGGGTTGCGACAGCGGCGACCACCTCGGCCAGCAACCGTCGTTCCACAACTTTGATGCGCTCGTGCAGGGTGTCCTCGTCGTCGTCCTCGAGGACCGGCACGGGTTCCTGCGCCAGGATCGGCCCGGTGTCCACGCCGCCGTCGACCAGGTGCACGGTCGACCCGGTGACCTTCACGCCGTAGGCGAGGGCGTCGGGGACGGCGTGCGCGCCGGGGAATGCGGGCAGCAGAGCCGGGTGCGTGTTGATGATGCGGCCGCCGAAGCGTTCGAGGAACGCGGGGCCGAGGATCTTCATGAAGCCCGCCGACACCACCAGGTCCGGCTCGTGCGCCGCGACGGCGTCGGTGAGCGCGACGTCCCAGGCGGCACGGTCGGCGTGGTCGCGCAACGCGACCCGGAAACCGGGGATGTCCGCCTCGCGGGCATGGTCGAGGGCTTTGCAGTCGCGGTCGACGCCGACTGCGACGATCCGGGCCGGGTAGCCGTCGGTGCGGGTGGCGTCGATCAACGACCGCAGCAGGCTGCCGGTACCTGAGGCGAGTACGACGACCCGCGCCGGCGCGGTCGGCGGCAACTGGTCACGCGAGGCAGTCAGCGCTCTACTCCTGGACTCGAAGAGGGGTCGGCCGGACCATCGGCCGTCTAGAGCCTAGTCGCTGGTGTTCCGGGTACCTTTCGCGAGGTCCCCGTCGTCGGCTTCGTCGTCGATCTCGGCGTCGACGACGTCGGGTTCCTCGATGTCCTTCGCGTCGGGTTTCGACTCGGGCTCCTCATCGTCGTCGACCACCTCCGCATCGACCACCTCGGTGTCGTCCTCGACGTCCTCGATGTCGGTGTCCTCGTCTCCGTCTTCGTCCTCGGCATCTGCGGATTCGGCGTCTCCGGCGGGCGCGGCTTCGAGTGCCTTCGGTTCCTCGAGCTCACCGGCAGCGGCGTCCTCCCCGGACTCGCCGTCCTCGTCGGAGTCGTCCTCCGTGTCGTCCGGCTCGGCGGACTCCTCCGCCTCGGCCGCGCGCGCAGCCTCGGCTTCGGCGGCGGCCAGCTTGCCTTCCCGCCACAGCAACAGCTGCGCGGTGATGATCCCCAGCAGACCCGACCACGCGAACATCAGGACCCCGGCGAGCCACCAGTTGCCGCCGACCACCCCGAAGAACCCGAGCCGCCCACCGGCCGCCCAGGTCGCGAGCGCGGTGACGACACCGGCTTCGGCGGAGGCCGCCAGCACGGTCAGGGCCCCGTCGCTGCTGGAGACGTACTCGCCGCGCGCCTGCGCCTCGAGGTTGCGTTTGGCGACGTACCGGCCGAGCAGTGCGCCGATCGTGGCGGGCACCGCGAGCGCGACCGGCCAGAAGGACGGTGCCGGGCCCGGCGGGATCGCGGCCAGCACCGGCAGCGCCGGCAGGTCACCGCCGGACGCCTCGAACAGGCTCAGCCGGACCTCGCCGAACTCGACGGTGCTGCCGGCCAGGACCGCGGCCGCACCGATCATCACGTTGGGCAGATACAGGATCGAGATGACCAGCAGGCCGAGGACGCCCATCCAGTTCTCGCCGCGGGCGAGGAGCTCCCCGACGCTCTGCCACGACCAGAGCATCCCGACGACGGTGAGCAGCCCGCCCATCGCGAACATGCCGAGCACCGCCCGGGTTGCGGGCCGGACCGAGTCGACCAGCCATTCGGGGACTGCGTACCGGTCGCAGAGCGGACGCCACATCCTCGACCCGACGCCGAGCAGCGACGACAGCAGATACAGCCCGGTCACCCACGCCAGGGATTGCGCCGGGTCCGGCATCGAGACGGGCAGCACGCTCGAGGCGTCCTGGATGACGACGAGCGCGGTGACCGTCACGGCGAGCGGTCCGGCCAGTGTCGCGGCGGTGATCCGCGCGGCGTCGCGGCCGTCGAGGGCATACCCGCTGTGCAGGACCATCGCGTCCGCGGCCGACGCGCACGAGCGGGCGGACAGCCACACCAGCACCGCGGTGGGCAGCAGCGGCAGCACGCCGAGCGCGGTGCCGTCGATGGTGAGGGTGACCTGGTGCAGGCCGAGCCAGGCACCTGCGGTCGCCGCGTACACGCCGGTGAGGTCGCTGCTCGCGGCGACGAGCGTCGTCACGACGACCGTCACGAGCAGCGCCATCGTCACGGCGGGTACGCGTGCCGCCGTGCCGAGCAGAATGCGGAATTGCTCCGGATCCGGCGAATCCTGATTCGTGGGGAGGCGGGAGTTCCGGCCTAGCGTCGATGTCATCGAGACGAGGGTGTCACCGACCGCGAGCGGTTGCGATCAGGCGCGCCGCAACGGTTGCGATCAGGCGCACCCCGCCGAGTCGTCGAACATGTCACCGTTGCTCGTCGTTCGGCTTCAGCACCTGGGTGGCGTCGTCCGGCGGCGGCGAGACCACGGTGGCGTCCTGGTCGTCCGGTGCCGGCGACAGGACAGTGGCGTCGTTGTCGGTCGGGCGGGCCAGTTCGGTGTCGTCGTCGTGGCTCGGCTCCGGCGCACCCCCGGTCGGGTGCTGCGGCCCGGTCGGATACTGCTGCGATCCGGTCGGAAATTGCTGGGACGGGGTCGGCTGGGACGGGAACTGCTGCGTCCCGTACGGCTGACTCGAATACTGCTGACCCGTGTACTGCTGGCTCGGGTACTGCTGGCTCGGGTACTGGCCCGTGTACTGCTGACCGGTGGTGTACTGCTGGCTCGGGTACTGGCCACTGTAGTGCTGCGGAGACTGCGCGCCGTACTGCTGGCCGGTGTACTGCTGGCTCTGGGGCTGCCCGCCGTACTGCTGCGGGAACTGCCCGGCCGGCTGGGGACTCCCCGGCTGAGGACTCCCCTGCTGCCCGTACCCACCGGGCTGCGGGAACTGGGACTGCGCCGGGTACGCCGCGGACCGTCCCGATCGCGCCGCGGGGACGAGCACACCGATCCCGAACAGCAACGCGACCACGGCCACCGCGGTCTGCAGGAACCCGAACACGAAGATGGCGACGCCGCCCCACGCGATACCGGAATCGTCGGGCAGCTGGAACCACTGGAAGACCGACGTCACGAATCCGACCGCCGATGCGGCCAGCGCGACGCCCCGCAGATCCTGGCCGGGCAGCAACGACAGCGCCGCGCACACCCCACCGAGCAGCAACAGCGCCAACGGCACCACCGCGAATCCGAATTCGAACGCGGACAGTGCGACGTGCCCACCGAATTCGATCCGCATGTAGGGCGCGAGACCCAACAGGAAATTCACCACACCGAGTACCGCGACCGCCACCGGCAACAGCACCGGCACGAGCTTGGCCGACGGCCCACCACCACTCCGATCCGGGGTCTGGCTCGCTGGGAATGTCATCGATCCTTACCTTTCTTTCAGGGGGTTCGAACTGGGCGACGGCCGTAGGCTTCGAACCACCCAGGGACGTCGGACATGGCTTTCATCGCTCTGCTGCC
>NZ_JBSFRH010000035.1:0-61294 GCF_053589135.1 Rhodococcus sp. NPDC003382
CCACCAGCATCGAAGGAGACCCGCCCTCATCGGCGGAGCCACACGGGTGAGCACTTTCGGTGAGCAGGACTGAGCAGGATCAATGAGCGCCATCAGTGATCGACGCCTTGCAGCAGGCGATCCGCTGTGCGCTTACCAATCCATCCCCGTCGTGCCCGGCCGAGTGACGCCGGTATGCAACGGAGCATCGTCGGGTGTCGCTCCGGCACCCGGAGAGGCGGGGCCGGAACGACATAGGTGACGCTACCGCGGCGGCACGGAGCAGCGCGGTCACGACCACCGCACCCCCGGTCGCGGCGGCCCCACATGCGGCGGTACCTCGATCACCGCCCCACAGATGCACTGGAAGGTTCGGTGACCGCTGGCGCCAGCCGACGCCGCGGCCGCGGGACAGTCACATGGGGACCATCCCACCAAGACCCGGTGCGGCCCCAGCCGATGACCGGCCGGACAGACCTTCGGTGACCGCTCGAACGTCCTCACCACCACATCCTCCCACGTAATCGAAAGTCTGTTCGAATAGAATGCTGGGGCGGCAGGTCGGGGGAGCGCGAGAACACAGTGTTCGGGAAGCGCCGGCCTGCCGCACCGGCGTGGTCACAGACCCCCCACCTGGATCCGGCAACCGTTCAGGCAACCCCCTCAGAAGCCCCACCGGGCTCATCCCCGGCGACCAGGGGAGGGGGCCGCTCGCACGCCTGATGCCCCGGCCCTCGATGCGAGGAACGAGCCTTCCGTAACGGAGGCTCCGCACCGGGCGGACTTGCCGCCAGCAATCGATCGCCCAGGCCGGGATCGCCCGTCCGCATCGCCATGGTCACTGGGGCGGCACCGACGACCGGGCACGCCGGGCCCCAGGCCTGTCCCCGTAGCCCGAGCGCCGTCACCCCCGGGCCCGGCTTGGGATCGACGGGTGGGTCGCCCGGCGGTCATGGGGACCGGGTCTCTCGTAACATGTTTCGTAACGTACGTATCATGAAACGTACGTTACGAAACATGTTACGATGCGGTGAGACGCACGGAATCGGGTCGGAAGGGCGGGATCATGACCGAGGCAGCCAAGGGGGGACGGCGCCGCGAGTACGCCACGGACGCCGAACGGGTGCGGGCGTGGCGGCAGCGGCAGAAGGAGAAGGCCCGCGCCCAGCAGCAACAGGACGCGTTGCCGGCCGATCCGGTCGAGGCGATCACCACGCTCGCCGACGCGGTTCCGCTGCTGCGTCGTGAAACGCAGGCGGTGCTCGAGACGTTGACGTCGGTCGTGTCCTCGATCACTGCCGCGACCGATCTGCTCGCCGACCCGGCGGCGATCGATGCGCATCTGCGGCGGGTACGGGCCGATGCCGACAAGGTCCGCGCCGACGCCGCCGCCGAGATCGCGGCGCTGCGTGAACAACTCGATATCGCCCGCGAGGAACGCGCCGACGCCGATGCGGCCGCGGCCGCCGCCGAGGCCGAGGCCACCGAGGCACTCGCCCGGCTCACCGCGGTCAGATCCGAGCACGCCGCGGCCGAGGCCCGCTGGCAGCACCAGCTCGCGCAGGCCGCCGAGACACATCGGGAACAGATCGCTGCCCTCGAGAACCGGGTCGAGGTTCTCGCCGGGCAGGTCGAGGAACATCGGGAACGGCTGACCCGGGTGCAGGCCGAGAAGGACACCGCAGCCGAAGCGGCGGCCCAGAACGCCCGGCGGCTGGAAGCGGAGATCGCGGCGGCCCGCAGCGCGGCGGCCGCCGAACGGGACCGCGCCGAGACTGTGCGCGCCGACCTCGAGGCCGCTCGCACCGAGGCCGCGACCGCGCACGCCCAAGCCGACGCAGCCCGTGAACGAGCCAATGAACTGCGCGCCGAACTGCGCGAACTGCGGGCACCCCGGTCCGAGAAGTGAACCGAACCCGGCCGGCCGGAGCCGCGGGTAATCCGTGATCGCTCGGTTCCGGCACCGATCCGTGGTCCGTGCCGCAGCGCGTCTTCCCACCAAGATGCCCTGGGCATGAAACATTTCGCGGGCACTCGACGACAAGAACACGGGACGCCGAACGCTGGCGTCACCGAGCGCCCGCCGCTTCTCCGGATCTCACCCCTGTTGATTCGGAGAGGTGGCGGGGCCACGGGCCACCCCACCCCCCGCCGGGTGGCTCGTGAGCAGGTCCGAAGCATCGACCAGAACCCCCCGCCGGTCGATGCTTCGGGCCAGCCGGATGTTCACCAGCGATGGGGGGTCTGCACGAGTGCGCCGACCTGGATCCGTTACCCACATTCGGAGACTCCGCCGGGCTGGGGCCCGGCACATAACCACTGGTGGTGGGGGAACCAGCGACGCGCTCGATGCGTCCAACCTGGTATGGATCCCGAGGACCGTGCAGTGTGGGCAGCCGTCGGCCACGACCCCGACGACCCGGATGTCATCGAGCGGTGGCATTGGGTTCGGTGGCAGCTCGAGATGCTCCGCGAGTAAGCGGTAACCGGCGACGCAGTTGGTCTACCGACGACGACTGCCTGCTGCCGATGCAATCCGTTCGCGTTCGATGCCGATAGCCAGCTCTTATGTCAGGTGATCGTCTACGGCTCCGTAGAGAAGCCTCGACCCCAGTGTGGATGCGAGCTTCATGCGTAAACCGGTCATGCCTCGATCTGTGTACCCGGATGCAGGCTGTTGACTAACGGACTCTGTTCCCAGGAGAACCGTTTCGCTTTCTGCCCTGCCCAGAATGCCGGGGTGTTCTTGTAGCCGATGTTGACGCGGCGGGCAACGACAAAGTGACCGGCAAGGTGGTGCCCGGCAGCGTTGAGTGCATACGCAGCGCTGTTGATACGGGCACCGGTGGTGCACACGTCGTCTACGAGTAGGACCCGCCGGGCGGGGCCGTCGACGGAGACGAATCCGTCAGTGGACGGCTTGTTGAACGACAACGCGCCTGACCCACGGCGTAGCAGGGTTACTACGGGAACCTGCAGTGGCAGGTCTCGGAGGATGGTCTCGAGTGGGTGTGGGCCCGTCCGGCTAGACGAGGGGACGACGGTGATCACGTCAACCGAACTTCGTGCTTGTATGCGCGCACCGTGTTCGTACAGGAACCTGGCGATCAGTGCCTTGACGACGTCGACGTACTCGGGGATGAAGGGCTCACTTTCGTCGATACGGCCCTTGTAGCAGGTCAGCCATTCGCGTAGCTGCGACGGCTTGTTGTACAACGAGATCATGTCCAGCGGCGGTGCGGGCACCCCTAGGATTTTCCTATTCTTCGCGCAGTTCCAGCACTCCCCAGTCGTCCATTCTGTCCACGTGCGACAGCGCCAACAGGTTTCAGGCTGCCCATCGGTGGGAGGCGGTACCAGTTCGGGGATTGCCTTCTCGGACAATTCCCAGAGATGCGGGTCGATGTTCTCGATCACTGGTCGATCCCGTCGAGCGTGCGCCGAACCTCCTCAGCGCTGGTGACAAAGGAAGCTTTGCCGTCGTCGGCGAGCTTGCGCGCCCAATCTTGGTGTTCGAGGGCGGGTGACCACATCAGGACTCGTCGGCCGTATCCGATGGCTTGCTCGATCTCGTGTCGGCTGCCGCTACGGGACTCACCGGACATGATGATGCTGATATCGCTGAGGCCGGCGATCACGTGATTGCGGCGCAGGAACGAGGTGCGAGTTCTCGGGGCATACGGCGCGAACTGCGATACCAACACCCCGTTCTTGCGTATCCGGTGAGCCAGATCGGTGTTCTGCTCGGGGTAGATGCGGGTGATACCGGTCCCCATCACAGCGACGGTGGTTCCGTCCGCTGCCAGTGCTCCTTCGTGTGCGGCGGCGTCAACGCCGAGAGCTAAGCCGGACACGATCGTCGTTCCGGTGGCCGCGAGATCTGCGGCCAACTCGTGGGTGTCACGGATGACCTCTGTACCGGCGGATCTGCTACCGATGATTGCTACGGAGGAGGATTCACGGTCCAGGGCCGCGGTGGCGAACAATATCGGAGGTGCGTCCCAGCACTCGGCGAGCCGTGTCGGGTAGACCGGGGTACCGTTTGTGTCCGCGGACAGGAGGGGGCGGGCGACGCCATCCCTGGCCAGAATGTCGATCTGCTTGTGCCAGTATTCGATTCGCGCGTGGTCGAGACTGTCGTGGAGGTATCGGACCAGCTCAGAATCCGACGATCTATTGCTTGGATCCAGGAGGCTCAGATCCAGCAGAGCGCGGAACTGGGCGGGGGTGCGCAAAATGTAGGTGAGATCGCTGGGCTGTGCCGGGAGCAGCTCGAGAGAAGCCATCACGATCGCGGCCTGCCGCAGGTAGTCATCCTCCATGACAGTCATGGTACGAGGGCTGTACGACACGCATCACGAAGTGGACTGCGACTCGTACATGGCCTGCTTGATCAGGGATTTTGCGGCGCGGGCGGTGATGGTCGGGTCGGCATCGTTGAGCCTCTCCCACGTCGCGTGCTCGGTGGGACGGCTGCCGATAGTTGGAGGGTTGTCCCTGTGAGCTTCCCAGTAGTCGCGTGCGGCGCCACCGGCGGCGGCAATGGGGATCACCGCGACCCGTCGATCTGTCGCCCAACCGATCTCCACGGCGGTTCGGGTCCCCCCACGGATGGCGACGAGCGCCCGACAGTCGTCGAGGACACTTGTGACGAGTTCCTTGCGCGGGAGATCGGAGTAAATGGAGGTCCCGACTCTCTCTGGCGGCACCACGGGGGGTTCGTCCTTCCCGCGAAAATGGATCATAAGTTTGCTGGGGTCGTAGGTCCCTTCCTTCCGCCGCGTCCGTGCGACGTCCCGCGAGGTGTACCAGCCGGCCGGGCCGCCGAGGCTGGCGATTGTCCATGTCGGTTCATCGACGAGGGTGGCAGCGAGCGTTGCACACCAGGGACCCAGGATCTCTTCGTCTTGCTCCGGCGTTGCGTTTTCGATTCCGCTGCTGCCCGAGATGAACAGGTGTGGCGGCCGGGTACGCAGCACCAGCTCGGCGAGCAGATCAGGGATCTCGTCGTGATCGTTGATCTCGCAGACGGTGACGCCGCTGTTCTCGAGGTCGGCGGCCTGGAGTCGATACCGGCGTAGGTCTTCCGGTGTGTCATCGGCCCCATTGGGGGGTTTCATCACGGCGATGTGGCGGTCGGCGGATGCGGTCCCCAGGGTGCGGGCAAGGCGGAGGAGTATCTCGATGTTGGGGTCGGTGAAACTGAATCCCAGGAAGAGCATGGTGCGGCTCATGTACGACGATCGGAGCACGGTCCAGGTGCGAGGGTGTGCCAGTTCGTAGCGTTCGTAATCGGTACGTGTGATGACAGGCGGGAGTTCCCACTCATTACGGTTGTCGATGCTGCCGTGCATCTTGATGATCGCTCGCCGGCGCGAGGCGATGTTATGAACGTGGTTCTCTCCAGCCACGACGACGGCCTCGGGAATGGCAGTTTCCAGCAATCGGTCGTAGTTGGTAGTCCAAATCTCTTTGATGTCGAGACGTCGCAGATCCCGGTGGCTTGATGTCGGTTCGGGTGGAATCTTGATCATGGTGGTAAGGATGTGGGTCTCCAGCGCGTCGCGGCCGCCGTTCCCGCGGTCCAGTGCGATGTACTCGGCGACCAACGGCAGATCGGCGTGGCCCGGAATATCACAGCGATCTTGCATCGGCTTCAGTAGTGAACCCCAGTCCGGATAACCAGCAGCCCGCGAGAGTCCCGCGCCCACAAAGACGGCGGCATTCCCGGACAGGATCGCTTGTCCATACGTCTCGACAAGTTTGGCGCGTGTGATCGGCACACCTCGTATTGTGCCAATCAGGGGGAGCGCGCCCGTGTGTGCACGAGATCCCGAGGCTGGGGCAGCCCCTGATTCCCGCCAATCTCCGGGACTTACCCCTATCCCTGCAGTCGACTGGGGTCGACATCTTTGAATCCGCTCTGGTACCCGGCATGACCGGCGTGACCGGGATACCCCGGATAACCAGCGTACCCAGGGTATCCGGGGTATCCCGGGTATCCGCGATGTGGTTGAAACGTGCGGTGCAGAAGCCGATTACCTACCACCGTCCCCAGGTAATTCCCCTTCTTGTCGACGGCATCGGCATCCCCCCAGGGGAACCATCCGATCCACTTTCCGCGCTTGTCAAAGAGGAACTTGTCCCCTTCCATCCGTCGGAACGCAATCGGTGAACCACCGATATCGAAATAGAAAATGGCCATGCTCATCCCTTCAGAACCATGTCGGCAACTGGAGCATCTCAGACACTTCCGACATATACCCTCCAGGATGCAGACTCCTGCACGTCTGGCGGATGAATCCGCTCGACACACTTCACGAACCTCGTGATTCCATGCACGCCGGGAGTGTCCGATAAACGGTGGATCCGGCCTGGCATCGGTTAGTTGATGCGTCCTTCGAAAGTGATCGCGAAGGCATTAACCTCAATCTTTCTTGAGTCCGGTGTGCCGGCCTGAGCGTCTTCGGATTGGGTGTGGAGACCGCGGACGCGGGGTGCGGCCACGGTCTGTCGCCCGACACGGTCGGGTGACGTCGGGGTCCACGGCCCCGAATGCGTGCGGTCCTTTCGTTCGATCGGATACGTTCCGGCTGGTCAGGCCGGTGCGGGCAGCGCGTCGAGGCGCTTCAGCGCTGCGGTGAGGACCGCGACCGACGGCGCCCGGGCGGCGAGGTTGACCACGGTGCGGCGGGCGTGACGGGTGATCCGCCCGGCGATCGACCACAGTCGCAACCGCAGCCGCTTCGGTTCCCAACACCGGGCCGGATGATCGACCAGGGCCAGCATCTGGGTCCACGCGACGAGCTCACACGCCAGCTGCACGAGCGCCAACCAGATCCGGTTCTGATCGAAACCGTGCAACGGAAGGTTCTGCAACCCGGTGACTTTCGCCGCCCGGATCCGGTCCTCGCACCGGGCCCGCCGCCGGTGGCGCAGCTCCAGATCCGGCAGTTGCCCGCGCCGGGTGTTGGTCACGAACGCCGTCAGGCGCAGCCCGTCACGATCGGTGAACCGCAACTGCGCACCCGGATGTGGGCGCTCCTTCCGGACCACAACCCGCATGCCCTTCGGCCACGATGACAGGTCGAGCAGGTCGGTGATCTCGGTGACCCAGGCCCCGTCGCGGACCTGTCCGTCGGCGTCGTAGGCCGGGGTCCACGCCTGATCGGGAACCAGATCGATCGCCTCGGCATGGGCGTCGGTCAACCCGAACCCCACCGAATACGAGAGCCTGCGCTTGGTCAGATACTCGATCAGTTGGTGGGTGCCGCCGGCGCCGTCGATGCGCACCAGTACCTTCTTCCCGACCCGGTAGGCCGGGTCGAACGGCAACTGTGCGAGTGCGTCCTGCACCACGGTGATGTGATCGACGGCGGTGTTCGATCCCGAGTTACCCGGCCGCAGCAGCATCGCGACGGGTTCACCGGTGCCGCCGGTGCCGTGGTCGACGAACGCGCACAGTGGATGGAAACCGAAGCCTCGCTTGAATGTCGGGGCGGCCTGTTCCTTCTCGGAATGCGCGGTGACCAGGGTGGCATCGATATCGAGGACCAGCGGATGCGCTTGGTCGATGGCGTGATCCGGTGCCGATGTACCGGCGGCAGTCCAGGCATGGGTGCGTGCGGTGGCGCGGGCACGTCCGATCGCGGCGAGCGCGGTGTCGGCGTCGGCGGCCAACACGCCGATCAGGCGGGAGACGGTCGGGTCGGAGGCCACCGCACCGAAGAGTTCCGGGTGAGCCCGCAGTTGTGCGATGTCGGCGAGGCAGTCTCCACCGATCGCCAGTGCTGTCGCGAGATCGAGGAGGATCTTGCCGGGATCGTGGTGGGCCAGCGGTTTTCGATACGGTGAGAGCTCGGTCGTCAACGCCGCGGTGAGGCCGGTCTTCTCCGCGGTGCGCAGCAGCAGGACCGCTCCGGCCTGCGACACAACACCGGTTCCAGTGGCCGATGCGGACACGCGTGGGTAGGGGGACGTAGACTTGTTCACCTGAATGGTGCTCCTCGAACTGCGGCGGACATGACCCTAGACAAGCCATATCTTCGCAGTTCAGGGCGCCATTCTTCGTTCACGACACCCTGCAATCACGAATCACCGTGAAAGCGGCAGGTTAAGAGCAGGCTTCCACCTCATCGCCCATCGTGCCCTACCCCGACCGGTGGGGTCCAGCGCCCGCGTCGCGAGATAGAGACACTTCAGCGCGGCCTGCTCGGTCGGGAAATGCCCACGGGCGCGGATCGCCCGCCGGTAGCGGGCATTGATCGACTCGATCGCGTTCGTCGAGCAGATCACCCGCCGGATCTCGATGTCGTAGTCGAGGAACGGCACGAACTCGCTCCACGCGTTCTCCCACAACCGCACGATCGCCGGATACTTCGGCCCCCACTTGGTGGCGAACTCGACGAACCGTTCCTTGGCCGCGGCCTCGGTCGGAGCGGTATAGATCGGCTTGAGATCGCGGGACATCTCGTCCCAATGCTGACGTGGTGCGAACCGAAAAGTGTTACGGATCAGGTGAATGATGCAGGTCTGCACCACCGCCAACTCCCACACCGTATTGATCGCATCCGGCAAACCCTTGAGCCCGTCGCAGACGACGATGCACACATCAGCGACTCCGCGGTTCTTGATCTCGGTGAGCACCGCCAGCCAGAACTTCGCGCCTTCCCCGCCGTCGCCGGCCCACAACCCCAAGATGTCGCGTTCGCCATTGACGGTCACCCCGATCGCGACGTAGATCGGTCGGTTGGTGACCTGACCGTCGCGGATCTTGACGTGGATGGCGTCGATGAACACCACCGGATACACCCGATCGAGGGGCCGGTTCTGCCATTCGGTCATTTCCTCGAGCACCTTGTCGGTGATCCGGGAGATGGTGTCCTTCGACACCGACGCTCCGTAGATGTCCTGAAAGTGCGCCGAGATCTCTCCGGTGGTCAGCCCTTTGGCGCTGAGGGAAAGCACGATCTCGTCGATGCCGGTCAGCCGCCGTTGCCGTTTGCGCACGATCTTCGGTTCGAAGCTCGACTCGGTGTCCCTCGGGACGTCGATCTCGACCGGGCCGATCTCGGTCAGCACCGTCTTCGATCTGGTGCCGTTGCGGGAGTTGCCGCTACCGCGTCCGGCCGGGTCGTTCTTCTCGTAACCGAGGTGCTCGGTCATCTCCGCATCCAGTGCGGTTTCGAGCACGTTCTTCGTCAACTGCCCGAGCAGTCCGTTCGGGCCCATCAGTTCGACGCCTTGTTCCTTGGCCTGGGCCAGCAGCTGCTGCGCCAACTCCAGCTGGTTCACCTCGTCCGCCATGGGCTCCAGTGTTTCCGTCATGGTCGATCCTTCCCGCCAAGCACGCTGCTCGGCGTGTCAGGCCAACCCGGATCCACCGTTATTCAGACAGTCCCTGCACGCCGTGCCAGCTACCCGAAGGTGCCCGAGCCCAGAACGATAAAGGTGATGTGTGACATTCTTCGCCCGGCGAACGATCACATCTGTAAGGCGACAACGCAGGGGAGAGTGACAGGACGGTGGCAGCTTCATCACCGGTAGGGATGCCGGTGCGGCTCGAGGATCTCGACCGTGGCCAGGTGCTTCGTGGTGTGCATTCAGGACCTGTGACCCTTGTCGATGTCGACCGGCACGGACCGGACGCGGTGACAGTGACGTTCAAGGACACCGCCGGTGGTTTGGGTCAGCAGTTGCTGTACCGAACCGATGAGGAACGTCTGCGGATCGAGACACCGCAGGCCCGCTGGTCGTTCGATGCCGATCCGGCCGAGTTCCGGCTCGCCGCTGAAGCCCTGCGCATCCGCATGGCCGGTCTGCACGATCCGATGGTGGCGGTCTCCTCCAGCGCAGTCGATCCCTTGCCGCACCAGATCCGTGCCGTCTACGGCGAACTGCTGCCCCGCACCCCGCTGCGGTTCGTCCTCGCCGACGACCCCGGCGCCGGGAAGACGATCATGGCCGGGCTCTACGCGAAAGAACTGATGCTGCGCGGGGACCTGACCCGCATGTTGATCGTCGCTCCCGGCTCGCTGGTCGAGCAGTGGCAGGACGAGCTGGCCACCAAGTTCGGCATCGACGCTCAGCTGCTCTCGCGCGAGATGATCGCCTCGAGCCCGGACACGAACCCCTTCGAACGCTATCCGCTGCTGATCGCCCGGATGGACCAACTCGCCCGCAACGACGACCTACTCGCCTTGCTCGACACCAGCGAGTGGGATCTGGTGGTCGTCGACGAGGCACACCGGATGTCGGCAACCTGGTACGGCGGCGAACTCGACGTCACCCGCCGCTACCAGCTCGGCCAGCGCCTCGGGCAGATCACCCGGCACCTGCTGCTGATGACCGCCACCCCGCACAACGGCAACGAAACCAGCTTCCAGGCGTTCATGGCGCTGCTCGATCCCGACCGGTTCGAAGGCGAATACCGCTCCGGGGCGCACACCACCGACACCTCCGGGCTGATGCGCCGCATGGTCAAAGAAGAGCTGCTCACCTTCGACGGCACCCCACTGTTCCCCGAGCGCATCGCCGAGACCGTGCCGTACACCCTCTCCGACGGTGAACGCCAGCTCTACGACGAGGTCACCCGCTACGTCCGCGAGGAGATGAACCGCGCCGACCGTCTCGGCGCCGACAACCCCCGCGCCCGCACCGTCGGCTTCGCACTGACCGTGCTGCAACGGCGCCTGGCGTCCTCCCCGCACGCGATCGTCCGGTCGCTGCAACGCCGCCGCGAACGCCTCGGTACCAAACGCCGCGACCTGCTCACACCGAATCCGATGAGTCGGGTCGACGATCTCGCGCTGACCGGGATCGACTTCGACGATCCGGACGAGTACGACGCCGGCGAACGCGAAGAGATGGAAGAGCAGGTCGTCGACGCCGCCACCGCGGCGCAGACCGTCGCCGAGCTCGACATCGAAATCGCCCGCCTCGGGGTGCTCGTCGCCCTCGCCGAGCAGGTCCGCGACTCCGGTGAGGACCGCAAATGGGCCGAACTACGCTCACTGCTGCTGGACCGGAATCTGCTGCGCGACGCCCAGGGTGCCCCGCGCAAGTTGATTGTGTTCACCGAACACCGCGACACCCTGGACTATCTGACCGCGCAAATCCGCAACATCCTCGGTCGCGAAGATGCGGTGGTCACCATCCACGGCGGCACCCGCCGCGAAGACCGCCGTACGATCCGCGAGCAGTTCACCCACAACCCCGATACCCAGGTGCTCATCGCCACCGATGCCGCCGGGGAAGGGCTGAACCTGCAGGCCGCCCACCTGATGATCAACTACGACCTGCCGTGGAACCCCAACCGGCTCGAGCAGCGCTTCGGCCGGATCCACCGTATCGGCCAACGCCACACCTGCCGGCTGTGGAATCTCGTCGCCGACGGCACCCGCGAAGGCCATGTGTTCACCCGGCTGCTCGAAAAGATGGAAACCCAGCGCCGCGCCTACGGCGGCCGGCTGTTCGACGTCCTCGGCGACGCCTTCACCGACCGACCGCTACGCACTCTGTTGCTCGACGCGATCCGCTACGGCGACGACCCGGCCCGCCTGGCCGCCCTCGACCAGGTCGTCGACGCCGAAGTTTCCCGCGGCCTGGACACCCTGCTCGAAGAACGCGCCCTGGCCCACGAAGCCCTGGCCCCGCACGAACTCGACCGGCTGCGCCGCGAGATGGACGAAGCCCGCGCCCGGCGGCTGCAACCGCACTACATCGCCGCGTTCTTCCACGACGCCTTCCCCCGCCTCGGGGGACGGCTGCCCCGGAGGGAATCGGGCCGGTTCGAGATCACCCATGTCCCCGCGGCTGTGCGGGCCCGGCAACGCCCGGGCGCGGCGGTGCCGATCGTCTCGCGCTATCAGCGGGTCACATTCGATCCCGACCGCATGGACCTGGGCGAGCCCACCGCACCACGCGCCGAACTCCTCGCCCCCGGCCATCCGCTGCTCGACACGGTCCTCGACGCCACCATCGAAACCCACCAGCAGGCGTTGGAGACCGGAACCGTGCTGTTCGACCCGCACGACCCGGCCGAACACCCCCGGCTGATCGTGGCCGTGACCGGGGAAATCAGCGACGGCACCAGCGTGGTGGTGTCCAAACGCTTCGACTTCATCACCCTCACCCCCGACGGCACCGCCACCTTGTGCGGACCGGCACCCTATCTGGACCTACAACCTCTACCGTCGGAGGCACGCACCATTGCCGACGAGGTCCTCGGCCACAGCTGGCTCGCCGGTGGGGTCGAGCAACTCGCCGCCACCTGGGCCATCACCCACGCCCAACCCGAACATCTCGCCCAGGTCAAAGACCGCGTCCTGCCGCTGCTCGACAAAACCCGCGCTGCGGTGCACAAACGCCTCACCCAGCAGATCAACTATCTCGACAGCGAAGCGGCCCGCCTGCGCGATGTCCTGGCGACCCGCACCCAGGGCCGGCACGCCAAACCCCGGCACAGCCCCGAACGCCTCGAGGCCCGCGCCCGCGACCTCGAAGCCCGCCTCACCGCCCGCACCACCGAACTCGACCTGCAATCCCGTCTGGCCGCCAAACCCCCGCAGATCGCCGGCGCGGTGCTGGTCATCCCCGCTGGGATGCTGCCCGGCGCCCCCGCCCGGTATGCCAAGGAAACGGCTCGCATCGAACGCCGCGCCGTCGACAAGGTCCTCGCCGCCGAACACGCCCTGGGACGTATTCCGGAGGAGATGCCGCACAACAACAAGGGCTACGACATCCGCTCCCTCGACCCGCAGGACGGCCACTACGTGTTCATCGAGGTCAAAGGCCGCATCGAAGGTGCCGAGGACTTCACCGTTACCTTCAACGAAGTCCTTTACGGCAAGAACGTTCCCGACCGGCATCGCCTCGCCATGGTCTCGGTCAGTGACCGCGGTCCCGACCACGACCAGTTGCGGTATGTACATGAGCCCTTCCGGCGCATCGACCTGGGCGATCTCGCCGCCACCGAGGTACGCCTGCACTGGGCCAAGACCTGGGCGAAAGGCGGACCACCCTCCTAGCAGCCTCCCGTCCCGACCGGACCGGGCACCGCTGCCGGATCCTGGCACGCCCGGCCACTACTGTTTCCCGTAACCACGCTCCTGCAGCACCGATGTACGTAGAGAAGGACCCCGCCTCGTGACCGCCGATACCACCGCAGTCCCTCGTCGCAAACTCATCGAGGTCGCGCTGCCGCTGGAGAAGATCAACGCCGAGTCGGCCCGCGAAAAATCGATCCGCCATGGTCACCCGTCCACCCTGCATCTGTGGTGGGCCCGCCGCCCCCTCGCCGCCGCACGCGCTGTGCTGTTCGCGCAGCTCGTCGATGACCCATCTTCGTTTCCGGACCGCTTCCCTACTGATGAGGCTGTCGCGAAGGAACGCAAACGCCTGCACGAAATCATCGAACAGCTCGTCGTCTGGGAAAACGCTGGCGACGAAAACCTGCTGCGCCGGGCGCGTGAAGAGATCCTGGCCTCCACCGATGGAAACCCGCCGCCGATCCTCGACCCATTCGCCGGCGGCGGCACCATCCCGCTCGAAGCCCAGCGCCTCGGCCTCGAAGCCCACGCCTCCGACCTCAACCCGGTCGCGGTGCTCATCAACAAGGCTCTGATCGAGATCCCTCCGAAGTTCGCCGGTCAGCCCCCGGTGTTTCCCGGAGCAGCGGATGCTCAGATCACCACCTGGCCGCGGGCTACCGGACTGGCCGAAGACGTGCGTCGTTACGGACAGTGGATGCGCGACGAAGCCGAAAAGCGCATCGGTCACCTGTACCCAAAGGCGCAGTTGCCGGACGGATCCGAAGCCACAGTCATCGCATGGATCTGGGCTCGCACAGTCACCTGCCCCAATCCTGCCTGCGGCATTGCGATGCCTCTCGTTCGCTCGTGGTGGCTTGGGAAGAAGAAGGGCAAGGAATCCTACGTCATCCCTGCCGTCGTAGACGGAGAGGTCGTATTCCGTATCGGCCACGATCCAAAGAAGGCATCAGCAAAAGATGGCGACGGGACTGTAGGACGTGCAGGGGCAGTGTGCATTGGCTGCAGAGCTGCTGTCGACTTGAACTACATCCGAGCAGAGGCACGAGCTAAGCGGATGGGTGCTCAGCTAATGGCAACGGTGGCTGAGGGGCACAGAACACGAATCTATCTGGAACCGACTTCGGACCAAGAGACGGCCGCTCAGGTCGAACGGCCGCTTGGTGTACCTGATGGCGAACTGTTCGACTGGCCGGGGCGAATCAATGTCGTCCGATACGGACTGACTGAGTTTTCTGACTTGTTCACTGAACGCCAACTCACTGCGCTTACTCACTTTAGTGACCTCGTGGGGGAGGCTCATGAACGCGTTCTTGCTGATGCACTTGCTGCAGGCATGTCTGACGATGGTCTCGAAGCTGGACGAACGGGGGCCGCAGCGTATGCCGCTGGGGTGGCGACGTATCTCGGTCTAGGCGTGAGCCGAACTGCAGATCTCGGAAACGCACTTGTCACATGGTCGAACAGTCGAGATCAAGCTCGTAATCTCTTTGCTCGCCAAGCTATCCCTATGGCATGGGATTTTGTCGAGGTTTCTCCGTTTGCTGAGGCTGCTGGCGATCTAGGGATTGCGACAAGATCCATGGCAGAAGCGCTTGACCGACTCCAAACAGGGTTGCAAGGGCACGTTAAGCAGGCTAGCGCACGTGAGCGTGCTCTAGATCGGTTCGTGATCTCTACGGACCCGCCCTACTATGACAACATCGGCTACTCCGACTTGTCCGACTTCTTTTATGTTTGGATCCGTCGCTCTCTGCGTGCCATACACAAAGATCTACTCGGCACCATGCTGGTACCGAAAAATGACGAACTAGTCGCTAATCCTTACAGGCATGGCGGCAAAGACGAAGCGCATAAGTTCTTTGAGGAAGGGTTCCAGGAGGTCTTTCGCAGGGCGAGAGAATCAGCTATTCCCGACTTTCCCATCACTGTGTACTACGCCTTCAAGCAGCAGGATAGCGATGCGAGCGGGGAAGCATCGACCGGCTGGGAGACCTTACTCGAAGGAATGGTTCGGTCTGGGTGGTCGATCACTGGCACTTGGCCGATGCGTAGTGAACGTGGCGGACGAATGATCAGCGTAGGCACGAACGCTCTCGCTTCTTCCATAGTTCTTGCATTGCGACCTCGAGCCGAGGATGCCCCGACCATCGATCGGCGGGGTTTCATCAACGCACTCAAGGACGAGCTCCCGGATGCGCTGCGCGAGCTCCAACAGGGTGCAATCGCTCCCGTTGATCTGCCACAGGCGGCGATCGGTCCGGGTATGGCAGTGTTCTCCCGCTTTTCAGGAGTCCTTACTGACGATGGGTCGAAGATGACTGTGCGTGCCGCGTTGGCCCGAATTAATGAGATTCTCGACGAGGTCCTCGCGGAGCAGGAAGGCGACTTCGACCCGGACACGCGTTTCGCGATTGCTTGGTTCCGCCAGCACGGATTCGAAACGGGAACGTTCGGCGATGCCGATAATATGGCCCGAGCCCGTAATGCATCTCTCGAACATTTGGAACGGTCCGGCATCCTGACCAGTCGTGCTGGCAAGGTCGCGCTGCTCTCCCCCGAGGCGTTAGGGGCGATCTACTCGGTCAGGGAGTACGACCCGGCGACCGACCCGCACATCAGTACCTGGGAAGTGGTCGTGCACCTCTCCCGCTCTTTGACGGAAAAGGGTGTACCGGCTGCTGCGGCGTTGTTGTCCCGGGTACCGGAATCGATCGATCGGGATCTGTGCAAGGAACTGGCGTTCTTGCTCTTCACCATCGCCGAGGACTCGAAGCGCACCCAGGTTGCGATCGAGTTCAACTCCCTTGGTACCGCATGGAACGACATCGTCGCTGAGTCTCGTAATGCCTCGAACCAGTTAATGCTGGACACCTAGAAGGAACCTTGTCATGGCTGTGAGCAACCGCGATCGGATCGGTCGGATCTTCGAGCTTCTCGGTCCCGCACTGGACGAGTTCCACACATATGTGTTGGCGAAGAAGCTGGATGGTGGGGACTGGACGGCCCTGCTGGCGGCGCGGGACAAGACCAAGGGTGCTGGTGCGTCGAAGACCTATGTGCGCACCGACCCGCAGAACGGCCTGCGGATGATCACCGAACAGATCCCCAACCAAATCCAAAAAGGCTGGTATCCGTTCACCGATCACCTCTCCCGCACCGAGCAATCCTGGGCCACCGAACTGCGGGATGTGCGCAACACGTGGGCGCACAACGGATCGTTCACCGCCGACGATGCCTACCGGGCCCTCGATACCGCAGAGCGGTTCCTGCGGGCCATCGGGGCTCCGGACCAAGCCGATGAGGCCCGACGCTCACGAATCGAGCTGATGCGTCTGAGCTCCGAAAAGCAGGACCGCAAAGTCGTCAAGACCTCTGCGGCGGCGGAGATCGGTGCCGACGGACTCGAACCGTGGCGGCTGGTGCTCAGCCCGCATCAGGATGTGCAGAGCGGCAACTTCCATGCCGCCGAATTCGCCGCGGACCTGGCGATGGTCTCCCGCGGTGAAGGCGACCCCGAATACACCGATCCGGTGGAGTTCTTCGTCCGTACCTATCTGACCGAAGGTTTGAAGGATCTGCTCGTCCCTGCGATGCAGAGACTGTCCGGCGACCCCAACGCCGCGCCGATCATCAACCTGCAAACCAACTTCGGTGGCGGCAAGACCCACTCCATGCTCGCGGTATGGCATCTGGCGTCCGGTCGGCCGCTGGTGGACTATCCGCAGGAAGTACAGGATCTGCTCGCCGGCACCGAGCTTCCCGCTGCACGGCGGGTGGCGTTGGTGGGCACCCAGATCAAGGCCGGTGCGGTGAAGGTGATGCCCGATGGCACCCGCATCAACACCATCGGCGGTTTGCTGGCCTGGAATCTCGGCGGCACCGAAGGCTATGCGATGGTCGCCGAATCCGACACCAACCGGCTCAATCCCAGCGGTGAGGCACTGCGTGAGCTGTTCCTGCGGTTCGGCCCGGCGGTGATCCTCATCGACGAATGGGTCGCCTACGCGCGCCTGTTGTTCGGCCATGAGGAGCTGCCCGACGGCACCTTCGATGCACAGTTCACCTTCGCCCAAGCGCTGACCGAGGCGGCCAAGGCCGTTCCCGGTACGTTGGTGCTGATCTCCATTCCTGCCTCGGCGGAGATGAAGGACGGCGAGTACGTCGGTGACGAGGAAGAAGTCGGTGGGCAGAACGGCCGCGAAGCATTGAAGATGCTGCGCAAGGCCGTCGGCCGGGTCGCGGAGCAGTGGCGCGCCGCCAACGCCGAGGAGAGCTTCCACATCGTCCGTCGCCGATTGTTCGAATCCCCGGACAGCACCGCCTTGGCAAAGATCAACGCCACCGCCAAGACAATGGTGGCGTTCTACGTCAAGAACAGCAGCGACTTTCCCCGCGAGGTCCGCGAACTCGACTATGAAGAACGCATCCGCCGCTCCTATCCGATCCACCCGGAGCTGTTCGACCGGCTCTACCAGGACTGGTCCACACTCGAACGCTTCCAGCGCACCCGTGGTGTCCTGCGGTTGATGAACGTCATCGTCGGTCAGCTCTGGCGCGAGAACGATACCGCTCCGCTGATCATGCCCGGGTCGATCCCGCTGCGCGCCGACAAGGTCGTCACCGAACTGACCCAGTACCTCGACGACCAGTGGAAGGCCCTGATAGACACTGACGTCGACGGACCGAACTCCGCTCCCGCCCAGGTCGACAACACCAACCAGCTGCTCGGCCAACGTCTGACCACCCAACGCTTGGCCCGCACCGTCTTCATGGGCGCCACCCCGACGCTCACCTCAGCGCACAAAGGCCTGGACAAGCAACGGATCTTCCTCGGCACCGCTCTTCCCGGGGATGTGCCGGGTAACTTCCATTCGGCGCTGAACCACCTGGCCAATACCGCCACCTACTTCTACAACTCCGGATCGCTGTACTGGTACGACACCCAGGCCAACACCACCCGCACCGCCCGCGACCACGCCGAACGCCTCCACAAGGAAGACGTATGGGCCGAAGTCGTGCGCCGACTGCAGGATCACCGCAAAACGGCGTCGGACGGCTTCGCCGGCGTACACGTCGCCCCCGACTCGTCGGCGGACGTACCGGACGTGCCGGAGGTGCGGTTGGTGATCGTGCCCCCCGCGCATCTGCACAACCGCAAAGCCAAGGCCGACTCCCCGGCGGCGGTCTGGGCCAAGGACGTCACCGAACATCGCGGCAGCGCTGCCCGCACCCACCGCAACATGGTCGCTTTCCTCGCCGCCGACGACGCCCGCTGGGCCGAACTCGACAGCGCGGTCCGGGACTTTCTGGCCTGGTCCTACATCCGCGACAACGCCGACAAGGACCTGAACCTGACCGCCGCGCAACGCCAGCAGGCCGGCGACCGAGTTGCCACTCACAACCAGGCCGTCGCCGATCGGCTGCTGCAGACCTATCACTGGGTGCTCGCTCCCACCCAGCGCGATGCCACCAAACCCCTCGAGATCGAAGCGTTCAAGGCCGACGGCACCACCACCGATCTGGCTGCCCGCGCCGCAGCGAAGTTGCGCAACGAATCGCTGCTGACTCTGCAGCGCAGCGCCGGTCTGATCCGCCACGACCTGTCCGGCACCCTCAAGGCCGCCTGGGACCGCGAGGGTCACATCCGCTTCGGCCAGTTGTGGGACTACTACACCACCTACCCGTACCTGGCGAGGCTGCGCGATCGCGCCGTCCTCGAAGACGGGGTGCAGTCGGTATCCCGCGAGATGCTCTGGCAGCAGACCGGATTTGCCCTGGCCGTCGACTGGGACGGACAGAACTATCTCGGACTGGTGCTGCCGTCCGATCAGGTAAGCGCGCCGCAGATTACCGATGCGCTGCTGCTGGTACAGCCTGATCGAGCCGAGGCGCAACGCGAACGCGAACTCGCCGAATACGAGGCAACCCAGGATGAGAGCGCATCTCAGCACGAGAGTGACTCGTCCGCGGGCGACGAGAAGACCTCCCCGGGCTCTGGTGCGACGGTTCAGACCACCACGGCCACACGTACGGGTAGCCGCAGTGAAGCTGGGGGTGCCGCTGCCGCTCCTGTGGCGAAAACCCGATTCTTCGGGTCTACCGCCCTGCATCCGGACTTCTACGCCCGTGACTTCAACAAGATCACCACCGAGATCATCCAACACCTTGCCGCCGCAGACGGTGTTCACCTCGAAGTGCGGATCGAAATCACCGCCACCACGCCGAACGGATTCGACGAGAACAAAATCCGCACGGTCAGCGAGAACGCCACCGTTCTCAAATTCGACCAGGTCGGGTTCGAAACGGACTGATCAATCGCTTACAGGGATGCTGTCGAGGCAGCGTTGAACCACTATGAAGTAGTACTGGAAGGGTGCAAAAGTGGTACAGTCGTGGTGCCCGAGACAGTAGTCGAGGGAAGTGGTTCGTGTAGGAGGTCTCCGGAGCAGAAGTACCCCTTGTGGGCAGCTCCACCTGGTGGTTTCTAGCCTTGCGCGCCCATCACACGTAGAAGGCCCCCTCCAAGCGGAGGGGGCCTTCGCGCATCTCAGAGCGTGATGACCTCGATACGATGCTCGATCTTGCGGCGCATGGACCCACCCCGGCCCCACGCCCACGCGTGAACGTCAGGAAGCCACAGCAACGGATTGCTCGGTCGATCGTGCAGGTACTCGAACGGAGCTTGAGGACCCACCACCTTCCGAATCACACGATTATCTTCCTTGTCCTGGTCACATGACTCGATGACGACGCGCTTTGCAGCCAGTTCCACCAAGTCGTGAGCGGCAGCCTCGAGTGTGAGATCCCGTGCCTCACGCTCGGTAAGTTTCGGTGACTTGACCACGTACAGGCGACTTTCGGCGTTCAACTTCGCGACCTCGGCCACGATCTTCGGTGCAGACCTTCCCGCCGCCACCATGTGGATTCGGCTGTTCCCTTTGGGGCACAGATCCCTCATCCGTTTTCGCATCTCGTCCAGGCCCGCCGGCAGGACCGTCACCGCGCACAGGATGTACTCGCCACGCTTCGACTCGTCAATGAAGGCGTGCACGGTCCGCCCCCCAATCCTCGTCAGGTACGACCACGTCAGATCCCCTCTTTGGAGGAACCGCACACGATGTCCCGGATCAACGCGAGCTTCTCCTGTGCATCGGACGAACCGATGGAACGCAACATCGCATCCCCGCGTTCACTAGGGGTCAGGACCGCGCTCACCACATCGGCGATGGGGGTGCCCAGCAGGTAAAGGCGGACCTCGTCGTCCTGATTGGGCGGCAATTCTGCAGGAAGGTGACCGATCCCGTGAGAGGCCAGGGCCCGGCTGATGGCGGACCGGATGTGGATGCCCAGTCGTCCCGCGTCCTGGATCCGCTTGAGGGTCTCCATCGTCGTGGTGTGCACTCCGGAGTCCGCAACCGCCGCCCTCAACTCGCTGTAGCCATCCATGATTTACTCCAAATCTTTAAACAATATCCGAATCTAATCTCAGGATAGCGGCTGCGCGTCAGGGTGGGAAGGTGTGCTGTTTGACGATCGCCAAGCAGCACATCGATCGACCGGGGATCGGGTTCTTCCAGAAACAACATGGAGGCGGTGACGAGCGCCCGGAACGGCCATGCGGCGCTGGCCGCTTCCGATGAGCCTGTCGACCATCTCGGTCACCGCTACGCTCACGGCATTGTCGGAGAGGAGGCAGCGTGACTCTGAGATTCGCACACATGGTGGGCGGGGCTTGTGTGCTTGCAGCGGTCGTAGCAGTTGCACTCGCTCTCGTCGTCGATGACCCGGACAACTTCCCGATCGAGGAGCAGCAAACCGCCATGTCCACGTACGACAACGTGCCTTCCGACTACGATCCCTCGGTCGAGGAACCTGTGATCGAGGATGGAGAACCGAAAGCGACGAGGACTTTGCGAGGGATGCCGCCCTGGGCAGACATCCCGATGATCAACCTGTGCCCGGCGGAGGAAGCATCACCGTCACCATGGGACAGACAGTGGGGACGGTGCAGGAATGGCACGGCGAGCTGGGGTGGGGAGTGTTGGACTCTCCCGATACTCCCGGCGGGTGCTGGGTGTACTGGAGCACCATCGAGGGAACCGGTTTTCGAGCCTTGACCGTAGGGGCGACGGTCGAGTTCGGCTGGGAACTTGCGCAGCAGGACGGATATTCGTTCCGGGCCACCCGCGTCTACCCGCGGGATGAGTGACCAGCGATGACCCAAGGTTACGAGTACCAGCAGCTGGCGTGGCAGGTGGACGATGTCCTCGGCGATGTATCTGCCGGTGACTGGGTCACCGCCGCGCTGACCTGCTTCGATTCCACCGTCGGGTCGCTGGTGCCGCCGATCTACCCGGCCTACACGCGAATCCTGCACCCGGCGATGCGCGTCGAGCACGACTCCGGTGAGCAGGCGCCGGTGCGGTGGGCCGAGGTCGCGGCCGCGACCGCCGGGGTGATCCATCCGACCGTCGAATGGTTCTCCCTACTGCACGCCGGGACCAGCCGCGGTGCCGGGGACGGTGCGGGCACCGCGTGGGACGAGACACCCGAGATCGGGGACATGCCCGAAGACCAGGTCGCCGCGCTGGCCGCGGTGCTCACCGGGCACACCGCCACCCCGGACGACTGCTGGTTCGGGTTCTGGGACGGTCGCGGCGCCGCACAGAGTCTGGGACTACCCCGTTTCGGGCCGCGGCTGAGCATCCCCGGGCGCGAGAACTATCTGGTCCACGGCACCGTGCACGACGCGGTGCGCGCCCTGGATTCGTGGGGGCCGAACCTGTGGTGGCCGCAGGACCGGGCGTGGTTCGTCACCACCGACATCGATCTGATGTCGACCTACATCGGCTCATCGATCGAGTGTGCCGGAGCGCTGCGTGCGCATCCCGTGCTCGAGGCCATCGACACCACGGCGACGAATCGGGTCACCTGGGACAGTGACGATCTCAACCCGCTACCGCCGAACCCGTACCAGCCGTGACGGAGGCCAGGCACCGGCATCGAATGGCAGCCGTCGCGGACATGTGTCGGTGCCGGCGGGCATCCTCACGGTCATGAGGTCGCGACAGTACGAGTTCCTCGAGCACTACCCGTTCGCCGAGCTGCACCTGCTGGGCTGGCGCCTGAAAGAGCTGGCACCGCCGAAACGCCGTCCCGGCGCCGAGGATTTCATCCGCAGGGCCATGTTCGTCGACCCTCACGGCCGGGTGCTGGTCTTCGACGTCGACCGGCACGGGCAGATGCGTGATTTCGCCACCTACACCGCGGACGAGGAGTCGAGCTGGATCGCCGAGACCGCCGGCGCCGCGCTTCAATTGGCCGCCAGTGACCCCGGCGCCGAGGCGGGCGAGCTGGCCCGGATCGATCAGGTCACGCAGATCCACTTCTGATCCGGGTTCGTGTTGCCCGCCCGCGCCGCGGCCGCCGGTGTTATTCGACGTAGGCGCCGGTGGCCGGGGTCCAGACGATCACGCCGCCGGTGAAGGTTTGCCGCAGCCCGTCGACCCCGAACGGCTGCTGCGCCGAGGTGGGGAAACCCAACGCGCCGGCGGGTCCGCCGAGCGAGGCGTACAGGTCCTTGATCTCGTCACACACCTGATACGGCGAGGGCCAGTAGGACTGGCAGCTCGCCGCCTGCTGCGCCCCGGCCACGCTGGTGCCGCCGCCGACCAGGCACAGCACCGCCAGCCCGGCCGCGGCCACACCGCCGGCGATCCGCCGCCGCGCCGAGCTGCCGGATGCGGGAAGGGTAGTCACGTTCATCGTTGCTCCTTCAGGGGTGGGGGACACCGCGAGGCGGTGAGGAAGACGCGGCGCCGCAGCAGGGGACAGGCACGGTCCGCGCCTTGTGTGTATCACCGGAAAGTCCGGTTTGCCCTTCGAATCAAAAACAAACCGGACGAATGGTTTTTGTGACGAAAGTGTTATCTGGTGCGTTTGTGGTTCTTGGGAAAAGGTTTAAGTTCCTAAGTAGCGATGGCGCCACCGCTACCCCTGTCCGCATGAAAGACAGTAGGTACCAGATGAATTCGCAAACCAAGCGGGGTTCTGTCGTGCCGCGCAGCAGATGGTGGCGTCAGTGCGTGGTCGCCGGCACGACCGTGGTGATGGTTGCCGTCGGAGGGTCGGCAGCACTCGCCCAGCCAGCCTCGACCACACCCACGCCGTCCCCGGCACCGGTGACCACAACCGCGCCCGCGACCTCGGATGTTGTGCCGGCGCCGGCGCTCACGGAGGACACTGCCGATCCGTGCGCGGTCCCCACGACGGCCACGGTAACAACGACCACCGCGCCGCCGGTCACCACGACCACAACAGCACCGGCGCCGCCGTGCGACCCCGCCACGACGCCGGTGGCACCGGAACCCGTCGGTCCCGAAACAGCCGCAGCCTCCGAATCCGCTCCCGCCCCGGAGCAGCCACCGGTGGCACCGGCGCAGGACACGGTGGCCCCAGCGGCCGAGACGGTGGCACCGCTCCCGGCAGAGCTGATGCCGACCGCTCCGGCTGCGGATCAACCGGTCGCCCCGGACGATCCGGAGCTGTCGTCGAAGACCGCTGAACCGGATCTGGACTGGCGGCCGACCGAGAACCCGAAGTCGACGATCGTGCCGGGTCAGATGCGTTCGGATCGGGAAGAGGTCCCGGCTCCGTTCACCAAGGAAGACGCCGATAAGGCGGAGATGCTCGAAGCGCAGCAACGATCCACCTCGGGCACCTCACGGATGTCCCTGTTGGCGACCTGTCAGACCTACTGGCCGTCCCCGTACAGCGTGTGTGGAGATATCCGCGACAAGTACAACAGCCTCGGTGGGCCGGCGAGCTTCCTGTCGTTCCCAACCAGCGGGAACATCGTCAACCCGGGCAACACTGGCGAGCGCGTCACGTTCCTCAACGGACCGATCTACTGGTCCGCCGCCACCGGCGCGCATCCGGTAGTCAACAGTTTCCTCAACCGATGGGGCATCCACGGCTACGAAGCCGCCACTGGCATGCTCGGGTACCCCACCACCGATGAGATCGTGCACGCAGATGGTGTCGGTCGCCGCCAGGAATTCCAGCGCGGTGCCATCTACGTCGCCTTCCAGAACGCCATCGGTTCCGCCATCCGCAACGGCCTTATCCGTGACAGATGGAACGCTGTCGGAGCCCACGAACCCGGAAGCTTGCTCGGCTATCCCATCCAAGACCCCGTCGATCTTCCTGACGGCCAAGGACGGATGAGCCGCTTCGAACGCGGCGTCATCTATTGGCACCCCACCACCGGAGCCTGGGATGTCAGCGGCGCGATCCTGGACAAATGGGCGCAATCCGGCTATGAAGCTGGTCAACAAAAATATCCCACCGGCCAGCCATACAGCACGGACGGTGACGTTACGCTGCAACAGAATTTCCAGGCGGGATCGATCACAGTCCCCGGACCCAAGGCGCAGGAGCTTGCACTCTGGAACCCGGGAGCCACAGCTGACGACATTGTGCAAGAAGCACAACGCCTCGCAACCGAACTCAGTCTCACAATCACAGACGTTGTCAACATGGGCCTCACTGAGATAGCGGGAGCAGCCGAAGGGCTAGGCGATCCAGACCCAGGTGTTGACACGATCATGCCGACACCACGTGGGCCCGGCGACATTTTCTACTCCAAAGCGGCGACCGCGCGAGTGTCACATGGCCACAACGGAATTTTCGCCACTATGACCCACTCCGTCGAGGCCAATAACAACAACGGCGTCTACATCATCGACAACACCACGGGCGGCGGCCGGATCATGAAAAGCCCCGAAATGTTCTGGGTGGACACCTCAAGTTCGATGCGTCAAAGTGCCATCGACTTTGCGCTGAGCAAAATCGGCCTCGGATACAACGCTCAATTCTGGTCGAACAAGGTTGTGGACGCAGTAGCCTATAACTGCTCCGCACTCGTTTGGGCCGCCTTCTACGGCCCGTCGAATGGCGCGGTTGACTTGGACGCCGACGGCGGACTTGGAGTATGGCCACTGGACATCAAGCACTCGCCACTGGCCATCCCGTACCCTTGACATCGGTGCGGTCTTCATGAGGCTCGCGTGAGTTCGGTAGGGGCTCACGCGAGCCTCCAGGATCTTTGAGAGAATATTCCGATGAGCACATCGTTCCCCATTCGAGCAGCCCTGCTAGCGGTGGCTGCCGCGTCAGTAGCTGCGTGTACAGCCACGCCTCCTGCTGATAGCAGCGAGCTTCTTTCGGCACTTCCCGAAGAAAGTGTCGGTGCCGTTCTGGTTGGGCCATCTCAGTTTCCGTTCGACTCGGACGTTGACACAATGTTGCTGATTCCATTCGACGAGCATGGCCGTAAACTGGGCGAAGTTCAGGGTGGAGCGGTCCTCAACGGTCAATTGCAAACGTTAGGTCGACAAATCGTTTTCCCCACAGCGAAATCGTTGATCGAATTTGGTCCCGACGGGCGGCGGGACATTGATATAGATGAGCAAGTGGTCGAAGCGATCGTCGAGAGCCCTGACGCAGAGGATGGAATCATATGGTTCAATTCTGGAAAGGTTGGGAATACCTACTCCACCAACTATTGGTTGACTAACTCCAACCTTCCGTCACCGAGCTCGGGTACGCTCCCCGGTATGACCGTATCTTCCGCTTTCTGCGAGGGAATTGCATACGCGGTCGTCGAAGACCAGAGCCAGCTGAGTTGGGACGGGCCGCTAACGAATTGGCTGTACCGTGTCGACCCCAAAGGCGGTGCGGAGATCATAGGCGAATGGAAGTTCCCCGCTTCAAAGCGCCCCGTGTCTCGGCGGGCAGTTTGTTCTGACGACGGGTTGTCAATGGCCGCGCTATACACCGATCGCGAGGGGTCTGGAAACCCGGACATGAGCCCTCTCCTTAAAATCGAGATAAACATATCCGATGCTTCGCTCACCGAATACGAACTCCTAGGGCCCGGAGAGGGTTGGAGAGTTCCAACGAAAGCTGTGGGCGCCTTGAACGGCAGGATGTACTGGGCTAACACGGCGGGTCAAATTTATTCGACCGCTATACAAGGGTCGGATCCCGCACACCTTGAGTATGAGATTCGAACAGACAGCCTCCACGACAAGATTTTGATATCCGGCAAGAATGTCTATTTGCTTGTTCATTCAAGCGAATCAAAGCTAGTCACCTACGATCTCGCATCGGGAAAAAACGAAAACTCTGAGATTGATCTTTCTTGGCTGAGTTCGGTTGCAGGTTCTGAAACCGAAAGCGGGCAATCGACTCGCGCGGTAACTGACCTGACGCTATTTTGAATAACGCGAGAAGGAGTACCAATAATGGCATTAAACTGCAACGCGTTGTAGAAAGCTGGAGATGAAGATAGCGTACACCAGAGTAGGATGGCTCGTATTATCGGCACTCACGGTTGCATGGTTAGCAGATATAAGCACTGACTCGCTGATGCAAATAACTGACTGCGAACTCGGCCTGAGTGTGGCATACAACTGCGACCAAACGATCGGAAGCTACTTCGGCCTACCATTGATAGGCGTACTTGCCCTGCCGGTGCTGCTATGTATAGCTCCTGCAGTTTACGCCCGTCCCGGTGCAGCTTCGATAGTGGTGTCAGCTTTGGCATTACTATTCATTATCGGATTGATCTCCACTGTGGCCGGTTCTTCTAAACCCGACATGCCCTCGGTATATATTTACCTCCTACCTGTTGTTCTGATTGCTTTTATACTGGCGGCAACAAACCGTTGGATAAGGTCGCGCTACAGTGCTGTGAACAAACATGCTGAGGGCAGTTGAACGAAAGCTGATCGTCGAAGACCCGGATGCGGTGATGTCTCGGGGGGTCGTAACGGATGGTGACCGGATCGCGCAGTCGATGCGCCCAAGGTCGACGGCGCGCCGAGATTCACGCTGTAGCCGGGCACGGCGGGGAGTGATCGTCGAGAACCACAGTCAGCTACGGCTCACCGTGGTGCCGGTAGGGCGGAGGACCAGCATATCGAGCAGGGTGTGGTCGATCTGCCACATCCGGTTGGAAATAGGCTCCTCAGTTCACCACAACTGAGGGTGGGGCCGGGGGCCATCGCTAGCCCTTGTGAGGCTCAGCCACCTGTTGGACAGATTGCAGATGCCGATAGATCGTAGGGCGAGTCACGC
This sequence comes from Rhodococcus sp. NPDC003382, assembly GCF_053589135.1. Lineage (NCBI taxonomy): Bacteria > Bacillati > Actinomycetota > Actinomycetes > Mycobacteriales > Nocardiaceae > Rhodococcus > Rhodococcus sp. NPDC003382. Next base: position 27,174 of record NZ_JBSFRH010000035.1, read on the forward strand.
CGAACTCGGCGGCGATCTGCGCCACGGTGTACTTCCGCTTCCCATCAGAGTCGATCTCGTCGTACATCGACCGCGCCATCTCTATCTGCCGTGCACCGAGTTTCGGCTTCCGCCCGCCGGTGCGGCCGCGGGTGCGGGCCGCCGCGAGACCTTCGGCGGTTCGCTCGGACATCAGAGCGTGCTCGAACTCGGCGATCGCGCCGAGGATGGAGAAGAACATCCGGCCGACCGCGGTGGAGGTGTCCACGCCCTGGTCGAGAACGATGAGGTCCACGCCCCGCTCCTGCAGGGTCTTCGACAGGTCGATCAGGTTCGTCAGCGACCGGCCGAGGCGGTCGAGTTTGGTGACCACGATCTGATCGCCGGCCCGCGCCATCAACAGCGCCTTGTCCAGACCCGGACGTTTCGCGAGGACACCCGAGGCGTGGTCGGTGAACACCTCATCGCACCCGGCGGCGCGGAGCGCGTCTTCCTGAGCGTGGGGATGCTGATCCCGAGTCGAGACGCGGGCAAGTCCGATCTTCATGAAAATTGATCGTAATGCAAACGATGGTTTGCGGACACTTTCACACGATTCGGGTCCGCCTGTGACCTTCAGTGATAAATGGCCGCATTTCCACAGGTGAATGACATGATCTGCCCCTTCGCACCGGGCGGGTCTTGCCGTCCCTGGATTCACTACGGTTTTCTCTGGCACTGGTCCTCGGCTCCGTCTTGATCGGAGACGGCAAGGCTTGTCGCGGGCTCTCGAGAGGGCCGGTTCGTGCCAGACTCGCATGATGCATCCGGTAGCTGCTGAAGCGATCTCTGTGCTCGAGCAGGCAGGGGTGGACCTTGCTCCTGGACTGAGCGACCTCGAGTTCACAGCCGTGCAGCAGCGATACGGATTCCAGTTCGCATCGGACCATCGCGCTCTGCTCGCCGCAGCGGTACCAACAGGTGATCTCTGGCCGAACTGGCGCCAGGGCGATGCGCACCTGCACCGGATGCTCGACTGGCCGATCGAGGGGTTCGTGTGGGACGCACTGCACCAAGATCCCCCGTTCTGGCCGGCCTCGTGGGGTGCGCGGCCTGCAGATGCCGCGGAGGTCGAGCGAATTGTCCGTCGTGAACTTGCGGCATGGCCCTGCTTGGTCCCGATCTACGGCCACCGTTACACACCGGCAGCACCCGCCCCGTCGGGAGCGCCGGTGTTCTCGGTGTATCAGACCGACGTCATCTATTACGGCCCGGACCTGGTCGGATATCTCAGATACGAGTTCGGCGTGGGAGCGGTGGCGAGAAAGGACTGGTCCTTCGAGGTGGCAGTTCCGTTCTGGTCGAGATTCGTCGAGTCGGCGAACTCCGCCGACAGCATCTGAGTCGCCCGACATCGCATCGACCCCGCGGTTGCTGCGGCTGATCTCGTAGGTGGACGATCGGTGCCGACCGCGGCCGTCGGCCCCAGAGGGGCTCGGCTCTTCTGTTGGGGGCGAGTCTGAGATCAGGTGGTGCCGATGACGAGGGTTTCGGCGGCGGTGTCGATGACGTCGGCGGTGATGACGGTCAGATGGTTGATCTCGAGGATGCGATCGACCTGCCGGAACAGGCGTTGGATGAGCCGGAAGTTGCCGCCGGTCAGCCGGGCGACAGCAGCGATGGCCTGGTGGTCGGTGAAGTCGGCGGGGTCCAGGTCTTCGGCGAGGCTGCGCCAATGATGGGTGAGTACGAAGATCAGTTCGTCGTGGGACAGCGGCCGGTAGTGGTGGGCGAACCCGACGCGGCTGTAGAGCTGCGGGTAGCGCACGAAGCGTTTTTCGATGCCGGGCATGCCGATGAGGATCAGTCCGTGCTCGCCGCGGTCGTAGTGATCGCGTAGGTGTTCGAGGGCGCTGGTGGTCAGTCGTTCGGCTTCGTCGACGATGCACAACTCGACCCGGCTTCCTCGTCGGTTGCGGGGCCGGGGATGAGTCTGCGGCCGCGGCGGTGGGTTCAGGTGGGTGTCGATGCAGATCTCGGCGCGGGTGAGCAGTTGGTGCAGGTCCTCGCGTAGTCGGCGGGTGGTGACCCCGACGTAGGGGGTGTAGACGATGGTGCGGGCCTGGGCGAGGGCGGCGTTGATGGGTTGTTCGGCGTCGTTGTCGCGGGGTCCCCAGTCGTCGAGGAGAGGTTCGACGGTGTCCCAGTGGGCGTAGCGGCGGGCGGAGAGGGTTTTGCCGACCCCGGCGGGGCCGAAGCACAGTCCGATGGTGCGGTCGCGGCGGACCGCGTCGGCGAATTCGGTGAAGCGGCGGTGTTCTTTGGTGACGATGAACCGGCCGCTGTCGGTGGGGCTCATCGGCTCAGTCCTCGCGGTAGGTGCGCAGCGTGGAGCGGCGGCGGGGCGGGGCGGGTTCTGCGGCTGGTGGTGCGGCGCGGGTCGGGAGGTAGTCGGTGACGAGCTGGATGCGTTCGTGGATTTGGCTGCGCAGGCGGCGGCGGTGGGCGCGGCGGGCGGTGTCGATGTCTTTGAGGGAGATCGTCCGGCCGCTGTGTTCGGGGCTGATCGCGGTGCACAGATAGCGGTCGTGGTGGAAGACCCGGATGGCGGTGATGTCGCGGGGGTCGTAGCGGATGGTGACCGGTTCACGCACGTACGCGGCCAGGACCGGGTCGAGATAGCGCAGGCCCTGGAAGTGGATCCCGTCGCGGTGCACGATCCGCCCGGTGGCGACCTGGACGAGCAGCAGATCCAGCGCCTCGATGTTCTCGGGCAGCTGTGGCAGCCAGCCGTCGGCGAGCCAGCGCCGGTGTGGGCTTTCGCCGGTCTCGCGGTGGGGTCGCTGGTGGTATTGCTCGATGATGAAGTCGCGCATCCGGTGGTCGAGGTCGGTCACCGACAAGGCCGGGGTGGTGACCGGTCGGCCGTGGTCGAGGTGACCGGGGAGTTCGGGCAGCAGTTCACTGGTGAGGGTGCCGAAGAAGCGTTCGATCTTGCCGCGGCCCTGGGGTCGGGCGACGGTCGAGTGGATGAGGGTGATCTTCAGGTCGGCGGCGACCTGGCGCAGGTGGTCGCTGATGAAGTCGCTGCCGTGATCGGCGTAGAGGATTTCGGGGATCCCGCACATCGGCCAACTCGGGTCGGCTTTGGTCCAGATCGCCTGCCGCAGCGCCAGGGAGGTGCCCAGGGTGGACGGCGCGCCGAGAGTGATGCTGTAGCCGGGCACGGCGCGGGAGTGATCGTCGAGAACCACCGTCAGCCAGGGCCGCACCGCGGTGCCGGCCGGGTCGAGGACCAGCACATCGAGCAGGGTGTGGTCGATCTGCCACATCCGGTTCGGGGCGTCGGCGGTGCGCCGGTAGACCAGTTCGTAGCGGTCCCGCCACCCCGCGGTGCCGTCGTGGGCGAGGGTGAGCAGCTCGGGGTCGAGGCCGCGGACGATGGCGTAGACGGTGCTGTAGGACGGGCCACTTCTGGTGGTCGGCGACGGTGGACACCCGCCGGTGGATCGCGGCGATGCTCGGCGGTGGGCGGGTCAGGGCCAGCCCCTCGATCAACTGGACCAGCTCGAGGCGGGTGGTGCGGCCGGTCCGGCGGGGTGTGCGGGCGAGTCCGGACAGGCCGTGGGCGCGGTAGTGCGCGAGCCAGCGGCGGGCGGTGCGTTCTCCGATGCCGGCCTCGCGGGCCACCCGCGTCAGGGGGACACCGCCGGTCAGGTGCGGTTCGAGCATCCGGTAGCGGCGCATCGCCTCGGTGCGTTGCGCCGGGGTCAACTCCACCGCGGCCATCATCGATCCTCTAGGCGCCCACCCGATGGATGACTCGTCGGGGCACCTGGGATCGACGCTACGCTCTGCCGCGAGTCGGCGACAACGCCCCAACATGTTGCGTGACAATGATTTTCACAGTCACCTCGAACACAGATCCTCAGGAACACGATCATGGGAAAGCGAGCCGGAATGCCCGACGCTTCCGGCGGGCGCTCTCCGCGAAAAAGGGAAGCATCCGGACTCACAGGCACGCTGACCTCTGGGAGAATGCGTTCCATGTCTGTGGCCATCGAGCGGTGGGTTCAGGTCACTGGTGTCCTCGAGTGAACACGTCCGCCGACCCCGAGAGGAACCCGATGCGCATCGACCGTCTCGTCCTTCCCGTCTCCCGCATGGTGCTCCAGCGCCGGGAGGACGGCAGGAATCTCGTCGCCGCTGAGGATGCACTGGAGATTCTGTACGAGGCCGAGCAGCAGGGCGTGTCGATCTGGAGCGAACCGGACTACACCGCGGTGACCACCTTCGGCGAAGTCTTTCCCGGCGATGCCCCCCATCCGACCTGGTGGGCGGTCGTCGGTTCTGCGGCACCCGACACCACCGTCCATGTCACCGTCGACAACGACCAGGTACCGGACCCGCCGATCCACCGGCTGGCCGACCTGTGGGCCTGTGAGTGGATCGCGCACCCCGCCGTCATCCGGGTTCACCGCAGCGATGATCATCCGGTCTCCCCGATCCGAATCGGGCGCCCGGATTTTCTTCCGCCGGCACGGTACCCCGAGGGGGAGATCGACAGGTGAGGAAAGAGATGAGCCGGCGAGGTCGCCACGTCACACCGTGGGCCAGACCCATGCTCAGCCCGTCGTCGACAGCATGCTCGCAGATCGAACCAGGTGCAGGCACAGCCCGGTATTGCTGGGATTGCTTGCATTACTTGCCCATCGTCGGGACCGGCGAGCACCGTCGTGCAGCTACGGCTACAGGTCTTCGAGCACGGTGAGCAGGTCGTCGAACAGGGCCTCGGCGCGCTGTTCGATCTCGTCGAAGGTACCGGCGAGGTCCTCGAGGTCCTGATGATCGCGGCGGCGAGCAGCGATCCCGCGTTCGTAGTAATCCGGGTCGAGAACCACCTCGGGTTCGACCCCTGCCTCGTCATTGTCCGGCGGGGCCGTCGGCAGTGTGAGGCGGTTGGGGGCGCGGCCGGACAGGTGCGCCCGCACCAAGTCCGACACCGATTGCGCGGTCATCGATCGCGCGTGTGGGAGATGTCCCCAGCGGTCGATCGGACACAACAACGGTTGCCTGGCCTGCTCCGGACTGAGTGGATCAGTGACGATCGCAGTCGGGTTGGTGAGGTGGTGGCGCAGCAGATGCGTGCCCGGGTACTGGTCGAGGAAGGCCTGAATGTCTGCCCACCGCCGGCAGATCTCGGCGGCGGGATTGTCCCCGGTCTCGGGATCCGGTGCGAGCCGGAAGCGTTCGCCGGCCCGGGTGGTGACCTGGAGGGCGTTGCCGTCGAGGCGGATGTCGCGGCGGCGCAGGCGGGTGATGTCGGTGAAGGTCATGCCGGTGGCAGCAAGGACCAGCAGTAAGGCATCGCGGCGGCCGAACAGTCCACTCGGCCACCCGGTGGTGGGTAGCTCGGCCGCTCGATGCAGCAGTAGCTGCCCCAGTCGATCCAGTCGCTGGGCACGGGCGGCATCGAGGTGCCGCCGCACCGTCTCGGTGCGCCCTGGGGCCGGGTAGCCGTGATCGGTGTGGACAGCATTGATTGCCGACAGCCGACGCCGCTGCGTCGCGACCGCGGCCGGGTGCTCGCGCAGGAACACCGCCAGGCTGTCGGGTGCGGCGGGAATCGGCCGCTGGTCGGCAGCGAGGCACCAGTCGGCGAACAGTGCCCAGTCGTGCCGATACCGCTCCGGGATCCGCAGCCCCGCCAGCGATATCGAGTGGCCGGTCAGAGGGGGTGTGGTGGTCACGGTGCTACAACCCCAAATTCGTGACCGCGTTGCCGATCAACGGAGCGTTCTCGCGGGCGTAGACCTCGAGCATCGCCGGAGTGCTGTGCCCGGTCTGGCGCATGATCGCATGCGCGGACGCACCATTGCGGAACGCTTGGGTGACGAACCCGGCCCGCAGCGAATGCCCACCCAACTGCTGCACAAGCTCGGGGTCGTAACCGGCCTGCTCGGCGCGACGACGGATCGCCTTGTGCACCGCCGCCCCCGACAAGGCGGACTCGGAGAGATTGCCGTTTTTACGGATCGACCGCAGCAACGGCGCATCGGAGGCGGTCCGCGGACGCGGCCCCCGGCACACATGGGATTCGAAAGGTTCGGCGGTGCGCAGCAACCGGATCACCGCGGAACGACCACCGCTGTCGTAGGCGGCCACGATCTGCGTCCACCGCATCCACGCACACGGCGGACAACTCGTATGGCTGTTCGTGAAGGGCAGGGCGCGGATGGTGCCGCGGCCCTCCTGATCGGTCTTGGACCTGCGCAGACGAATATGCAGCCCGTCGAGCCGGTGCAGCGAGACGTCCCCGCAGGTCAGGGCGACGAGTTCGCTGCGGCGGAACGCCCCGGCGAACCCCAGCAACACGATCGCGCTGTCGCGGCGTTCGAGGACCTCATCGGCCCAGCCCTCACAGCTCGCCCGGGCCCGCTCGACGATGCTGAGGATATCGGCGGTCAGCAACGGCGCCCGCGGGCTGCGGGGCCGGTCCCCGGCGGTGGCGTAGTCCCGGCGGATCCCGGACATCGTCTGGCGCACCAGGTCATCGCCGGTGGGACTGGAGTGTCCCGCCTCGCGGTGATGATGCGCGATCGCGGCGAGGTGATGCGCCAACGTGGCCGGGGCGTAGGCGCGGGCGCCGTCGGGGGTGAGGGTGTCGGCCGCGGTGACCAGGTACGCGGCGACGGTCACCGGATGCGCCGGCAAGGCGGCGTGGCCTTCGGTCCGGCACCAGGTGGTGAATTTCCGCCACGCCGAGGCGTAGGTGCGGCGGGTGCCGGCCGATCGGGCCGAGGCCACCGAGGCGCCGATCCGCGCGAGGGTCTGCGGCGTGAGGTCGGGCAGGTCGAGGGCAGTACCGGCTGTGGAGGTCTCCACGACCGCCGGGGCTGGGATGGGCTCGTCACTGTCCACGAACGGCGACGCTACCGACGTGGACCGACACGGTCGGGAGGAGCAGAGGTCTGCGGGTTTTCCGATGCTGTCCGTCGGCATCGCCGCCGGACCGCGCCGTCGGTAGAGACTGCTCCTCGTTGGGGACCTGGCCGGGGTGGCTCAGCCCGATACCGTGCCGATAGTGCCTGCAGCTGCACGGCATCGACTGGTCGCCGGCGCATGAGCGACGGTGGCAAAACGATCACCGTTCCGTTGTCGCCGCGTTGCACCCCAGGTCGGTGGTCGATTCCGGGCATCGATCCTGCTCCCCAGGACTGACCACCAACCATCTCTGGGCCCTGAGTCACGGCGCGGTGTCCTGCTCTGCCACCACGGGGGAAGGCGCCGGATTCGTGTCCACGACGAGGGCGGTGTATCCCCAGACCACGAACAACACAACCGCGACCGCGGTGATGATCAACGCGCGTGTGGCATCTGTGGACATCGGCGTGCGCTGCGGCGCCGGATCCAGCGGCGGGGGCGTCTCGAGGCCGGCGACGGGCGGTCGCGAAATAGGACGGACCAACGTCGTCCACGCGGTGCCGTCCCACCAGCGTTGCAACCTGTCGTTACCCGGATCCTGATGCCACCCCAGAGGCCGCGGCGGCACGGTCATTTCCTCACCCCGATGGCGGTGGTGGTTGCGGTGGACCGGTCACGGACGGCGGCCGGCTGGGCGTCGGTCAGGTCCGCACCGGACAGATCCGCCGATTCCCACGTCGCGGTGCGCAGATCGACCCGCATGAGTTTGGCAGTGGTCAGATCCGTGCCGGTCAACTCGGTGCGATCGAGGGTGGCGGAGAGCAGGTGCGCTCCGCGCAGGACCGCATCGGTGAGGTCGGCGCCGGACAGATCGGCGCCGCTGAACGAGGCGAACGGTGCCGTGGCCCGGGTCAGATCCGCATCCGTCAGGACGGTGTCGGTGAACCGGGTGCCGGCCGCGACCGTCTCCCGCAGATCGGCGCCGGACAGGTCCGAGCCGGACAGGTCGGCCTCGGTGAGCACACTGCCGGTAGCGATGATCCCCGGTAGTGACCGCCCGCGCAGTACCATCGCGGCCAGGTCCGCCCCGGACAGGTCGACCCGGAACGGCCCGAGGTGTTTCCATGTGGTCAGGTGTGTGCACAGGCCGGCGCACAGTTGTCCGCGCACGATCCGCTCGTCGTGTTCGTCACCGTCACCGACGATGGTGCCGGGCACGAACCGTTCCAGGCGGTGGTTGGCGCGCAGGTATCCGCAGATCAACTCGAGGCACCGTTGGTGTTCGAGCAGGATCCGCTGCGGGTGGGCGGATCGGCGGGCGATCCGGCACCAGTCATCGGCCACCGCGAGCAGCTCGTACACCCCCACCAACCGCAGGGTCGCAGGATCCTGCGCGAGCATCCGCGCCCCGTCGAGCATGCGGGTGCGCAGACCCTGCACGTTCGCCGGTTCGACATCGAGGTGCCGATGGGTGGCCAGCATCTTCCGCTGCGCCGTCAAACCCCGACCGAACGTGACCGCCGAGGCTGCCAGCGCCACCGCCAGCATCACCGTGGCCACCGGCTGCGCGGTGGTGGCCCATCCGGAGGCGAGGTCGACCTGCCACCAGGTCGCCGCCAGGGCGGAGGCCCCGGCCAGGACTGCGCACCCGGCGGCGATGATCGTGATGGCACCGATGAGATAGCGCGGTAGTTGTCCCACGTGAAAACTCTTCCTGTTTCGCCCCCTGCCTGTTCCGGTCTCCCCACCCTGTTCTGGTGATGCTCTCGGGTCACCGTGTCACGGCAGCCACCACCTCCGCCGTAGTCCACGCACTCGTCGGCTGCACTGTGCTCACTGCAGTCGATCCACGGGCGCGACGAGGAGGTCCTCGACAACCGGAGTGTCGGCGTCCAGATCGATGTGACGCAGGATCTGCCCGGTCTCGTCGAGCAGGACATAGCGGCCCGGCAACAGACCGGTGAAGCGGAACTGCCCGTCGCAGGTGGCGGTGACCGTGCGGTCGATGCGGTCCTCGCACGCATCCGTTCCGGTCAGAAACAGACGGGTGCCGGGGTCGGTGTGGCCGGCGATCTGCCCGCTCGCCGTCGCCGGCACCGTCTTTCGTGCCCCGCCGGCACTGTTGTCTGAGGACCGATCCTCGGCCGGGCGGGTTGGTGCTCGCCCGGGCGGGGCGCACTCGGTGACCGGCGGTGCGGGGTGTTCGACCCGGTCGACGAGCCTCTCGCCCGAACGCAGACTCGCGGTGAACACGGAGCCGGCCGCGAAGGCAGCGGTGTCCGTGGCCGACTGCGGCACGGGAACCGGAACCGTGTGCACGGACCCGATGTCGAGCACACCCAGTTCGCAGACCAGCACCGACCGGGTCAGCGCGGGTGTGTCCTTCGGTACCCGGTCTTCGATATTGAGGACCTGGACGGTCACCGACGATCCGGGCGCGCACTCGGCAGGGACCCCATCCCAGGTCCGGAACTGTGCGGAAGTGAGAGTGAGGGTGAATGGGTCGGTGCGGGGTGCGTACACCACCGCGGTGATCCCCGCGGCCGCAGGCTCGGTCTCGATCTGCAGTGCGCGTACCGGCGGTAGCGGCGTCGCGGACGCGGCCGCCGGAACCACGGTCCCGGCCATCACTGCTGCTGCGCAGGCCCACACTCGAATCGATGTTCTCACCCGTTGTCTCCCCTCCTGGGGCCGGAACACACTGGGTGTTCCGACGAGGATTCCCGACACAGGTATTCATCGCCGAGTACTTATTGTCCGTTATCTCCTATTCAGGGTGACAATCGGGGTGACAACGACATGATGCCGTCGGTAAGGGCGGGTCGGACCCGCGGCAGGGGTCTGACCAGCCCTTACCCGTTCAGGGGAGGATGGTCGCGGCCCGTGCGGCCCGCAACCGGTCCGGATACTCCGCCAGCAGCAGCTCGTAGAGGCGGCTGTCCGGCAGGCTATCGACATTGTCGACGGCGAAGAACCCGGCGTTGTCGACCACACGCCCGGCCAGGGTGTCGAGTTTTTCCAGGACACCGAAGCCGCTACGGCCGATACCGATGAACTGCCAGAACGCCGGCCGCGACGACGCCTGCCGCGACAACACCTGCCGCATCAGCTTCTCGATGGCGGCGCGCTTGTGGAAGCCGCCGTCGGTGAAGAACAGCACGAGCGTGGGAACGCTGGTGTCACGGTCGAGGCTGGCGATCACCTCGGACATGATCGGAATCTCGTCGTTGACGCCCCCGATCTGCCGGTCGTAGTCGATTCCGCCGTGACGGCCGTGAAGGTGGATGTACTCGTCGATCCACTCGTCGGCGCGGTCGACGGTCACCTCCGGCAGCTTCGCGAACTGCACCCCGTACAGGTACGCCTCGAGTTGCCCGTCGGAATCGAGTTGGGTGGCCACCGGCACCATCCGGCGGACGATCTCGGCGACCTCGCCGCTGGAATAGCGGCTGCTCATCGACCCGGTCTTGTCGATCACCAGAATCACCCGCCCGACGTAGTCCCGCGCGTCACCGTTGAAGGATTTCTGAGAGTCGCCTGATGCCTTCGGTGATCTGACCTTCGGTTGCGGCACCGAACGAGAAGCGAAGGAACGGTGCGGGTGGTTCGTCGACGAAGAAATGGCGTCCGTCCCCGATGAGCACCCCGGCCGCATACGCTGCGGCGCACATCTCGCGGGTGTCGATGCCGTGAGGAAGTTTTGCCCAGAGATGGATGCCCCCGTGCGGGACGTGCGGGATGTGGATGTCGGGTGTGGTGGTGTGAAGTGCGGAGACGAGAGCGTCGCGCCGTGTCGCGAGTTCGGTGCGTAGGCGTTTGAGGTGGCGGGGCCACACATTCGAGGTCAGCAGTCCGTAGGCGATCTCCTGGACCAGCGGTGAGACACAGAGGTCGTCGGCGGTGCGAGAGGCCCGGAGCCGCTCACCTGCCGGGCCACGCGCGATGACGGCGCCGAGGCGCAGACCCGGGGAAGCCGGTTTGGACAGGGTGAGAATCGAGACGACGTGGCCGTGAGGGTCGTCGGTGAACAGCGGGGGTGGGGCCTGTCTGTCGATGTCGAGATATCTCGCCCAGTCGTCCTCGATGACGAATGCGCCGTGTCGGGCGGCGAGTTCGAGTATCTGCGTTCGGCGTTCTGCACCGAGGACGGCTCCGGTGGGATTGGCGTAGCCCGGCTGGAGGTAGACCACCCTGGCTCGCGTGCGGTCGAGTTCGTCGGCGAGACGGTCGGTGAGGATCCCGTCGGCGTCGGCAGGGACCGAGGAGAGGTTGAGGCCCGCGCTCTGCGCGGCGAGGATCGCGCCGGGGTAGCTGGGGCTTTCGGTGATGACTGTCGAGCCCGGTTCGGCGAGTGTGCGCAGTGCGAAGACCAGGCCCTGCTGCCCGCCGGAGACCACCAGAACGTCGTTCGGATCGGCTCGGTATTCGGAGGCGAGGATTCGCCGTAGTTCCGGCGATCCCGCGGGCGGGGTCATCATCCAGGCGCGAGCACTTTTCGCCGCCCGGGAGCCGATGCGATGCAGGTCCTGGGTCGGCAGTAGTTCGGGGGCGAGGTATCCCCAGGAGAGCGGGATGTGTTCGGCGGTGCCGTAGCCGCCCAGGCGGGCGGCACGGTCGGCGTCGACTCGGGCGTGGCCGAGGGCTTGGGACTGCCAGGAGAAGTCCGGTTCCGGTGTCCGGTCGCGGCCGGAGACGAATGTTCCCCGTCCGGGCTCGGCCCGTACCAGCCCGAGTGTGGTCAGTTCCGAGAGGGCCGAGGAGATGGTGGCTGCACTGGCCTGGAATTCGGTCGAGAGTTCTCGCACGCCCGGCAGCTTCTCGCCGGGGCGCATCGTGGTGATGCGGTTGCGGAGGTGTGTAGCAATTTCCGTCGCCCTGTTATCATTGGACATGAGATTAATAAATAACGTTACTCACATGTTCGCAACATTGTTACCCTGCCGATCGGGTGTCAAGTCGTCCGTCTCGGTGGCACGCCGATGAACCGCGATGCCTCTGCTGCGTGCGATGCCGCAGTGTCCCTGGGTCCTCGCGGGCCTCCGCTGGATGCTTGTCGATTCCCTGGCCGTGTCCGACGCCTGCGCGCAGTGCCTGCCGTATCGGATCTTCGATCCGGGCGGGCCGGGAACGTTCAGGCGGTGCGCCGGCACGGGCCGTTCTGCCGAGACCTTCACATCACCGATAGGAGCCACCGATGGCAACGACCGCCACCATTGCGACGATCAGGCCGCTCGCCGCGGCCGACGAGGTTCGTTGGCGCGTCCTCTTCCGCGCATACCGCGAGTTCTACACGCTGCCCGCGTCAGAGGATGTCGTCTCCCGGGTGTGGGGATGGTTCATGGATCCCCGGCACGAGTGCAAAGCTCTGGTGGCCGAAATGGACGGCGAGATCCTCGGGTTCGCGCACCATCGTCGGTTCTCCTCCCCGTACACCGGCACCACCGGTCTGTTCCTCGACGACCTGTTCACCGATCCGGCCGTTCGAGGGCGGGGTGTGGGACGAGCACTGATCGAGCGTCTTACCGAAATGGCCGCCGCCGAAGGGCGTTCGGTGGTGCAGTGGGTCACTGCCGAGGACAACCACCAGGCCCAGGCCCTCTACAACACTCTCGCCACCCGAACGCGGTGGGTCACCTACGAAGCCGGACCCTCGAGGATCTGAGCCTGGCGGCAGGAAACCCGCCGCGACCGCGGGCTTCTCGTGAGCGGTGGTTTGTGTCGGTGAGTGATGGGGGCGCCTCATCGACCGTCCGGTAACATCCGGTCCGTTCTGTCCGATTTCAGGGATGGTTGCCGTGAACTACCCCCGACATGTTCACCGCGACCTCTCCCATGCGCCCCGCCTCCGCTCCCCGGAGGCGGGGCGCAGTCGCGTTCGGTCAGGTCTTCGCCGCCGTACACTGACGGTGGCTGCAACCGGCTGCCTGCGATGCGTTGGGGAGTAGCCGTTCGGCGCTCCGCCTCTGCTCCCGGGAGGTGGAGCGCTCGTGTGTTTGTTTGTCGGTCGAAGAATCCCGTTCGGACCGGTAGCGGCGATGTCATCCGGCCAAGAGCAGCAGCACGACAAGGATGATCGTGGTCCCGAGTGCTGCAGCGATCGCCAGGTCGCCGCGGCGTGAGTTCGCGTCATCGAACAGTGGCTCGTCGAGGCGCCATCGCCACGGCATCTTTCGGCTCATGTCGACAGAAAACCCGAATGCCCGGTTTGTCGGCAATGGGTTCCTCGCCACACTCAGGCTCGTTCGCCGGGTACGGCGCGAGAGTGGTGGGTGGGCCCGAGTGCTGACCAGGCATTCCCCATGCCCGGGAAGTACTGGCCCGTGTCCGATCGTGGCAGGTTCGAGTTGCGGGTGTGAAAGGTTTCCTCGGGCAGGGGCAGACCCCGTCGGCTGATGCAGGGGGTGCCGACGGGGCCTGTGTCGCCGGACAGCGTCAGACGGCGACGGCAGGAGTCAATCACAACCACGTTCGGCCGGACGGTATTTTCTTCGCTTACGACCGCTCGGTCCGGTAGGGCTGAAAGTCCCGAATGCATGGGTCGTTAGAGTTTTTTGTACCCCCCGTTCCGGGGCCGTAGTGGGTGGCGGTCAGTAGTGGGGGGTGATGAGGATCCGACCTGGGGTGTCGGTGAGCACGACGCCGTAGCTGGTGGTGTAGGTGGCGAGTTCGGGGGCGCTGACCTGGGCGTGACAAAGGGTCGTTGCGGGGTGGATCAGGGGTGGTCCTCCGGTCAGGCAGTGCACGTCGATGTGGTGGTTGTGGGTGAGGGTGGTGCCGGCGAGTTCAGCGGAGGCGTGGGCGCGGACAGCGTTTTCGACGTCGTGGGGATTGAGGGCGCCGGTGGTGGGGTCCGGTGTCAGGTCGATGGTGGCCGGTGGTGGGGGCGGGGCGCCGGTTTCGACGGTGGCGTCCATTCGGTGGGTGGGTTCGGCGGGGTCGGTGTCGTCGGTTCCGCATGCGGCGAGAGTGAGTGGGAGCAGGAATAGTGCGCCGATGCAGGTCCGGGATCGCATCGGTCGAGTGTGTCAGGCACAGGGGTTTCGGCGGGCCGCGCCGGACGGGGGGCGAGCGACGGCTCTACGAGCGCTTCCCGTAACACGGGATGTGCCGGGGCCAGGGGGGTGAGATGACCCGTCGAACCTGCACCAGCCCGCACCGGCGAAGGGATGTCCGGATGACGGAGCATGCCCACCTGCCACCGAGGATGTTCGAGACTGCCAGCGACCTCGCAACATCGCCGTATCCACCGGCGCCCGGAGGCTACCGCGACTACAGGGGGATCGACCGAGCGCATCGCCGTGCACCGACAGGACTGACGAAGCGATCACCGATGCGGTGCTACCGACAGTGCGGCCCGGACACGGTGCAGATCCAGGCTCTGCTGATCTTCCAGATCCCGTGCTCGGCCACGAGCGGGACGACGGCGCCGGCGCCGGGCGCGACGGTGATGGCCTGCGCAGCGCCGCCGGGAGGCACCGGTGCCCACCACCGAGACCACCAGAGCCTGCACACCATCCGGTACGACACTGATGGCGCGTAAGGTCGCCTCGCCCGTGTGCGCTACCTGCTGGACAGGATCAGGTGTCTCGACAGTGGCGCCTTCGAACAGACGCACGCGCGTATTCAGATCCAGGTCGTAGTCGAACGCGGCAGCCAGCATCTCGGTGACCTGCTCCGCAGAGGGAATCGTGGAGGCGGGCAACTCAAGAGACGAGTGCGCCGGTGGGGACGTTTCTGCAGAAGTGGAGGCGGGCACTGTGGCCGGCGAGCCCGGATCGGTGCTGCACCCGCAGAACGCAACAACTCCGACGAGGGCGGCAGCGATGCTGCTCAGCAGGCGTGCTGTCACGGAAGGGTCCTTGCTGGTGTGCGGTGTCGAACAGGGTCGAGACGCCAGGATATCGATGCCGATCGCGCCAGGCTCGGCGTCGAGCCCGCCCATACCTCCAGGACAGCAACTTGTTCAGCGTGCAGCTACGGCAGTGATACTGGCTGCGTGAGCATCACACGGTGTGACGAAGTGACAGCGGCGCGCTGGATCGAACAGCGCCCCGAGGACTGGAGGCGACTCGCCGCACGGGGCCCGGCCTGTTTCGACAGATATGCGCGTCTACGGATCATCCCGGACCCGAGCTACCCGGGACAAAAGGAAAGTGAGATCCCCGCCGACCCAGCTGCCGTGCACGACACGGACCAGATCGGTGTCGTACTGGCCGAATTGGCCCGGTACACCGGAACACCGGATGATTGCTACTTCCTGGTCTGGGACGGGTGGCCGAGCTTTCGCCCTGACGATCCGATGCCGAAGGTGTCGATCCCGAACCGCGACTACTTCCTGTTCCACGGCACCCTCGCAGACTTCCCCGACTGGAACAGCCAAATCGAGGCGCTCCTCGACGACATCGAGGCGCCGACGCCGGCGTTCGTGTGGCCGGCCGATCGGGCCTGGTGTGTGACCTGCGACGTCGATCCACATTTCGCCACGATCGGCGGATCCGCCGAGGCGATCGACACGATCGTGGCCTTGCGGGAGGTCGATGTCGTCGAGGACGACCCTGATCGGGAGCCGCCGTACTACTGCTGACGACCCGAGATCGTCTGCCGCGTTGCGGTGATGCTGAATGTCGTCGTCGCCCGGACAAGTATTCGTCGGACATGCGCTGGTTCTGCACAGCTATGGATGTCGATCGCGGGACTCCCGCACCGTCCAGAAACGAAAAATGCGTTCACCTGGCAGTTCAGCGTCGATGGTGCGTAAACGGAAATTTACGACACCCATCCCGCAGAAACCGTGAGTGACCACGACGCAGGGGCCAACGAGCCCGGTTCACCCACGTTCTCTCGATGCTTGTCGAGATGCAGCGAAGATGAGCGAGATGGGCGGGGCAGATTAACTGGGCCGACCGCAGCTTTATAAAGCTTCTGAGCTGCGGTTTCCCGGAATGAAACCTTGACTGGCGCCTCGTCTCACCGAGACTCTGTCAGTCTGTAGCGGCGTGTCCTGTCAATCTTCACTGCATCTCGACAATGCTGGCGAGATGCAGCGCAGATCAACGTGAGACCAGACGGATTGACTGGATGATCGGGCTCGCGAACGGACCGACCTGCGGTTTCTCTGAGAGCATCCGGGGTCTCACTGAATGTGTACCGCTTGACACCATGCTCGCTTCACAGCCGAAACGGAATCGGTCCCCTCGCCAGTACATCGATCGCTCCGCGAATTAGATGAGTTCGACACGACCGCGGTCGCCGTAAGGAGGTGCGTGTGTGTCCACTGCCTGATGGGGGTTATGCGGGGTTATATAGTCGACGCTGCGAGCGGTTCGCCGTGCCTGTCGTGAGGAGCCCCGAAGACAACGCACGCGCGTCGAAGCACCCTGCCGGGTGCGAGAGGGAACCCGGTGTGACTCCGGGACTGTCCCGCAGCGGTATGCAGGAACGACCGCCGTCATCAGCACTGGAACCCAACCGGTTCCGGGAAGCGACGGCCAGTAGGTTCCCGTCCGGACACGGATGTGGAGCGCCTGCGAGTCCGAAGACCTGCCGATCGTGTCGGACACGCCGTGTCCGACGGTATGCCACCTCGTGGAATGGGTGCGCGACCTGATCGGCAAACCCTTCGAACCGGGTTCGAAGCAGGGGCTCGTATCGGTGATTCGTGCGCTCGTCGGGTGGTATGTCATCAGCGACGAACACCGGAGAACCACCCCTGATGTCTGTATCGACAGCACCTTTCACGGCCACCGTGCTCGGCTCCGCACGTATCGGCCCCCACCGCGAACTGAAGAAGGCGATCGAGGCCTACTGGTCCGGCCGCATGGAACGACCAGCTCTCGAAGCCGTCGCCGCGCAACTACGCGCGGACACGTGGACCAGGCAACGCACCGCGGGCCTCGACTCGATCCCGGTCGGCACCTTCTCCCTCTACGATCACGTGCTCGACACCGCCTTCATGCTCGGTGCCGTACCCGAGCGGGTCGCCGGAATCCGCAACGACCTCGATCGCTACTTCGCAGCCGCCCGCGGTACCGCGGCCGTCGCGCCGCTCGAGATGACCAAATGGTTCGACACCAACTACCACTATCTGGTGCCCGAGATCGGACCGGACACCGTGTTCCGGCTCGACGCCACCCGTCTGCTCGCCGAGCTCACCCAGGCCCACACGCTGGGGGTTCCGGCACGCCCGGTGGTGCTCGGCCCGATCACATTCCTGAAACTGAGCAAACCCGTCGACGGCCAGGGCCCGCTGCTCGACCGGATCGGCGAATTGGTTCCGCTGTACGCGGCCCTGCTCGGCCGGCTGCGCGACGCCGGAGCCTCCTGGGTACAGATCGACGAACCGGCCCTGGTCACCGACCTCGACGACACCGATCTCGACGTGGTGACCGCCGTGTACCAGCGGCTCGGTGAGGTCCGGCACCGCCCGGCGATTCTCGTCGCTTCCTACTTCGGGCAGCTCGGCCCGGCCCTTCCGCGGCTCGCCCGCACGGCGATCGACGGAATCGCGATCGACCTGGCCAGCGGTCCTCCGGATTCGCTCACCGACGTTCCGGAGTTGGCCGGCAAACTGGTGGTTGCCGGCATCGTCGACGGCCGCAACATCTGGCGCAACGACCTCGAGCAGTCCCTCACCACCCTCATCGGGCTGCGCGATCAGGCAGCCGCGGTGGCAGTGTCGACGTCCTGCTCGCTGCTGCACGTGCCGTACACCGTCGCCGCCGAAACCCGGCTGGACAAATCCTTGCGCTGCTGGCTGGCGTTCGGTGCGGAGAAGGAACGCGAGGTGGTCACGCTCGCGACCGCCCTGGACGAGGGGCGTGACGCCGTCGCCGACGAGCTGGCGTCCTCACGGACCGCCGCCGCGGTGCGACGCAGCGACCCTCGCCTCCACGATGCCCGGGTCCGGGAAGAGCTCGCTGCGCTCGGACCCGACCGCGGCCGCAGCACACCGGCGGCCGAACGACGTGGCATCCAGCAGGAGCGTCTTCGATTGCCCGTCCTGCCGACCACCACGATCGGCTCGTACCCGCAGACGTCCCGGATCCGTGTCGCGCGCGCGGACCTGCGCGCCGGCCGCATCGAACAAGCCGAGTACGTGCACCGGATGCGTGCCGAGATCGACGACGTCATTGCGCTGCAGGAAGAGCTGGGCCTCGACGTGCTCGTGCACGGTGAACCCGAACGCAACGACATGGTGCAGTATTTCGCCGAGCAACTCGACGGCTTCTTCGCCACCGACAACGGTTGGGTCCAGTCCTACGGAACCCGGTGCGTGCGACCGCCGATCCTGTACGGCGACGTCACCCGCAACAGCCCGATGACCGTCGACTGGATCACCTTCGCGCAGTCCTGCACCGACAAGCCGGTCAAGGGCATGCTCACCGGGCCGGTGACGATCCTCGCCTGGTCGTTCGTACGCGACGACCAACCACTGGCCGACACCGCCGATCAGGTGGCGCTCGCCATCCGACAGGAGACGATCGACCTCGAGACGGCAGGAGTCGGGATAATCCAGGTCGACGAGCCGGCACTGCGCGAGCTACTGCCGTTGCGTGCCGCGGACAAGGACGAGTACCTCACTTGGTCGGTGGGCGCATTCCGGCTCGCGACATCGGGCGTCGGCGACGACACGCAGATCCACACCCACCTGTGCTATTCCGAGTTCGGTGAAGTGATCGACGCGATCGCCGGGCTCGATGCCGACGTCACCTCCATCGAGGCGGCCCGCTCGCACATGGAGATCCTCACGGATCTGGACGCCGCCGGGTTCAACGTCGGTGTCGGCCCGGGTGTGTACGACATCCATGCGCCGCGGGTTCCGAGTGTCGAGGAGATCGCGTCGCTGCTGCGCAAGGCGCTGGCTGCGGTGCCGGCAGAGCGCTTGTGGGTCAACCCGGACTGCGGGCTCAAGACCCGCGGACCGGCAGAGGTCAAGGAGTCGTTGGCAAACATGGTCGCTGCGGCCAGGGCCGTGCGCACCGAGATTCTGTGACGGACACGCGATGAACCGGTGGCCCGGACCGGGCTGATGCCGATCCGGGCCACCGGTGCCGTCGGTAACGATCCTCAGCGCCTCACTCGCCGTGCCTGCGCGAGGACCGCGAAGCGCGCTTGGCGGATTCCCTTGCGGAAGCGCTGCTTGGTGGACGTCAGGCCACGACGGACCGTTGCGGGACGCCGGTGTATTGACTGAGCGGGCGGATCAGGGCGTTGGATGCGCCCTGCTCGATGATGTGCGCGGTCCACCCGGTGATCCGGCTCATGACGAAGATCGGGGTGAACACCTCGATGTCGAAGCCCATCAGGTGATAGGCGGGCCCCGTGGGGAAGTCGAGGTTCGGCTCGATGCCGGTGGCATCGGCCATGGTCTTCTCGAGGATGTCGTACAGCCGCACCCACTTCTCGCCACCGGTGTGCGCGGCGACGTCGAGGAAGGCCTTCTTCATCGTCGGCACCCGGGAGTCACCGTTCTTGTACACCCGGTGCCCGAATCCCATCACCTTCTCCTTGCGGGACAGCTTGCCGCGCATCCATTCCTCGGCGCGTTCGGGTTCACCGATCTCGAGCATGTCGTGCATCACGGCCTCGTTCGCACCGCCGTGCAGCGGACCCTTGAGGGTTCCGATCGCGGCGGTGACGGCGCTGTAGATGTCGGACAGGGTGGAGGTGACGACCCGGGCCGCGAACGTGGAGGCGTTGAAACTGTGCTCCGCATACAGGATCAGCGACACTTCGAACGCCTTCACGATCTGCGCATCCGGCACCTTCCCGAAGCACATGTTCAGGAAGTTCTCGGCGAACCCGAGCGAGTGGTGCGGAGCGATCGGGTCCTGGCCGCGGCGCCGCCGATGGTCGGCGGCGACGATCGTCGGCAGCACGGCCATCATGCGAAGCGCCTTCTCGCGGTTCGCCTTCGGATCGTTGTCCCATTCCTGCGGATCCTCGGCGCCGAGGTAGCTGATCGCGGTGCGCACCACATCCATCGGATGGCAGTTCTCGGGCATCTTCGCCACCAGCGCCAGCAGGGATCGGTCGGCACGCCGGTTCGCGCGCTCGCGCTGACAGAACAGTGCGAGCTGGGCATCGGTGGGTAGTTCGCCGTTCCACAGCAGGTAGGCGACCTGTTCGAAGCTGCAGTGCGCTGCCAGATCCTGGACCGCGTAGCCGCGGTAGGTCAGTGAGTTGGTCTCGGGCACCACCTTGGAGATCGCGGTGGTGTCGACGACGACGCCGGCCAGGCCCTTGTAGATGGTGGGGACTGCGGTCTCGGTCATCGACGAACCGTGGTGCGTAGCTGTCATCACTGGCTCCTCGAGAGGGTGAAGTTGAAGACTTCGGAGTCGAACTCGTTGTAGCGCTCGTACTCGAGCAGTTCGTACAGTCGTGACCGCGTCTGCATCTCGGCGAGGAGGGTCTCCTGGGTGCCTTCCTCGTGGATCACCCGCAGGCCGCGCTCGATCGCGCCCATCGCCAACCGCAGGGTGGTGACGGGGTAGATCACCGCGTTGTAGCCGATGGCTTCGAGCGCCTGTGCCGGGATGAGCGCGGACTTGCCGAACTCGGTCATGTTCGACAGCAACGGGATATCGACCGCGCCGCGGAACTTCTCGAAATCGGCGCGGGTATGCAGGGCCTCGGTGAAGATCAGGTCCGCCCCGGCGTCCGCGTAGGCCTTCGCGCGTTCGATCGCGGCCTCGATCCCGTCGATCCCGGCTGCATCGGTGCGTGCGCAGATCACGAAGTTCGGGTCCCGTCGCGCGGAGACCGCGGCGCGCAGCCGACGAACCATTTCCTCGGTCGGCACGATGGCCTTGCCGTCGAGATGCCCGCAGCGCTTGGGATTGACCTGGTCCTCGAGGTGCAGTCCGGCGAGCCCGGCGTCCTCGAAGACCGTCACGGTGCGGGCCGCCGACATCGGCTCACCGAATCCGGTGTCCGCGTCGACGAGTACCGGAAGGTCGGTGGAACGGGCGATCTGGGCACTGTGTGCGGCGACCTCGGTGAGTGTGGTCAGGCCGATGTCGGGCAGACCGAGGGCGGCCGAGAACGCGCCGCCCGAGACGTAGACGCCTTCGAAGCCGATCTCCTGGATCAGTTTTGCGGTCAGAGGGTTGATCGCGCCCGGGAGCCGAGTGATCTTCTCCGAGGTCAGCGACGCCCGGAATGCGATGCGCTTGTCTGCCGCGGAGGTCGTGGCGGAGATGAGGCCGGACATGTCAGAACAGTCCCTTCGGCGACTTCGGGGCGCGGGCCAGAACCTCGTCGGACACGGTGAAGGTGAGCTGGTTCAGCTCGCCGGCCGCCAGCGCGGGAGTGCGCTGCGCAGTATCGAGGAAGCGGTCCTGCTCGGCCGGTGCGACCACACCTTCGGCGAGGGTGCGGAACTTGGCGATGTACTGGTCGCGGGCGAACGGGCGCGCACCCAGCGGATGCGCATCGGCGATCGCGAGCTCGTCGACGATCACCTCGCCGCTCTTCAACGTGACCTCGGCGCGAGCACCGAACGCCTTCTCGTCCGGGTCGGTCGAGTGGTAGCGGCGGGTCCACTCGGGGTCCTCGGCGGTGGAGATCTTGCGCCAGAGCTCGATGGTGTCGGGTCGCTGCGCACGCTCGGGAGCGTAGGAACGCTCGTGGTGCCAGGTGCCGTCCTGCAGCGCGACGGCGAAGATGTACATCACCGAGTGATCGAGGGTTTCGCGGCTGGCCTGGGGGTCGAACTTCTGCGGATCGTTCGATCCGGTGCCGATGACGACATGCGTGTGGTGGCTGGTGTGCAGCACGATCGACGCGATCTGATCCAGGTCGCCGATGCGCTCGCGCATCCGGCGGGCAAGGTCGATCGGCGCCTGGCTCTGGTACTCGGCCGAATGCTCCTTGGTGTAGGTGTCGAGGATGGCCCGTTTGGCCTCGCCCGGACCGGGCAGCGGCACATGGTATTCGGCGTTCGGTCCGCCGAGCAGCCAGGCGATGACACCGTCCTCGCCTTCCCAGATCGGCGACGGTGCTCCCTCGCCGCGCAATGCCCGGTCGATGGCCTCGACGGCCATCTTCCCGGCGAAGGCCGGTGCGTACGCCTTCCAGCTCGAGATCTGACCCTTGCGGGATTGACGGGTCGCGGTCGTGGTGTGCAGTGCCTGTCCGATCGCCTGGTAGACGGTGCCGGTGTCGAGGCCGAGCAGCGTCCCGATGCCGGCTGCGGCCGAGGGGCCGAGGTGGGCGACATGGTCGATCTTGTGTTCGTGCAGGCAGATCGCACGCACCAGATCGACCTGGATCTCGTAACCGGTGGCCAGGCCGCGGATCAGGTCCGCACCGCTGCGGCCGGTGTGCTGGGCGACGGCAAGGATCGACGGGATGTTGTCGCCCGGGTGCGAGTACTCCGCCGCGAGGAACGTGTCGTGGAAGTCGAGCTCGCGGACCGCGACCCCGTTCGCCCATGCTGCCCACTCGGGCGAGAATGTACCGCCGACGCCGAACACCGTGGAGCCGGGGGAGTAGGGATGGGCCAGTGCCTGAGCGCGAGCGTTGGAGACCGGACGCCGGCTGACCGATGCTGCGGCGACAGCCGCGTTGTCGATGATCCGGTTGACGATCATCTCCTCGGTCTCGGTCGGCACCTCGATCGCATCGGTGGCGACCTCGGCGATCTTCCACGCGAGATGGTCGTGCTTGGGGAACTCTTCGGCGGAACGATGAGTGCGGACGAGATGGGTTTTCACTACACAACCTTCCAGGGGGGCACAGCCGTCACAGCGGCTGATTTGCACGCTATGCACACCGTGTCGGAGGGGAAATACCTTGCACAGGAGGATTTGTGTGTAACCCGGTCACCGAATCTGCGAAAGTTGCGAAATCCGGTGTTGCTAGTTTCTGCACATGCAGAAGCTGTATGCAGGTGCGCGGTTGCGTCGGCTGCGTGAAGAACGGGGCCTGACCCAGACCGCCCTGGCCCGGCTGCTGCAGTTGTCCACCAGCTACGTCAACCAACTCGAGAACGATCAGCGACCGCTGACCGTGCCGGTGTTGCTGCGTCTGAACTCGACCTTCGACCTCGACATGGGGTTCTTCGCCGTCGACAGCGATGCCCGGCTCGTTGCCGATCTGCAGGACGTCTTCGCCGACCATGCCACCGCCGAGACCACCGCCGCGGAGATCGACGACCTGGTCACCCGCTATCCTGCTGCAGCGCAGGTCCTGGTCACCATGCACCGGCGGCTGCGCGGCGCCACCGAACAGGTCGAACGTCTGTCACCGACTCATGACGGCGTTTCCGCAGAGCCGCCGTTGTCGATGCCCTACGAGGACGTGCGGGACTTCTTCTACGACCGGCGTAATCACATCGCCGAGCTCGACGATGCAGCAGAACAGATGTTCGTGTCCCGGGATTTGTCCCTCGGTGGTCTGGATCTGCAGCTGGCGCGGCTGCTGCGCGACGAGCACGCGATCACCGTGCGGATCCGCACCGATGCACCCGGTGTGCCCGGTCCGAAGCGCAGTTACGACCCCGCCACGAGAACCCTTGCTCTCGCCCGTCGCCTCAGTCACGGCCAGCGCGCCTTCCATCTGGCCACCCAACTCGCTTTTCTCACCCAGAAACGCACTATCGGCGCACTCGCCGCTGCCGCCGTGAACCTCTCGGCCGAATCGAAGTCCCTCGCACGGATCGGCCTGGCCAACTACTTCGCCGGAGCGCTCATCCTGCCCTACACGCAGTTCCTGCGTACGGCCGAAACCTTGCACTACGACATCGATCTGATCGGAAGTGCCTTCGAGGTCGGATTCGAAACCGTCTGCCACCGTCTGTCGACCCTCCAACGGCCCGGGCAACGCGGAGTGCCGTTTTTCTTCGTCCGCACCGACAAGGCCGGAAATATCTCGAAACGACAATCAGCCACCGCATTTCACTTCTCCCGTGTCGGAGGGAGCTGCCCGTTGTGGGTCGTCCACGACACCTTCTCCACACCGGGCCGGATCCGCACGCAGGTCGCCCAGATGCCCGATGGACGAAAATACCTCTGGATCGCACGTACCACCGACGAACACCCCACCGGAGGACATCTGTCTCCACCCCGAAGTTTCGCCATCGGACTCGGCTGCGACCTCGCCCACGCCCACAAACTCGTCTACGCCCGAGGACTGAACCTCGATGATCCCGTCACGACCGTCCCGATCGGAGCCGGCTGCAAGGTCTGCGACCGCACCGACTGCGCTCAACGCGCCTTCCCCCAGGCCGGTCGCACTCTCGACATCGACGAACACCGAGCGCCCACCATCCCCTACACCCCCGGATCCTCCGAATGACGAGCCGGACTCCGACCACGGCTGCGGACCGCTCGCACCACGGCGGCACCGCACGTTCGGCACCCGAAGCACGGGCACGTTGGTGGGACGCAGCCGTGTGCCGATTCTTCGGGCCGACGTTGTTCTTCGCTTCCGACGACGAAACTCGCGGACAACGCGCACGACGTGAACGCACCGCCAAACGCATCTGTCACCCCTGCCCGGCACGTGCAGATTGCCTGCAGCACGCGCTGGCCACCGGCGAGACCTACGGCGTGTGGGGCGGAACAACCGAGCGTGAACGCCTGGGCGCCTCCTACCCGGCGGACACTGTCCCGATGGAAAGTTCTGCAAGAACCACCCGGGGACACAGACGAGATCGTGAGCACCTGAATGCCACGAACTAGGAAAAACCCCAGGCCAGAACCACGGCTCTCCTGGCCGATCCGACAGCAACGTGCCCGACGCGCAGGGACACGGTCGCACAGATGCGAGGAGAGCAACCGGCAACTCGATCGTCCTGTCCGTTTTGCTAGATTCATCGAGCCAGGTAGCCCCGGAGACGGAGCCAGGTGGAATCCGGTGAGAATCCGGAGCTGACGCGCAACGGTATGGGGTCGTACGACCCCGAGCCCGATACCCTGCTGGACCGGTGACGCCTCGCCGTCCCCGGTCGTAACGTGTGGCCCGCTCGCGTGCAGCGGCCACGGGAAGTTCGATGCGCCATGCACCGAAGTAGTCGGAAGTCAGCAGCAGCAGCTGTTCTCGTCCGGGCCGACCCGGCCCTCGGCAGTAACGTCGACAGCGCCGAAGACAGGATCCGGTTCCGCGGATCGGACCCGGTCGCCAGTCGTGTGACCGCGGTGCCAAACAAGCGGTCCATCATCCTCGAAGCCGCGACCATGATGGACCCGTCCGTCCGCAATATCGCCGGAATCGAGCAACGTGTCGTGGGCCTGCGCGAACCGGGTGTGACGCGATGACACCCGCGGAACTCGTCGAGCGCTGGGACAGGCAGCAAGCCGCCTACATCGCCGAACGGGAAAGCCGTTTCACCGCGATGCTCGACACCCTCGAGTTCGCCACCGGTGGCGAGTTCACCGCGCTCGACCTCGCCTGCGGCCCCGGATCACTGACCGCGCGGATCCTCGACCGGTTTCCGCAGTCCCGGATCGTCGCCGTCGACTACGACCCGATGCTGCTCGCACTCGCCCGCGACTATCTCGCCGGGTACGCAGACCGGGTGCGCTTCGTCGACGCCGATCTCACCGATCCTCACTGGACGGACCTGGTGGCCGCCCAGCTCGACACCGCGCCTCACGCCGTGGTGTCGACCACCGCGTTGCATTGGTTGCGTCCTGAGCAGTTGATCGGCTTGTACACACAGATCAGGTCGGTGCTCGCGCCCGACGGGATTTTCCTCAACGGTGACCATTTTCGCTTCGACGACCGTGATGGGCACATCACCCTGTGGTCGGCGCAGCACGACCGGCGCACGCAGCAACACAGCTTTGCTGCCGGCGCGGACGAGTGGGATCAGTGGTGGGACCTGCTGCGCGCACACCCCCGGATCGGGACGCTACAGGACGAGCGGACAGCCAGATTCGCCGAACGCGACGGTACTGCTCCGACCGGTGTGCAGTTTCAGCTCGCCGCGTTGCGACACGCCGGATTCGCCGAATCGGGAACCGTCTGGCAGCTGTTCGACGACTACGTCGTGTATGGAATCGCCTGACAGAGTCATGCCACATCGCTGTGCCCCCGACCGTCCTTCGACGGATGTGCTGACCCGCCCTCCCACACGGGTGCCCCAGTCTCCAGGTGGCGGTGTCCGATGATGCGCCGACTGCCCGTGGCCACCTTGGCTGTTGGTTTGGCCGCAGCGCTGGCGGTGGTGTCGGTGCTGGCGTTGATGCTCGGCGCCGCGCACATCCCGTGGCATGCAACCACGAGCTTCCTGTGGGCCGAGGTCACGGGCGGGCCGATAGTGGCAGCGGATGTTCCGAACTACCGGATCGTGATCGACTCCCGGCTGCCCCGCGTGCTGCTGGCCGCGTTGGTCGGAGCGGGGTTGAGCGCAGTGGGTCTGATCGTGCAGGCCATGGTGCGCAATGCGCTGGCCGACCCCTACGTGCTGGGCATCTCGTCCGGGGCCTCGGTGGGCGCTACCGCGGTGGTGCTGTTCGGCGCCTTCGGTGCGCTGGGCTTGTACGCGTTGTCGACCGCGGCGTTCCTCGGGGCCCTCTGCGCCACGATCCTCGTATACCTGATGGCCCGATCGGCGGTAGGGCTGGTGCCGCTACGGTTGGTGCTCACCGGCACGGCGCTGGGATACGGATTCTCCGCGGCCACCACGGTGCTGGTCTTCACCGCCCCCCACGGGGACGCGGCCCGGTCGGTGATGTTCTGGCTGCTCGGCAGCCTCGCCGGCACCACCTGGCAGATGGTTCCCCTGGCAGTCGTGGTGACAGCCGTAGGACTGACGGTGATCGTGGCATGCGCCCGCCACCTGAACGCGCTCTCCATGGGCGACGAGGTCAGCGCCGCTGTGGGGATGAATGCCCACCGCTTCCGGCTGCTGCTGTTCGTCGTTGCCGCGGCAATGACGGGATGCTACGTCTCGATCTGCGGCGCCGTCGGTTTCGTCGGTCTGGTCGTCCCGCACGTGGCCCGGCTGCTGGTCGGCGCGGATCACCGCCGACTGATCGTGGTCACACCCCTGCTGGGGGCGGTGTTCCTGGTCACGGCAGACCTGTGTGCCCGCACTCTCATTCCCCCGCAGGAGCTGCCGCTGGGAGCAATCACCGCCGCGGTGGGGGTCCCGGTCTTCGTCCTGCTGATGCGCCGGCGAGGCGCGCTGGTCGGGGCCGGCTGATGAAGGTCGACTACCAGCAGATCAGCGTCGAGATCGCCGGAGCGCGCATCGTCGAGGCGATAACCCTGTCCGCCGAGGAAGGCACCTTCGTGGGGATCGTCGGCCCGAACGGCAGTGGCAAATCCACGGTGCTGCGCTGCCTGTATCGGGCGTTGTCACCGGTGTCGGGACGGATCCTGGTCGACGGGAGCGACATCGCCACGATCAGTATGCGCGAGAACGCGCGCCAGGTCGCTGCGCTGACCCAGGACACCCCGATGCAGTTCGATTTCACCTCGGCCGAAGTCGTCGCCACGGGACGACTGCCGCACCGCGCAACCATCCGAGACTCCCGGACTCGCGACGACCGGATCTGCCGCGACGCGCTGGCCACCGCGGACGTGACCCACCTGGCCGAGCGCAGCTTTCTGTCGCTGTCCGGTGGTGAGCGTCAACGGGTCCTGATCGCCCGCGCTCTCGCGCAGCAACCTCGGGTGCTGGTGCTCGACGAGCCGACGAACCACCTCGACATTCAACACCAGTACAGCGTCCTGTCCGCCGCCCGGAACCTGGGGATCACGGTGGTCTCGGCGCTGCACGATCTGAATCTGGCTGCCCAGTACTGCGATCGGCTGTTTGTTCTCAACGCTGGTCGTCTCGTGTGTTCCGGCACCCCGCATGAGGTTCTCAGCGCACAGGTGATCCGGCGCTGGTTCGGGATCGGCGGTCATATCGTCACCCATCCTCGGCTGGGTGTTCCCCAGATCATCTTCGACGAGAAGGAGTACTAGATGAGATCCCTACAGTTGGCCGCGGTGACGGTCGTGGCGGCGGCACTGACGCTGACGGCGTGTGGTGCAGACGTGCAGGGCGGCACCACCCGAGCCGCGGGGGAATCGGTCACGGTGTCCAACTGCGGTGCGCCGCTGACCGTCGACGGCACACCGGAGCGGGTGGTCACCAACGACACCGGGATCACCGAGATGATGTTCGCGCTCGGGCTCACCGATCACCTGGTGGGTTATACGAGTTATCCGGGGAAGGAACGTGACATCGCCACCTCCCCGTGGAAGGCGGAATTCGAGGCCACGCAGGCGCTCGGTGACGCCTTCACCCGGGAAGTGGTCCAGGCGGCGAATCCGGACTTCGTGTTCGCCGGCTGGAACTACGGATTCAAGGAATCGACCGGGTTGACCCCGGACTGGGTGCGGTCGATCGGTGCTGTGCCCTACCAGCTGACCGAAGCATGCCGCCAGCCGGGCAGCGACCGCCGCGGGGTGATGGAACCGCTCGATGCCCTGTACGAGGACCTGACCAACCTCGGCGACATCTTCGGTGTCCGCGACCGGGCGGACGCGCTGGTCACCGGGTACCGCGAGCAGGTCGCCGCGGCGAACGCGACGGCACCGGCCGGGCAGGAACCGGCACGGGTGTTCCTGTTCGACAGTGCAACCCCGGAACCGTTCACCTCCGGCCGCACGGCGGCACCGTCGCAGATCATCCGCGAGGCCGGTGGCAGCAACATCTTCGACGACCTGAACGACTCGTGGACCACAGCGTCCTGGGAGGCGGCGGCGCAACGTGATCCACAGGTGATCGTGATCGTCGACTACGGCGCCGGCCCGGACGAGTCGGTGGAGGCGAAGATCGAGCAGTTGCGTCAGCAGCCGTTGATGGCCGGCACCACCGCGGTGCGGGAGAACAACATCATCGCCCTGCCGTATGCCGCGCTGGTGGAAAGCCCCCGCAACCCGCAGGCTGTGGTCACCGTCGCCGAATTCCTTCGCACGAAGGGCTTCTGACCGCGGGTCTGTTCACCGATACGGTTGCAGTGACAACGCTTCGACTGGACGCTGCTACAGCCGGCGGGGTCGAGCCGGTCACCTGGGGTGAGGTGGCGGAAGCGAACGGGCGTATCGCGCACCCCCTTGACGGAGTGGGACTTCATCAGTGCCGCTGCGAGCCGCTGTCAGGGACAGCCGGGCCGGTAGGACGAGGGCCCGCCGACCGGAGATCTGGGCGGCCTACGGCCCACGCCCTGATCGCCGTGTTCGCTCCCTTCACCACCACCGCGGACCAGTGCTGGTTCGCGATATGGGAAGGCCACATCGTCCTCGAAGATGTCCGTGAACACCGTCGGCCGTATGAAGGCGGGGTGCATGGGGATGTTCCTGATCGCCGATGTGATCACCGCAGCAGGCAACCGGTTCCGCACTCTGCTCTCGCCGAACCTGTGGTGGCCGCAGGACCGCGCGTGGTGTGTGGCGACTAATATCGACCTGATGGCCAGCTACGTGGGCGGGTCCAAGCAGTGCGTCGAGTCGCTCCTCGCATCGCCCGAGCTGGAAGCGTTCGAGGCCTCGGCCGAGATGAGTGTGCAGTGGTACAGCGACACCATCAACCCGGGCCCGGAACGTTTCTGATCCCGGCAGGCAGTCGGGTTCGCGCGGTGCCAATCCCATCTGCGAGAAAGCTGCCGTTTACCGCTGAAGATCACAGGTCCGCCCAGGTCGAAAATGTAAAGAAACTCGTGTCCGAATCTATGTAACGCACAACCCCGTTTGCGTGCCATCGAATTGGAAACAGTTTTCATTACCAGTGAGCGATCCTCAAACAGCACACCCGCAAGCCGTCCGGCACTCGATCGCGTCCTGCGGAATCCGGACCCTAGACCGTCCTGGATAACCATCCTGCATGTTGGTCTCGTATAGGCGACCTAAACCGCACTATCGTCGCCTCATGGACGGAATCCTGATCGGCTACGCCCGATGCAGCACCCGCGGCCAAGACCTGCGAGCGCAGCGCACAGCCCTCAAACGCCTCGGCGTCGCCGACGACCGGATCTACACCGACAAGGGCTACACCGGACGCAATCGAGAACGCCCCGGCCTCCGCGAAGCCCTCGCCGCCTGCCGCACCGGCGACACACTCGTCGTCGCGAAACTCGACAGATTGGGTCGATCAGCCGTTGATCTGCGCGCCATCGCCGACGAGCTCGAAGCGAAAGGCACCCGCCTGAACATCGGCGGCTCGATCCACGACCCGACCGACCCAACCGGCAAACTATTCTTCGGCATGTTGTCACTGATGGCCGAGTTCGAATCAGACCTGATCCGAGCCCGGACCCGCGAAGGAATGGCCGAAGCGAAGAAGGCCGGCCGTCTCAAGGGCAAACAGCCCAAGCTCTCCGCATTGCAGCGCAAACGCCTACTCGCCGACCACGAATCCGGCGACTACACCGCCGCCCAGCTCTGCGAGATCAGCGGACTGTCGAGGTCGGCGATGTACGCGACCCTGCGCCGCGCCCGAGAAGAAGCCGCACTCACCCGCACCTGACCCATTAACCCCCGGCGTCCAACGGACAGTCACGGCACCGACGGTGGGTCGGGGGAGTCCGACCCGCCGTCGACATCACCGATCGCCGTCACCCGCTGGGGCTTGGCGCAAAGCATCTGCGGATGCTTCGCACCGTTGTGTTGCCCGCCTCCGACATCGCAAAGAACCCGATTACGTACTGCACCACATAAATCAACATGCGGCGGATCTGGCTGTCAGGTTCTCCACCTGTCCCTGACCTGCGCGTTTGATTCATGAGGGAGAAGGTCGGTCAGTTCGGGTGGCCGGCCGAGCGCACCGGATAAACGTACGTCCCACGACTCATCAGGCCACGACGACGGACCGCTTTCGGGTCTCGAATGAACAATCACGCGCTCGCCGAACAGTGCTCGCCCGACGACCCACCGGTGCGGATCAGCTATTGCCGTCGATAGAGTGCGCAGATTGTGATACAAACTTAAGTGCAGATATGAAGCGAATGGAAAAACGGAAGATTGGCGGGCAAGCTTAGTGTCAGAAATGAAGCCTTCTGCGTGGGCGCAGGAACGGTTCGGTGATGCTGCCGAGGAGTTCCTGCATGCCATTCCGCTCGCGATTTACCGCGCCCACAAACAGGCTCTCGCAGCTCACATCGCCGGTGAGATCAATGCTAACGACGCATACGGCAACACCCTCAAAGTCGCGCATCACGAGCAGCTGATCGAGTGCACTGCCCACATCCCAGGTGTTGCGACCCGTAAGCCCGCCGATGTCCGTAGCCGGTTCGACCTCGTTGTCCTCGACGAGACCGCAGTGGTGCTGTACCCATGGCGGTACGCAGCGGATGGATGGACCCCTCGAGAGACTGTGAAGTTGCCGAAGCCGCTGTCGGAGTTGCGTCGGTCTCTTTTCACCCTCACACGCCGGAGCGTCGAGACTCAGTTGTCCTTCGATCAGATCGATGACGATCCTCGGGACTTCGCTGATGAGCAGGACGTACTCGACCAGCTCGCCGAGTTCGGTCGATTGGTGACGGTTGCCTATGCAAGCAACCCGACGGGGTTGTTCGACTTGGGTATCGCCGAGGTTGATCTCGTTGACGAGGAAACCGGCTCAGTTGTCTGGAGCCACTGGGAGCCTCTGAATCGCACCGCAGAGTCGTTGGAGCTGCGTCCTGCTCTCGTATCGGTGACACCGACCGTTGCGGCCGGCGGCGGTCGGTTCGATGATGCTCCGCTCGATGAGTTGGTTCTCGCCCCACGCACGGCGGAACCGTTGCACATGGCAGAGAAGCCGAAGACCGGGAGTGATGAAATGTGAATCCTCGTCCCTCGAAGCGGGGGCAACTCTCCCTTCTCGAAGATCCGTCCGTACCGGGTCAGGCCAGCGATCGGCACCAGCTGGCGGCGATCGCTGCCGGCTTCGACCCCGCCCGGCTGACTCAAGCTCGTCGGCTTGCCGGTCTCACCAAGAAGGCTGTCGCCGCCGAGCTGGGGGTTTCCCCGGTAGCGGTGAGCCAATGGGAGGCGGGTGCAACAACACCGCGCCCTGACAATATCGGCCACCTCGCCGACGTCCTCGATGTGATCCCGCCTTTCTTCTCTGCCGGCCGTCCCTACGCACGGCTGGATGGTGCGTCTGCTCACTTCCGGAGTCTGCGGCGCACACCTGCAACCCAGCGTGACAAGGCGATTGCGTACACCGAGCAGGTTTGGGAACTGGCTCATGCACTGGAGAAGCGAGTGCAATTGCCCCCCGTGGATCTGCCGAGTCTTCCTGCTGACGTTCTCGTAGAGGACCCCTGCGCTCCCGAATCGGCGGCACGAATGCTGCGGGAGCGCTGGAAGGTGCAGGAAGGTCCGATCGCTCACCTGGTCCGCACCATGGAAACACGCGGCATCATCGTGACGCTCTCCCCGTTCGCCGGTGCCGCGACCGCGACCGTCGATGCCTTCTCCACCTCTCATCTCGATCGTCCTGTCGTTGTGCTCACCCCTGACCGTGCCAACGATGTCTACCGGCACCGTTTCACCGCGGCACACGAACTCGGTCATCTGGTGATGCACGGTGAGGTGGCGACCGGCGATCCACAGCAAGAGAAGGAAGCGGACCGATTCGCCGCAGAATTTCTCACTCCCTCCGCACAGATCACCCCTCGCCTACCTGTCCGACTCGACCTCAAAGTGCTGGAACAGCTCGGTGGGGAGTGGGGCGTATCGGTCGAGTCTCTGATCTATCGCTGTCGTGAGGTCGGAGCGGTAAGCGATGCTTCCTACAGGCGTGCGTATCAGCGCCTCAACCAGCTGCGCAAGCTCAACTTGTTCCGGCCGACCCCAGTGGAGGGATATCCGGGAGAAATCCCCATTCTCCTGACCCGAGCCTTCGAATTGGCTGAAACCAACGGACTCAGCCTCAAGGATCTCGCCGCCGAACTCTCCCTCAAGCTGCCTCGCCTTCGGCTGCTCCTCGGGGAACCCACCACCCGCCCAGAACTTCACCTGGTCAACGACTGATCCGAGCAACCTGAATGTCGCCATGCCAGGCTGGTGGTTCGGTGAGCCCGCGACATGGGTCTCCAAAACGATCGTTTTGGAGACCCATGTCGCGGACTAGTGTGGAGCCCCTTGATTCAGGGACGCTTGGCGAGGATCGCGGAGACTTCACTGTGCGCGTTGAAGTGCGCGAGTGCTTCGGGGCGGATCAGGCGCATTGCAGAAACGAGCTGCCGACGCCGAGCTTCGGGGGCGGTCAAGATCGGCTCGTGGTGGGCAACTCGGTTTCGGAACTTCCTCAGGGCCGTGAGAGTGTCGTGGACCTTGCTCCGGTCTGTGTTCTGTGGGAAAGCCTTGTGAAGGTGAGGCACCCAGAGAGTCTTCTCGTGCAGATCGGATGTCATGTAGGTCCAGAATCCGAACATCAACTCGGCCACAACCTTGCCTGGATTGGGTGTCGCCCCCGCCGCTGAGCGCGCATAGCCGATCTGGTCGCGTGGGGTTCGATTCGCGTCTACCTGTTTCCCGGTTCTTTGATCCATGCGCATGTGTTTCGGGAAAAGGTGTTGGACTGTCTTCCTATCGGTCCAATGCCTGTCACCGTGCAGTGTCGCGTGGACGAGCTGCTGGTCGTAGGTGTTACGGAGGGCAACCTCAAGGTGATTCAGATCGTGGAGGAAGGCTGCGCTGAGCTTGGCATTCCACTCGTAAAGTTCCAACGCCCGCGTGCGATCGCCACCCGCTTTGCGCACGTAGAGTGCGAATCTGTCTTTGCTGAGCCACTGTTCGATCCAGGCGTCGCCACTGGTTGCCAAGTCTCCTCCTTGACGGATACAATCGCTGCATCGTAAGCCGTGGATGACCGCTGCACTGCAATGTCGCTTCGGCTCAGGTTTTTGGGAGCCCCAGTATTCAGCTTTTGCTGACCTGGGGCTTTCCTAATTTTTGGCCCCGTGGTCTCGGGGCCGGGAAACGTAGGCTCCCGCGGCCGGCGGACGGTGCCCCCTCGCCCTGGCCAGGAGTGTGCCCGGGCTCGCCTGCCGTGAGCATCCGGTCCACCGATCCCAGGGGCTCCGCCCCCGGACCCCGACCTCCCTCCCGAGGTTCCCGCTCCCCGCGCGCCCCTCACCCGATCGCCGCACACGGCCCTACCGGCCCCACCGACCACCGCGCAAGGGAAACCCCGCCCCTGTCCATGGCCATGAGAAAGTCCCCACTGGTGGCCGAGTAACGGTCCCCACCGGTGGCCAGGTGAAAGTCCCCGCCTCGTGTTCGTCGTGATTCCCACCGGAACGCCA
>NZ_JBSFRH010000036.1:0-61086 GCF_053589135.1 Rhodococcus sp. NPDC003382
GACCTCGATGCCGGCACTCGATGCCGCAACACACTTCTGTCCGCGATGCGCGCTCCGGCGGAACGTGCGAATGCCCTGCTGAAGACCCGCTGGAAAGCTTTACAACGAATCAGTCTGTGTCCGTGGAGGATCGGCGCGATAACCGCTGCCGCCCTCGTGCTTCTTCACCTACAAGCCCCCGCCTGGTGAGAAAACCTCACTCTCCGTGGATGAGGGCATGGCGGAAGGCGCCGGTCAGGGGGCGGAGCGACGAGCGAACCCTACGGTCGGCCCGGCCGCCGCAGCCACACCTCACGCTGGTCGCGGATGTCGATTCCTCCAGAGGTTCCCGGCGAGGGTTCGGCCGGAATCGTCCCCTGCCGGGCTCCGCTGCGGGCATACTGTGCGGTTCCCGCCACCACGGTCAGGACCCGGCAACGCACCCGCCCCTTGAAAACGATCGTTAACGCGGATACATTTGTCATACGGTCGGACCAAACCCGACGACTCCGTCCCGCGACCCCGTTCTCGCGGCGACGGCGAGCAACCAGTGCAGGAAGGGACCACCAGGTCGATGACTGATTTCACCGCATTCACGGACGTGACGTACGAGGTCGACAACGGACTCGCCTGGATCACGATCAACCGGCCGGACCGATACAACGCCTTCCGCGCCCGCACGGTCGACGAGCTCGTCAAGGCCTTCAAGGCAGCGTGGGGCAGCCCGGAGGTCGGCGCCGTCGCCCTCACCGGTGCCGGCGAGAAGGCCTTCTGCTCGGGCGGCGACCAGAAGCAGCGCATGGAGACCGGTGACTACGGACCCTCCGACAGCGGCCTGTTCGAGGTCGAGGCCCTCCACCGTGTCATCCGGGACACCCCCAAGCCCGTCATCGCCGCCGTCAACGGTGTCGCCGTGGGTGGCGGACACGTGCTGCACCTGCTGTGCGACATGTCCATTGCCGCCGAGCACGCCATCTTCGGACAGAACGGCCCCCGCGTCGGATCCTTCGACGCCGGCCTGGGCACCGGCTACCTCGCCCGCGCCATCGGTGAGAAGCGGGCACGGGAAATCTGGTTCATGTGCCGCCGCTACAGCGCCCAGCAGGCCCTGGAGTGGGGTCTCGTGAACAAGGTCGTACCCGCCGACCAGCTCCGCGCCGAGGTCCGGGCATGGGCCGACGAGATCCTGCAGCTCTCCCCCACCTCGCTCAAGGTGCTCAAGCAGTCGCTCAACGCCGACACCGAGCACTTCATCGCCCAGGGCAACATGGCCTACTCCACGCTCAAGCTGTTCGGTGAGTCCGCCGAGGCACTCGAGGGCATCAGCGCGTTCAACGAGAAGCGCCAGCCCGACTTCTCCAAGTTCCGCGGCGCCTGACCGCCCCAGCTCCCCGGGCGGCGGGACCCCACCGTCCCGCCGCCCGGTGACCTGCCCACCAGTTCACGCCGCCCTCCCCGTCGTCCACAGAGAGCAGTTGTCGACATGCGCTTCAGCCGAGAACAACACGAGTTCGCACTCGCGGTCCGCGAGTTCTGCGACGCCGAGTGCAAGACCCTGCAACAACGCGACGTGCTCACCGCTGGCGGCACCGTAGCCAACAGCCAGGTCATCCTCGACAAGTTCGCAGCACTCGGCTGGCTCGCGGTCTCGTTGCCCGAGCAATACGGCGGTGGCGGCGCCGGGATGGTCGAGGAGTGCATCTTCCTCGAGGAGACCTCGCGCGGCCTCGCCCCCATCACCGGCTACTCGACCGGCCTGACCGCCGCCCAGACGTATCTGCGCTACGGCACCGACGAACAGAAGCGCACGATCGTGTCGAACATGGCCGCAGGCAAGCTCGAGGCGATCGCCCTGAGCGAGCCCGGAGCAGGATCCGACCTCGGCAGCGTCCGCATCAAGGCCGAGCTCGTCGACGACCACTACGTGATCAACGGCCAGAAGACATGGATCTCCGCGGCCCACGTCGCCGAGCACGTCCTGTTGCTCGCCCGCACCGATTCCTCCGGTTCCAAGCACGAGGGTCTGACCCTGTTCATGGTGCCCACCGACACCCCCGGCCTCGAGATCCACGGCATCGCCACCATGGAGGCCCGAACCTGCAACGACCTCTACTTCACCGACGTGGCCGTCCCGGTCACGGCCGTGGTCGGCACTCCGAACCAGGCGTGGCGCCACCTCATGCGCGGCCTGAGCGTCGAGCGTCTCATCATCGCCACCATGTCGCTCGGTGCGGCCGAACGCGCACTCGACGACGTCATCGCGTTCGTCACCGAACGCGAGCAGTTCGGACGCAAGATCGGCAGCTTCCAAGCGATCCGCCACCGCATCGCCGACCTCGCCACCGAGATCGCCTTCGCGAAGTCCTTCGTCTACGAGGTCGCCGAACGCATCGACGCCGGCGAGGAGGACAATCTCAACCGCGAGGGCTCGATGGCCAAGCTCAAGTGCACCGAGATCGCAAAGAAGACAACCCTCGAGGCCATGCAGATGATGGGCGGCTACGGATACACCCGCGAATACGGCATGGAAGAACAGGTCCGCCGCGCCCTGGCCCCGACCATCTACGGCGGCACCAACGAGATCCAACGCGAAATCATCAGCAAGAGCCTGGGACTGTGATCCCCATTCTCCGACCGATAGGACCCCCGACATGACCACCTCCCCGTTCACGTCCGAGGCCCTCGCCGGCAAGCGAATCCTCATCACCGGCGGCGGAACCGGCCTCGGTCGCGGCGTCGCCCGCCACCTGGTCGACCACGGCGCCGACGTCCACCTCTGGGGCCGCCGACCCGCTGTCCTCGAAGAAGCCGCCACAGAGGCATCCGTCTCACGCCCCGGCTCGGTCCACTGGCAGACCGTCGACGTCCGCAACGCCGAGATGGTGTCCGCCGCGATGGACGAGATCTGGACCCTGCACGGACCTCTCACGGGCGTGATCAACAACGCCGCCGCCAACTTCATCGCCCCCACCGAATCGCTCAGCCCCCGGGCCTTCGAGGCCGTCACCTCCACCGTGATGAACGGGTCGTTCAACACCACCCATGCCGCCGGCCGCCGCTGGATCGAAGGCGGCACCAAGGGCGTGGTGCTGTCCACGCTGACCACGTGGGTGTGGAGCGGTTCGGCGTTCGTCGTCCCCTCCGCGATGGCCAAGGCCGCCGTGCACTCGATGACCATGTCCCTCGCCGTCGAATGGGCCCGCTACGGAATCCGCCTCAACGCCCTGGCCCCGGGACCGATCCCCACCGACTATGCCTGGGAGATGCTCAATCCCACCGACAAGAGCGCGGTCGGCGCCACCCAGGCCGACCAGGTCCCGATGGGGCGGATGGGCACCATCGAGGAGCTCGCCAACCTGACGATCTTCCTGCTGTCGGACGCATGCGACTACCTCACCGGGCAGACCATCGCCATGGATGGCGGCCAGATGCTCGCCGGGCCCGGCACTTTCGCCGGCCTGACCTCCATGACCGACGCGGACTGGGCCGCCGCCCGGGAGAAGAGCAAGGCCGCCAGCGAAGCCGCGAAGGCCCAGCGCGGCGTCTGAGCCCCATCCCGACAGCCCTGGCGCGCGTTCGCGCACCGGGCTTCACCGCACGTCCGTCAGGAGAGCCATGACCAGCGACACCCCGACCGCGCTTCGATTCTTCTCCACCGGCGCCGAAAAGCTGTTCCGAGTCTCCGATGTGACCGGCAACGACTCTCACGGGTTTTCCGAAATGGTCACGGGGCCATGGCTTGCCGACGATCACGGACGACCGTGCCGAGGAACTCTCGGTGTCGTGATGGACGACGTGATGGGACATCTCGTCAGTGGGATGACGCCCGAGGGATTCTGGGCGGTGAGCACGGAAATCCACCTCGACTTCGTAGCGGATCCACCGGTCGACGGATCGGTTCTGCGCGCCGAGAGTTGGATGTTGGGTCGAGGCGCGCGGACCGGGCTGGCTGGTGGTCGGATCGTCGATGCGCAGGGCCGTCTCATCGCCTGCGGGTCCACCCGCCTCCAGACCGTGCCGCTCACCGACCCGCCGGGCGCACCCGCGGTTTCCTCCGAGGATCTGAACTCACGACTCCGAGCAGACTCGATCATCGAACTGCTGGGAGCCGAGCACACGCGCGGGGCCGGTGGCCTCGAATTCGGTCCGTCCCCGGTGCTGGCCAATCCGATGGGTAACATTCACGGTGGTGTACTTCTGTGCGCCTCGGAGATCACCGGTTCTGCGGCGCTCTCCGCCGATGCGGGCTTCCGCGCCACCTCGATCCACATCTCGTATCTGCGACCGTGCCCGTCGGACCAACCCGTCACGTTCGCGCCGAAGATCGTGCACCGGGGTCGCAGCCTCGGAATCGTCGAGGTCACCTGTCGCAACACCGCAGGAAAGACATGCACCACCGCCACCGTCACCTGCAGCGCCGTCCACTGACCCTGGGTTCCGACACAAGATCGTGGTCGATCGCTTTCTTCGGCCGTTCGCACATACCCCACATCCAGGCGAAGATCATGACGCTTCCTGCAACAAGACAACACACCATCGCGTTGTCGGCCGCCGACACCGACTGGCAGAGACACAGCCGCTGCCGCGATGCGGACCCCTCGCTGTTCTTCGGACCCGAGAACGAAGCCGGTCACGAACGCGCGCTGCGTGAAACCGAGGCGAAGCGCGTCTGTGAGGAATGCCCCGTGCTTCTCCGATGCCGCAAGCATGCACTGGCGCACTTCGAGCAGCACGGCATCTGGGGCGGCCTGACCGAGAACGAGCGCACACGACACCGGCGACCGCTGTGGAGAGTCCTATAGCCCTCGGACAGGGCCGGCCGGATCGAGCCGATCCCGGTGGAATCCACCGGTTCGCCCTCGAATCGGCACCGGTGACGGTAGCGGACCCGATCGTCACCGCACCGCGGGATGTGCAGTATCGTGCGAATGGTACGACCGAAAGGATCATTGTGGATGCCGTCGTGATGCAGGAGTTCGGAGGACCCGATGTCTTGAGGTGGCAATCGGTCCCCGATCCGAAAGCCGACCCCGGTTGGGTCACCGTCGAATTGAGGGCAGCGGCACTCAATTGGCACGACGTCCTGGTACGACAGGGCAAGTATTCGTCACCACTGCCCCACATTCTCGGAGCGGACGGCGCAGGAATCCGCACCGACACCGGCGAGGAGGTTCTCGTGCTCCCGTCGCTGTGGTGGGGTGATCGCGAAGCCGCCCCGGGCGCGCGGTGGGAGATCCTCGGCGATCACCAGCGTGGTACCTACGCCGAACTGGTCCGAGTCCCGAAGGACTGCGTCGCACCCAAGCCCCGCGGCCTCACCTGGGAGCAGGCCGCGGCACTTCCCCTCGTCGGACTCACCACCTACCGCGCCCTGTTCACGCGCGGCCGCCTCCGCGCCGGCGAAAACCTCCTGGTCCTCGGCGCAGGCGGCGGCGTCGCGACCATGTCCGTGATGCTTGCGGCCGCCGTCGGCGCCCGGGTCACGGTAACCTCGTCGTCGACGTCCAAGATCGAGCAGGCTCGAGAGCTCGGCGCGGCGAACGGCGTGTTGTACACCGATCCTCATTGGCCGGACGCCGCTCGCCGACTCTCACCCCACGGCCAGGGCTTCGATCTCGTCCTGGATTCCGTCGGGACATGGGAACAGTCCGTCACGGCATTGCGGCCGGGCGGTCGACTGGTCGTGCTGGGAGCGTCACGCAGCGAACGCACCACCCTCGATGTCCGCCCGTTCTACTTCGGACAGTACGAACTGATCGGGACCACGATGGGCAGCCCCCACGACTTCGCGGGTCTTCTACGGCTGTTGGACGCCGAAACCGTTCCCCCCCTGCCGATCAGTGCTGTGTTTCCTCTCGCCGAAGCGGCCGCCGCACACAAGTACCTCGAACAGGGAAGCGGGTTCGGGAAGATCGTGCTCTCACACAGCTGAGAGCCGTTCGTCCGCCGGCCGTCGACACGCGTCCGGCTATCATCGATCCGGCAGGTCGGCTATCGATGCGAGAGACGCGGTTCGGCGGCGACGAGAGGATGCACAGTGGCGAGTGAGCACTCGACGCCCGCCGACGACAGTCGCGACGTGATCGACTGGATGCGCGCCGAGTGGACGGAACGACGGGATTCGGCCGATCTGGAATTCGCCACCACCATGGCCCTGTTTCGCACGCATCAGTGGATCGTCCGCGCCATGGACGGGGAGCTACGCTCACTTCGATTGTCGCGCAATGCCTATCTCATCCTGACGTCGCTGCAGCTGTCCGAGGAGCGAACCCGCACACTGGGAAAGCTGAGCAAGTACCTGATGGTCCATCCGACCACGGTGTCGATGGCGGTCGACCAGCTCGTGAAGGCCGGTTTCGTCGAACGCCATGCCCATCCGACGGATCGCCGGACCGTCCTCGCCACTCTCACCCCGGCGGGCCTGGACGTGGTCGAGGAAGCGAACGATCGTCTCGCCGGAGCCCGGTTCGGTCTCGCGTCGGTCGACACACAGACTCTCGAAACCTTGATCGCACATCTGCAACTCGTCCGCCGCGCCGTCGGCGACATCGAGACCGGCCACTGACCGGCTGAGCTTTTCGCGGTCGCAGCAGTCGAATACCGCACTCCCGCGCATCCCACACCTCTTGCCAGAAATGCTTTGTCGACCTACTATTCAAATCTAGAATTCTTTCCGGCGGGGCACGGGTCGACCCCGGGTTCCATTGCGCGTCAGCGCTTCCCTCGCCGCGATCACCCCAGTCGAGTCCCCGCACAGGAGCACACTCCCATGGTTTCCTTCGCATTCACCGACGAGCACGAAGAGTTCCGAAAAACGTTGACAGCGTTCAGCGACCGCGTTCTCCTGCCCGGCTACCGCGACCGCGCAGCGTCGACGGAGTTCCCCTTCGACATCCTGCAGAAACTCGGCGACATCGGCCTGCTGGGCATCGGACTACCCGAGCAATACGGCGGAACCGGCACCGAAGATCCCATTCTGCTCGGAATCGCCACCGAGACTCTCGCGTACGGCGACGTGAACATGGCGTCGGCTCCCGTACAGATCGGTCTGGTCGCCTCCCAACTGGCGCTGTGCCGGGACGAGGTCCAGGACCACTACCTTCCGCCGCTGATTCGCGGTGAACAAACCATCGCCATCGCCTTGACCGAGCCGGGCTCGGGATCCGACGCGAGCGCCCTTCGCACCACCGCCACCGCCGTGGAGGGTGGATGGCGCCTGAACGGGGAGAAGACCGCGATCTCATGGGCGATGAACGCCACCGCCGCACTCGTCTACGCCCGCGAACCCGGATCGGAGCGGGCACGAGGCGTCAGCTGCTTCGTCGTCCCGCTCGACGCGGACGGAGTCACCGTCAGCCACATGCCCGGCATGGGTTGCCTCCCGCTGGGCTGGGGAAGCATCCACCTCTCCGATGTCTTCGTTCCCGAATCACATCTCGTCGGGGAACTCGGCAAAGGCTTCCACTCGGTGATGGAACACTTCGACTTCAGCCGTGCCGCCCTGGGGCTGATGTGCCTCGGAGCCGCGAAGCAGAGCCTCGAGGAGGCCGCCGAATACGCCCAGCAGCGGGAAACCTTCGGACAACCACTGTCCGAGCACCAAGGCCTCGCATTCCAATTCGCCGAGCACGCCACTTATCTCGAGGGTGCCCGCTGGATCTGCTATCGGGCGCTGTGGCTCAGGGAAACCGCTCAACCACACACCGCCCTCGCGTCGATGAGCAAGTGGTGGCCACCTGTCGTGGCCAAGAACGCGATCGAGTTCGCGATGCGGGTACACGGAAATCTCGGCTACTCGACCGAATCACCTCTGCAGCAGAGATACCGCGACGTCACCGCCTATCTCGTCGCCGATGGCACCGCCGAGATCCAGAAGCGCATCATCGCCAAGGACATCTTCGCCCGCGGCACGGTATCCCTCTGACCCGACCCTCGAACGGAATACACGAATGAACACACATGGCACTGCAGCACCGAAGGAACTGAAGGACAGCAGCGCACTGGTGGTGGGAGGAACGGCCGGAATCGGCCTGGCGACCGCGGTAGGCCTCGCTCAGGCCGGCGTACCGCGCATCATGATCGTCGGCCGCGGATCGGAACGCGGATCTGCTGCCCGAGAGCGCATTTCGTCTGCCAACTCGTCGTGCGAGGTCACATTCCTGTCCGCCGACGCGACCACCGTCGAGGGCGCCACACACATCGCGGCCGAAGCCGAACGGATCCTCGACGGTGTCGACATCCTGGTCTCGACGACGGCCGCAGACACCCGGCCGGAACTCTTCGCGAACATCCCCACCGACGACATCGCACGCATCTTCAACCAACTCGCACTGCCGTGCATGTACCTCGCGAGCGAGATCGTCCCGCACATGACAGCACGGAAGACCGGGGTGATCATCAACGTCGCCTCGGATGCCGCGAAGACCGCCACCCCCGGCGAAGCGGTCATCGGAGCGGCCAAGGCGGCGATCGTCATGTTCAGCCGGACCCTGGCCATCGAAGCCAAGCGCAACGGGATCCGAGTCAATGTTCTGACCCCGTCGCTCGTCGCCGGCACCGGTTCGACCGAGCGAATCACATCCGACGGATTCAGCGCCAAACTGTTTGCCAAGGCCGCCCAGCAAGCCCACCTCGGCGTCCCCGAATCCGAAGACCTGGCCGCACTCGCAGTCTTCCTCGCCTCCCCCGCCGCACGACGGCTCACCGGACAGGCGATCAGCGTCAACGGAGGAATTTCCGCAGCCTGAGAACTACCCCCGGGGGACACACCCATCCAGACGCCTCATCCCATCGAGGCAATTCCTTCACCCTCGAGGCTGAAATCGCTTCCGAACAGTTCATTTCCCCCATTCCGCTCGAGAACATGGTTCGACCAACAACTTCCGTCCACTTCCGCCCACGAACAGGGCACCCTAAAGCAAGGATCCGCACATGGACGTCGTGGAGCACACACGGGCAATCCTTCCCGAGGACCGCTACAGCGCGAACACGCTGCACGCGTTCCGATCGAACGGTTACTGGCGTGACGAGAGCCTGACCGAACACGTCGACCGATGGACGGAGACAGACCCGGATTTCGTCGCCGTCACCGACGGCTACAGCACGCTCACCCGCGGCGAACTTCGCGCACAGGCATATCGGCTGGCGGCGTCACTGAGGAAACTCGGCGTCGCCCCCGGCGACCGGGTTCAGGTGCAGCTGCCGAACTGGAACGAATTCGTCGTCATCTATGTGGCCGCAGCCCGGATCGGCGCTGTTGTGGTGCCCACGATGCCGGTCTACCGGCACGACGAGGTGCGCTACGTCCTCCAGCACTCCGGAGCCAAGGTCTCCTTCGTCACGGAAGAGTTTCGCAAGTT
Organism: Rhodococcus sp. NPDC003382; assembly: GCF_053589135.1. Classification (NCBI taxonomy): domain Bacteria; kingdom Bacillati; phylum Actinomycetota; class Actinomycetes; order Mycobacteriales; family Nocardiaceae; genus Rhodococcus; species Rhodococcus sp. NPDC003382. Next base: position 9,339 of record NZ_JBSFRH010000036.1, read on the forward strand.
CCGCTATGCCGACATGCTGGCGGAGATCCGTGGCGAGCTGCCCGGGCTCGAGCACGTCGTCGTCGTACGTGGATCTGCACGTGCCGATGAGCTCGCATTCGAATCACTGATCGCCGGAAACCATGTGCCCGGCCCCGACGAACTCGGATCGCCGCCGCCGGCGGATGCCGCTCACGCGATCATCTACACCTCGGGCACGGAATCACGCCCGAAGGGCTGCCAGCACACGTTCAACACCCTGTCCTTCACCGTCTACGGTCTCGGTCGCGAGGTGATGGGCCTGGGCCCCGACGATATCGTCTTCATGCCCTCCCCGGTCACGCATGCAACCGGACTCGCCGTGGGCGTGGCGACACCGTTGATCCTCGGGAGCGGAATTCACCTACTCGACGTGTGGGAACCCCACGAGGGACTTCGACGCATCGCCGAGTACAGGACAACGGTCAGCATGGCCGCGACACCGTTCCTCCAGATGGCACTCGGGGCGATCGAAGCAGGCGCGGCTCACGACCTGAGCTCGATGCGACTCTGGGTGAGCGCAGGCGCCCCGATCCCGGAAACCCTACTGCGGGATTGGAAGACAGCGCTCCCCAACTGCACCCTCCTTCCGGTATACGGCAGTAGCGAGGGACTGTTGGTGACCGCCGTGCGTGTCGACGACCCCGTCGAGAAAGTGCTCTCCTCCGACGGGCGGGCCTTCGAGGGTGTCGATCTCGAAATCCGCGACGACGCGGGTACCGTGCTGCCGGCCGGCGAGGAAGGCCAGATCTTCTACGGTGGACCGGGTATCTTCCTCGGATACTGGCGCGATCCCGAACGCACCGCCGCGTCGATCGACCACCGAGGGTTCCTCGCGTCCGGTGATCTCGGCCGCGTCGACGCGGAGGGCTTTCTGCGGGTCACGGGGCGCATCAAGGACCTCATCATCCGGGGAGGCATGAACATTTCCGCGCGGGAGGTGGAGGAGCACCTCTTGGCACATCCGCGGATCGTCGCAGCAGCGGCGGTGGCGATGCCGGACGCCCGACTCGGCGAGAAGGTGTGCGCCTTCGTTGTCGTCGACGGCGATGCACCGACCCTGGAGGAGGTGGCCGACTTCCTCCGAAACGAACGTAAGGCCATGATGCAGAAGATCCCGGAGAAGCTGGTAGTCGTGGATCAACTCCCCACCACCGCGACCGGAAAGATCCAGAAATTCCTCCTCCGCAAGCAGGCAGCCGAATTGGCTGCCGACGCCTGATCGGCTGCCGCCGCCCGCGGAGGCACATGCCGACAGAGACCGGTCGGCTGCCTACCGCGGGTACCGGTAGATGGCTTCGGACCGATTCGCCGCGCCCAGTTTTCGAAGAATCTTCTTGACGTGTGTCTTCACCGTGAAGATGCTGATCACCAGTTCCTCGGCGATTTCGGCGTTGGACGCACCCCGAACAACCAATGCGAAGACCTCGCGTTCACGAGCAGTCAGGCAGTCGATCGCCGGCGCATCCGGGACCTCGTGGGTGTTTCCGGTCGGCAGGGCGGCCCACCGGGTGGAGTTCTCGTCGACGAAATGCACATCGACATACCCGAGACGCTCGACGTCCCTCGCCTCCTGCTGCAATCGTTGGATTATCAGAGCCTTCTGTTCGCTGAGACGATCAGCGAGCATCACCCGTTCGAACAGCGTTCCGGAAGTCCGCGCGAATGCGTCGATCACCTCTCTGTCCACTGCGTCCAATGGCTCACCGGCGAGACGACTTCCGTGCACGAGCCCGATCACCCCGGCCGACACGGTGATCGGAGCCACCACATACGCGCTCGATGCGAGCATCTGCACAGCCTCGCCGGTCGGCCCGATGTCGGTGTCCGATCCGACGAGCACCGCTGCCCCTGTCTCGCATGCCCGGTCCTCGGCGGAGCCGGAAGTGAGGGGCAGGGCGTGCGGCGAGAAAACTGTCTGCTCTGCCCTTTCCTCGCTGTACAGGTCCAGCACCGTCCACGTTCCGTTGTGCACTTCGGACAACAGTATTCGGTCGAGGTGGGCAATGTGTGCCAGCTCCCGGCAGATGAGCTTGCGGAGACCGGCGACCGACTCGGCTCCGCGCAGACGGCGTATCGCTCCGGCAAACTCGTCGGGCGAGAATTCATGTGCCGGTTCGGCATACTGCGTGCGGATTCGCCGCCGCAATTCCTGGAGATCAGCAATGAGACGACCGAGTGACCGCCGCCGCTCGGGGCCGAGTTCTGTAAGCGCAGCAAACGCAGATTCGGTGGCTGCATCGAGCAACGCTACACAGGTGCCGGGAAAATCCGGCCGAGCCTTGTAGGGCCGCAGATCGATACCGTAGTCGTTCCCCAGCCGGTCGAGGAGGTCGATCACAGCCTGTGGCAATCCGCGTTCGGCCACCGCCCGGGAGGTTGTCTGCCCCTGCGATTTCTGTCTCATCGCTGTCGTCGAGCCTGGCTCGAGTAGAGGGCAGCCGCGGCAGCGCGCGTCGGTACGTGCAATTTCTTGAGTACTGCCTTCACGTGCGACTTCACGGTTCCCTCGGAAATGACCAGCGCTTGGGCGATCTGGCTGTTCGTAGCTCCTGTCGCGAGATACGAGAGGATCTCGCGTTCCCGAAAGGTCAGCACCGAGTTCGGTTCGACCATCTGGCGGTCGCCGGACTTGCCAACGGCGCCGTCCGCCGTTACCTCGGCACGACGGGAGAGAATCGCGTCGGCCTTCGAGATCCGATCGAGCATGTCCTGAGTTTCGTCGAACGACTTCTCGATCCGTGCACGTTGCAGTTGGAGCCGTTGCTTCAGAACGGCCTGCTCGTAGATGATCGCCAGAACGGTTGCGAAGGTGTCCAATCGATCTCGATCACTCGGGTCGAGCGCATCGCTCGACCCGGGACGATCGGCATGGAGCAGCCCGATGACTTTTCCCCCGGACATCACCGGTGCAGCGACGTATGCCGACGTCCGGGATGCACTGACCAACTCCCTGTGGGTGCGCCGATCGTCGGCAGGGGCGGCAACCAGCGCCGGAACCCGGCGGCGTACCAGCTCGGTTTCCAGGGGCGCCTCCGCCAGCGACAGTTCGGTGGAGGCGATGTAATCGGAGAAGTCGAGTGGGGAGCCGTCGAGTTCAGGCCGTAGATAGAGGCGACGCGGCTGCCAGCGGGAGCCCGACACGGCGGAGATCAACGAGCGCGTGAACGCCAACTTGGTGCAGACGATGCTCGGTGCCGACTCGATGATCTCGCGCGGCGGAAGCTCCCGGAGTTGGACGGCGACGTCGTGGACCGCGCCCAGCTCGGCAACCCGACGGACGGCCTCTTCCTTGGCGAACTGCTCTTCCAGGTGTTCGATGTCGACGAGGATTCGACATGCGTCCTCGATGTCCGCTCCGGCTATCCGTCCCTCGGTCAGCGCATCGGCGAGCCTGCGCCGCGCCGTGGCCAACGACACCGCCAGGGCAGAAGGGCGCGGGTCGCAGGGTTGGTCGCCCAGCAGTTTACCTGCCGTGCCGAGGCAGTCGGTGGCTCGCTGGAGGAGATGCGTCGAAGTCGTCCGGCTCACCGTCACCCTGCACCCTCGACCTTTCTCGTCCATGCCGCCGACTCCTTCTTGTGACTGAAGTCACTCAGAAGTATAGCCAGCTCGGAGCGCACCGTCCAATGGTATGACCGATACAAGGGTGGGCGCCGCGGCAGTGTCCCACGAGTGGAGGAATCGACAGCCCGGAGACCGGGTGCTCTGGCCCCGCCCGCACGGTGTTCTCTACCGTCCGGGCGGCAAGCAGACATGCCTCACAGAGATGATGCGAACCGTCGCCGGAGTCCGATGCCGCGCCGGTCGGCGACCCCGGGTCGAAGACCCTTTCCGCGCCGACAGCCGGACCTCGCCACCTCGCTCACGCCACACGAACCCCTATTCCAATCGGACAGAGCATTTTGGACTGTCCTTTACATTGGCCAGTCCATATGGTGACATGTGTGACGGGGACCACTTCCCGCGGGGCCCGCTGGTGGCATCGCCGCCAACCATCGAAAGCAATCGACAGGAGCTTCCATGAGCACAGTCGGCACGACTGGGTTGCAGGCGCCCACACGGCACCTGAACCGCTGGTGGTATGTCGCCACCGGCTTTCTCACACTGCTGTTCGGCACCAGCACGGTCAACGTCCTGTTCAACATCCTCGGCAAGCCCATGACCGAGGAGTTCGGCTGGGACCGCAGCATCATCGCCAACGGTCTCTCCGTCGAGACGGTGATGGTCGGTGTCAGCATCGTCATCCTGGGCTTCCTCATCGACCGCTACGGCCCCAAAGTGCCTTCGGTGCCGATGGCCCTGACTTTCGGAATCGGCCTCATGTTGATGGCCGCGCTGCCGAACAACGAAATGCTCTTCTTCGCGCTCTGCATCGTGATCGGCGCCGGCGCCGGCGCGGTAAACCCGGTAGCGCACTCCACCGTGGTGAGCGCTTGGTTCCAGGACCGTCGCGGCATGGCGCTGGGCATCCTCATGGCCGGTCTCGGTGCCTGCGGGGTATTGATGCCGTACCTCGCCAACTGGGTGCTGGGCATGGGCGGCTGGCGGGTGGCCTTCCTCGTCATCGGCGCGGTGTGCACGATCATTCCGGCTTCGGTCTATGCATTCGTCACCCGGATGCCGGCCGAACACGACGCCGAACGCGAGGCTGCACGTCTGCAAGGCCGGGTTGCCGGAGAATCTCTCCTCACCGTGGCCCGGAAATACCGACAGTTCTGGTTGCTCTCCGTCGCCATCTTCCTGGTGTCCTCGGCCACCTTCGGCCTGATGTCGCAGGTGGTACCGATGACCACCGACAAGGGCATCAGCCAGACCACCGCCGTGTCCGTCCTGTCCGTTCTCAGCCTGTCCTCGATGTTCGCTCGCCTGCTCGTCGGCTACCTGCTCGACCGGTTCTACGCGCCCCTGCTCGGCTCGATCATCTTCGCGCTGTGCGCGATCGGCGTCTTCCTCATGATCACCTCGTCGGAGGTAGGACTGCTTGTCATGGGCTCTGCACTGATCGGCCTGGGGCTGGGATCCGAGGGCGACCTCGCCGCCTACATGGTGAGCCGGTACTTCCCCAAGCATTCGTACGGTCGGGTGCTGGGATTCATCTACTTCCTCTACGCCCAAGGCGCAGCCTTCGGAATCTTCCTGCTCGGACAGATATACAGCGCCACGGGATCCTACCGCGCCGGGGCACTCCCGATCATCGTGCTGGTCGGCATCGGCATCGCCTGCCTGCTGATGATGGGCTCCTACCGCTTTACCCTGAACCACAAAGAGGTCGATGCTGCCGAAGCGGCCCGGGAGACCACAACGTCGCCGGTTTCGCACTGATGCCTCATCGACCAGAAGGAGCACCAATGACCGACGGATTCCACGACGCCCTGGTAACGCGGGCCACCTCGGACATGCCGGAGAAGTTCTTCGACCGGTTCATGTTCAACCTCCATCCGGACGACGGCGCCGCGCCCTCGGTAATCCTCGGCGCCGGGGTCTATCCGCCGCGGAACGTCGTGGACGGCTTCGTCGTGCTGACCACTGCAACCGAGCAGCGCAACCTCCGCGTCTCCACCGAACACGACGCAACCGACAAAGCTTCCGTCGGGCCTCTGCGATGGGAAACCGTCGAGGACAACACCACGTGGCGAATCCGACTCGACGAGAACAAAACCGGACTCGAACTCGACCTTCTCTGGCACGCCCGGGCGCCCTACTGGCTCGGATCCGTGGACGTGACGAACACCGACGGAAACCTCACCTCGTTCGACCATCTCTTCCAGCCCGGTCGCTACCAGGGCACGCTCACGCTGGACGGCACCACAACCGATGTCACCGGTTGGTACGGGCTGCGGGACCGTTCTCGCGGAGTACGTACCATGTCCGGAGGCCAGGGCCTGCACATCTGGTATCAGGCCCAGTTCCCTGACCGCACATTCGGATTCCTCCTCGTCGAGGACCGGCACGGCGGACGGATCCTGCTGGAAGGCGCCGTCATGCACGACGACGGGCGACTCGACGACATCACGGACGTCCGGCACAGCCTGGCATTCACGACAGGTAACGACCTTCTCCACGGCACAGTGGAGATCGTGACCGCCACCGGCGCGACCTACCGTGTCGATGCCGACGCCTCGGCAGGCGGTGGATACATGGCGGGTGGCGGTTACGGCGGACACCACGGACAGGTTCGTGGTCGCGACTCCGAAGAGTTCGATGTCTATCCCCTCGACGGGACGGTGGGTCCGACGACTCTCGACTCCGCCCTGACGGACCGATGCTGCACGTTCGAGTGGAACGGACAGACCGGATACGGCATTTTCGAGTTCGCCCTGTCGCGTTCGGCGTCCTACGCCTACCGCCCTTCCTCGGTGTGACGGACCGGGCCCTGTGCTGTCCCTGCGCCGATCGGTCGGTGCAGGGACAGCACAGGGCCGCAACGTGTTCCGGAACGACGTCACATCAGCACCGTGAGATCGGCAGGACCGGTCGCCGGCCGTATCCCTGTCGGCAGGTAAGCGAAACCCGACGAATTTCACGGTACAGCGGACACGGGATGAGCCGGTCCCCTCTGCCCCGGGGAGACCGCGTCGGCGCCGCGTCTCTCGTAGGGAACGAAGTCGGTCCCATACTTTTCTCGCATGATGATGATCTTCTGGATCTGTGCCGTACCGTCGGCGATCTCGACGGACATCACGTCACGCAGGCGTTGCTCGAACGGAAGTTCCGTCGAGTAGCCGTAGTTGCCGTGCAGGAGGAGGCATTCCTTGACCGCTGCGCTCGCCACGAGCGGGCCGTACCACTTCGCCATCGCCGCATCGCTGGTGTGCGGCAGGCCGAGGGTGCGCTTCTCGAGCGCCGCGTAGCAGATCAACCGGGCCGCCTCGACCTTGGTGAGGTGTTCGGCAATGGGAAACGACACCCCCTCGAACTTCGCCAATGGCTCACCGAACGCCGTGCGCCGGCGCACGTACTCGGCTGTCTCGTCGAGGGACGCCCGGGCCGCGCCGAGTCCGGTCAGCGCGAGCAGCGGCCGCGTGAAGTCGAACCCGTTCAGCACGCGGGAGAAGGCACGCCCTTCGAGACCGATCAGGTTCTCCGGCGGCACCTCCACACCATCCAGATGCAGCACCCCGCGACCGAGGATGCCCCATCCTGTATCCGGAACCGCCGATGTGGCAATGCCGCGTGCGTCGAGCGGCACCAGGAACGTCGACACGCCGACGTCCTTGCCGTCCCGGATCGTCCGTGCGGCAAGGATGATCGCTTCCGCCTCGGCAAGCATGGTCACCGATGTCTTCTCGCCGGAAATGATGTATCCGTTTGCGGTAGCTCGCGCGACGGTCTTGATATTGGCGGCGTCGGATCCGGTCTCGGGTTCCGTCAAGCCGAATGCGACGTAGGTTTCGCCCGCAACGAGGCGCGGCAGCCACCTCTCGACGACGACATCGGATGCGTGGTGCCGGATCAGCGTGCTCATCAGCATGACAGGAATCGTCATGTTGGCGACGTTGAAGTCCGCGTAGGCGAGTTCCTCGACGGCGACGCCGGCCGCAGCGAAGTCCTCCCGCTCGAGGGGGTTGTACTCCTCTCCTGCGAGAAGGCCGTAGATCCCCAGATCGGCGATCTCACGATGCAGATCCCACGGGAACGTGGAGGACTTCGCGCGCTGGAGATACCCGGGCGCCAGGCGTTTCGTTGCGTAGGCCCGCACCGCATCACGGATTCCGTGTGAATCGGCGTTCAGCAGCTGTGTCAACGGGTCACCCCTTTGTCGGTTACCGGTTCGGTCATCCGCTGCGATGGAGGCGTCGTCACGAGACCAGATCCGCCGAGGACTGCTCGGCCGGGGCGCTGTCGTTCATCGGTGCCGCGGTCAGCGTTCCGTCGGCGATCTGTTCTTGCACGCGGAACTTCTGGATCTTGCCGGACGGGGTCATGGGAAGGGACCGGGTGAAGTACCACAGAGCGGGTGTCTTGTGGGCGGCGAGTCGCTCGCGGAGCCAGGATTTCAGCTCCGCCGCGGTGGGGAACGAGTCCGGGTCCTTCATCCGCACCACGGCGCCGATCTGTTCGCCCCATTTCTCGTCCGGCACACCGATGACCGCGACCTCCGCGACGGCGGGGTGCCGGTAGAGGAGTTCCTCGATCTCCCGGGGATAGATGTTGAGACCGCCCCGGATGATCATCTCCTTGAGGCGACCGGTGATCTTGAGGAAGCCCCGGCTGTCCATCACACCCAGATCGCCCATGCGCAGCCATCCGTCCGCATCGACGGTCGCGGCGGTTTCGTCGGGCATGTCCGAGTATCCGAGCATCACCTGGTAGCCGCGGCAGCACACCTCGCCCTGCTCACCGACAGGAACGATTTCGCCGGAGACCGGGTCGACGATCTTGACCTCGAGTTCCGGCAGCGGCTGCCCCACCGTCGTTGCCTGGTCCACGACGGTGTCCGTGATCCGCGTCTGGCTGATCACCCCGTGCATCTCGCTCTGGCCGAACAAGATGGTGAAGTGACAGTCCAGGTCGCGGGTGACTCGGTCGACAAGCGCCTCGGGTACTGCCGCGGCGCCGGACATGACGGTGTGGATGCTCGACAGGTCGCGGGTGTGCCGGTCCGGATGGTCGAGCAGGGCGATGAGCATCGTGGGCACCATCAACGAGTGCGTGCCGCGATAGGTCTCGATCATCTCGAGCATCAAGGCCGGCTCGAAGGCCGGCAGGATCACGTAGGTTCCGTGGGCGGCGAACGTGCCGAGTTCTGTGACGCCACCACCTCCGATGTGGTACATCGGCATGGCGTTGACGCAGATCAGCGGGTCTGTCCGGCCGGCCCGTTCGAACACGAACGCGGCTTCGTTGGCAAGGCCTTTGTGGTGCAGCAGTGCGCCTTTCGGGAATCCGGTGGTGCCCGAGGTGTACTGCAGTTGCACCGCGTCCGTGGGCAAGACAGCCGGGAACTGCGTGGTCGGATCGCCGGTGCGCACGAATTCGGCCCATTCGCTGCCCGATACCACTGTGTGCAGTCCGGGCAGGGTCGGCCGGACCTCGTCCAGAATCGCGGACAGGTCCGCGCCGCGGTAGGACTCGCGGTAGAAGAGACCGGCAGCCTTGGATTGCCGCAGGATGTACTCGAGCTCGTGGGCCCGGTATGCCGGGTTGATGCCGACCAGCACCATGCCCGCCATCGCGATCGCCTGGTGCAGGATCACCCAGTCGGCACTGTTGGGCGCCCACACCGCGATCCGATCGCCGGGGCGGAAGTGTGTGAGCAATGCGCGGGCGGTCGCTTCGGTGTCGGCGAGCAACTGGCGGTAGGTCCATTCCCGCCGGTCCGCCGGGTCGGCAACGCCGTCGACGAGCGCGACGCGGTCGGGGACGGTCGCGACCCCTTCCCGAAGAAGTTCACTGAACGTGATGTCTCGAATGCCCGTGCTTGTGGAGGCCGGCCAATAGGACATCTCTAGCGACATGATGTGCTCCTGCTTTCGGCTGGGGGGATGGAAGAAGGGAAGACTGCAGGGACCGCCCGGGGTCCTCGACCGGACACCTTGGAGTGTAATCGCGGTCACACCAAATATAGTACCAATCAGGGGACTTCCGCTACAATTGTGTCAAACATTTTGATCGGCGAAATCTCCGTTTTCATCCCGAAACACTTGAAGCCGGCCGAGGTTCACACCTCGACCGGCTTCTCGCTGCAACCACTATCCCGCGGAAATCCCCCCGTTCGGACTGACCACCTGCCCCGTGATCCGCCGCGCCTGCGCACTACAGAGAAACAGCACGAGGTCGGCAACATCACCCGGCTCCGCCACCCCCAACGACGCGAGTCGGCTCGCCTTCTCGAACAGTTTCGCGCTGAACGGCTCGGACATGACGCGATCGAAACCGCCGGTGTCGCGAATGAGAGACGGTGTCACGGCATTGACCCGGATTCCGTCCCGTTTGGCTTCCATCGCAAGTGTTTTGGTGAACATGACGATTGCTGCCATGGCCGCACCGATCACGCTCTCACCGGGCGTCGGGTGCTTTGCCGCGTCGGAGGCGATGTTCACGATCACCCCGCCGCGCTGCTGTCGCATCGCCGGCAGGACAGCCCGGCACATGTTGAGGGGGCCGAGAGCCTGGTTGACCAGGACTCCCGGGATATCCTCGGGATCCATTTCGTGGAACAGCCGCGGGTTGAACGAACCCGTCGTGCTGTTGACGACGATGTCGGCAGCACCGAGTGAATCCGTGAGTTCCGCCGCCACCCGCACCGCCTCCCCGGGAACGTTCACGTCGGCCGCGGCGAACAGACACCACACACCGGGCGCGAGCGTTCGAATGTGCTGTGCTGCTTTCTCTCCGCGTTCGACATTGCGTCCGATCAGACCGATCCGCTGAGCGCCCGCGCGCACGAATCGGCGGGCCACCTCGAGCCCGACGCCACTTGTTCCCCCGACGATGTAGATCGTCGACTCGGCCGGAACCGGTACCCGGAAATCACTCGGTTCGTTCATTGTCAATCGTTCCTATGCAGATCGAGCATCACCGGTCCCCCGGCGTGCACATGATTACCGTCCAGGACACCGTCGCAACTCGCACAGTGCCGCCGACCGCCTCGACTGCTCGATGCCATCTTCGTCTCCGTCGCGGCATCGCGCGCGGTCGGAGCTGCATCGCGCGCGGTCGGAGCCGTTCGAGTGCCGCGGTATTCGTCGCGTGCGAGCAGCCCCGCGCCGTAGGCACCGGCGATCTGCGGCTGGTCGAGCACCTCGATCGGGTGTCTCAATGCCTCCGATACAGAACGGACCGCAGCCGGGTTCTTGGCGACACCGCCGGTCATCACCGCCGGTGTCGCCCTACCGACCTGAGCGACCAGCCCGAGGGTGCGCGCTGCGACCGCACGGTGCACGGAAGCGGCGATGTCGGCCTTGTCCTGCCCTTGTGCGAGCAGAGAAATCACTTCGGTTTCGGCGAACGTGGCACACATACTGCTGACCTCGAGGCCGTCGGCACCGGTGAGCGCAAGCTCGCCCACCGCGTCGATGTCGACCTCGAGCGCGCGGGCCAGCACATCGAAGAATCGGCCCGTTCCGCTCGCACAGCGGTCGTTCATGGCGAATCGTTCCACCAGTCCGTCGTCGTCGACGATGATCGCCTTGCTGTCCTGGCCGCCGATGTCGATGACGAGCCGAACCCCCGGACGCAGTGCCGCTGCGCCGCGTGCATGACAGGTGATCTCGGTGAAGGTGCGGTCGGCGCCCGGCACCAATCGGCGGCCGTACCCGGTGCTCACCGTCCGCCGGATGGCCTCGCGTGGCACTCCCGCCGCGATCGAGGCACCCTCGATCGCACGGGCGACAGCTTCGCGGCTCACAGCGCCCATCTGCACGACATCCGTCCCGCACAACGCCCCGTCCTGATCGACGACGGCAGCCTTCGCGGTCGTCGATCCCAGATCGACGCCCATGACGAACCATTTGTCGGTAGTCATCACACTCGTCTCTTCCCGGTACGGCGTCGCGCTAGACCGCGGATCTCATCCGCTGCGCATCGATCGCTTCGAGCATCGCTTCGAGGCGACTGTCGAACAACTCGTCGTTGTAGAACGAGGCGTCGGCAACGTCGCCCTCGAAGAAGAACGACTTGACTCCGCGCTCGGTCTCGGCAGCCCGGGCGAGCATGGATTGGGGGTTGGTCATCGCCCGGCAGGTTCGGGTGGAGTGGAAGGCGATGCCGTCGATCGCGTATTCGTCGAGACGACGCAGCAACAGTTCCCGCAGGTTCTTCAGCCCGTGGTTCAGCGGGCAGAGCAGGTAGTGCTGTGCCATACCGAGCAGCGGGTTGTCGACATCGATGAGCTGCGGTTCCTGCCAGAAGGATTCGTGGGTGTATCGGCCGGCCACCACGGCTACGTCGTACTCGGCGAACTTCCTGGTCAGGAATCCGAGCTTGTTCCAGTTCATGATCCCGTCGAAGTAGACCCGGTAACGCTCGTTCTCCACGGCGCTGACACCATCGGTGATCCGCTGTTCGATCTCGGCCTTCACCCCGGCGAAGTAGTCCACGAGATCCTGATTGCCGGGCAGGAAGTTGATCGGCGCGATGCTCGCCACCCAGTCCCAGTAGGTCGCCGGGGTGGGTGCCTTTCGGCACAGTTCCATGCCTTCGAGGCGCAACTCCGAAGCTCGCTTGATGTACGACATGCTTTCGCTGAGCGCATCCCAGTCGAACGGCCGGCCGGTCTGGTACTCCAGGAAGTCGATCAGTTCCCGGAGCTGGCCCTCGACGTACTTGCCGACCTCGATCCACTCCTCGCCCCGCATGTATCCCGCGTCGGGCTTGTTGCCCCACAACATCGGAATCGAGACGTTGAACAGGGGCAGTGCGCGATCGAACACTCGATACGTCATGGCGTCCCACTGTTGTCCGGTGCTGCAGCCGGCATACCCGTTGACGAAGAAGTCCGGGGCCGGCAACTTGCCGGCGAGCTCCTGCTGGTCGGTCAGGCCCACGACGCCGGTCTCGCTCCGATTGTTGTTCTGGTGCGTCAGGACGGCGCACCCGAGGTGGGTGCGGGCGTACGAGCACAGCTCGTTGATGTAGCCGTACTCGGCCCCGGCGGCCTGGGCCGGACCCTCGAGGTGCTGGGCGGCCAGTCGTGCGGCAAACGCCTCACCATGGCACCATTCGAGGCCGGCCGCCTGGAAGAGCGGGTTCAACGCGGCGCCGTTGTACCAGACGACGTGCTTTCCGCGCTCCTTCGCGGTGAAAATGTTCTCCCAGTAGTCCGCGACCAGCTTGCCGCCGGCGCGGGTACTGGACAGGCGATTCGCCTTGTCCTTGCGCGGTTGTGCAACAGTCATCGTGATCTCCCTCAGTGGTCGAGCGGGTTTCAGGACAGCGCCGGCACGTGCTGCCGACGGATTCGCTCGACAAAGGTCTCGACCCTGGTCCGGAGCGTTTCCACAGGATTGCCCTCATGCTCGGTCTCGATGAGGAGCACGGGGATTCTGTTGGTCTCCAGTGCTTTCCGCAGTTCCGGGTAGTAGAGCATGTGCGGTTCGCAGAACTTCGCCATCATCACGATCACGCCGTTCGCCTTGCTGCGGGCGAGTTCGTCGATCAGATATCGGTCCCAGTCGACCTGAGTGGTCACTCGGGTTGGGCACGGGGCGTTGAGGTTTCGCTGCAGATACCAGTTCGACAGCGCCTCGAACGGATCACCGTTCTCGGGCACATCGGTGGAGATGTAGCGATATCCGGTGTACAGGTCGTCGTCGACCACGATCACCCCGGTCTCCTCGATCACGTCCAGGAGTTCGGGCCGCGGGGCGTGGCAGAAGTGGCCGGACAGGTAGAGCCTGACCGCGTCGGGCTGCCCGTCGTCGGCCGGGTCGATCCCGTCGAGAAGGCGTTCGAGGACGGCGGTGTGTTCGGCGATGTCCATCACCATGCTCGACTTCACCAGCACCTGCATTTCGCTCGCGGTGATGCGGAGCCGACCGGAGCGACGCAGTTCGTAGAACTCGCGCAGCAGCCGCCGATTGGCGTTGAACGCCCGGATGCTGGCGCTCAAGGCGTCGGCCGTGATCGAAACTCCAAGGGCAGCTTCGATCTCGGCCGCTAGTTCGCCGATTCGCCCCGCCACCCGAGGTCTGGTCCATGCATCGTCCATGGCGCTGGTGAGCTGGGCGAAGTGCACCGGTTTCTCGGGTCGCGCCCATCGGATCACGTCGACCGCGCCGAGCAGCTGCACGCAGTGGTCCGCCGCCACGATGGCGTCGAAGACGTCGAGCCGACCGAGCGCCGCCTGATCGGCGACACTGCGGGTGTATCCGCAGTAGAACTCGGCGAGCAGGTTGCGTCCCTCGGTGATCGGGGTGCGGCTTTCCTGGATGAGCACCGGAAGGGCGCCGGCGGCGTGCACGAGTTCGGATGGAAAGTTCATCGGGAAGGAGCCGATCACGCCGCCTTCGTGGGTCGCCTTCCATGTCTGCGCGTAGTCGACGGGATCGTCGGCCGCGGCACGCAGAGTCGCCATCGGTTCTGGACTGAGTCTGTTCACGTTTCGCCCTCGGATTCGTCGATGGATGCCGGAAGCGACAAGTCGGTGTACTGCTGCGGCATCGAGCTAGATAATACTTAATTTGATAGTTAGTATCCAGAGTTGTCAAACATTGGGTCGTTCGGAGGTAGAAGATGACGCGTGTACTCGACGGACTGCGGGTGGTCGAACTGGCCGGGATCGGCCCGTCGCCCCATACCGCAATGTTGCTGGCCGATCTCGGGGCAGACGTCGTTCGGATCGAACGCCCCGGCGGGGTCAACCAACTCGTACCCGTGGAACAGGACGCCGGCTTGCGCAACCGCCGATCGGTGCACGCCGATCTGAAAGATCCCGACGATCTGCAGCGCGTGCTCAGGCTCGTCGACAACGCCGATATACTCATCGAGGGCTATCGCCCCGGCGCGGCGGAGCGCCTCGGCATCGGCCCCGAAGCGTGCCGAGCACGCAATCCCCGACTCGTCTACGCCCGGATCACCGGATGGGGACAGAACGGCCCCCTGGCCGCCTACGCCGGGCACGACATCAACTACCTCGCCCTCACCGGGGCGTTGAACGCGATCGGACGCAAAGGCGAACGCCCACTGGCACCACTCAACCTGGTCGCAGACCTGGGAGGCGGATCGATGCTCGCGATCACCGGCATCCTCGGCGCCCTCTATGCCCGGGAGCGGTCCGGGCAGGGTGACGTCGTCGATGTCGCGATGGTCGACGGCGTCAGCACACTGATGACGATGTACTGGACGCTGACCGAGAACGGACTGTGGTCCGCCGACCGAGGCACCAACGTCGTCGACAGCGGCGCCCCGTTCTACGACACCTACGAATGCGCCGACGGGCGGTACGTCGCAGTCGGCGCGGTCGAACCGGCCTTCTACGCACAACTACTCACGGGCCTCGGACTCGATCAGGCCGACCTTCCGGACCAATACGATCGCAGCGCCTGGCCCATGCTGCGCGCCCGGTTCGCCGAGATCTTCCGGGCACACGATCGCGACCGATGGGTGGACCATTTCGCCCCCCTCGACGCATGCCTCACGCCGGTGCTCGCCCTGGAGGAGGTCGCCACGCACCCGCACATCGCCGCGCGCGGAACAATCGTCGAATCGTTCGGACAACGTCAGCCCGCGGCATCGCCGCGCTTCTCGAACGCGGCGCCGGCAACGTACGCGGCACCCCGCGCACCCGGCGCCGACACCGCCGCGGTACTACGCGACTGGGGCGTCGTCGAGGGCGCGCACTGATGCGCGGCAGCCCGCTGGCCCTGCACCGTCGGCAGTGCGGGGCGTGTGGCGTGGCTCCGACCGCCTGCGCGACGATGTACCTATGACTGATCCCGACATCGGGTCCGTATCCGACAAGGACTCACCCCCCGCCCGCAGCGCCCGATCCGTGCTTGTGACGGTGCTCGGCGAGTTGGTCGAACCGTGCGGTCGGCCGGTCCGTACCGCGGCGCTGCTCTACGTCCTGAGGGGTCTCGGATTCGGTGAGCCCGCGGCACGGCAGGCGCTGGCCCGCACAGGCTCGTCCGGGTTGATTGCCGCGCAGCGGGTCGGTCGGGAAACCTTGTGGCACCTGACCGAGAAAGCGCACCGCCTGTTCGCCGAAGGCGACATGCGCGTGTTCCCCCCCGAAGTCGACGTCACCCAATGGGACGGACGCTGGCTGGTCATCAACGTCCCGGTTCCCGAATCACACCGCTCGAGCCGGAAGAAACTGTATGCGGCATTGCGGTGGGCCGGCTTCGGAAACCCGACCCCCGGCGTCTGGGTGACCCCCCACATCGATCGTGCCGCCGAGGCCGCCAGGACGATCGAGTCTCTCGGATTGACCGACAACACGGTCACGTTCGTCGGCCCCATCGGCCAGCCGGGTATCACCGAAGCCGAACTCGTCCGGCGGTCCTGGGATCTCGGCGAGGCCGAGAAGGTCTACGACGAGTTGCTCACCCGCTTCGACGTGCGCGAATTCAGCTCCGCCGACGAGTTGCTGATCACCCACCTGCAGCTGGCCGATTCCCTCCGCCGGATGCCCTACCTCGATCCCCGGCTGCCCGAGGTGCTGCTGCCGGACTGGGCCGGATTGCAAGCGGCGAAGCGACTACGCGATCTGCGTACCGAGTGGACCCCGGCAGCACACGCTCGTTGGCGCGAAATCGCGGGCATCGAGTAGCGACCACCGGGCCGGTGCCCGTCCCGACCCGATCAGACGCCGGCCGCGGTCAGGCCCGCCGCCCGGTGAGCGGCGTCGAGGAAGGCCCGCACCAGGGCGCCGTCGCGGTAGTACTGATCCCCCACGCCGGCGACGGCCCGGCGCCGCCCGTACTCGTACAGCACCGCCAGCTTCCACAGAGCCAAGGCGGTATACCAGTCGAGGTTCGACAGATCGGCGCCGGTGGCAGCCGCATACCGCTGGGCGAGTTCGTCGCGGGTCGGGTAGCCCTCTTCGAGGACGGCGACACCGAGGTCCTCGGTCGGCGTGCGGTCCTGTCCTTCGACGGGATACGACGCGAGGAAGTACCCGAGATCGAACAGCGGGTCACCGATCGTCGCGAGCTCCCAATCCAGCACCGCCGCAATACGTCCCGGCGGCGCGGCAGCGAGGATTACGTTGCCGATGCGGTAGTCGTTGTGAATGATCGCCGCACCGGACTCGGCCGGAACGTGGGCGGCGAGCCACGCGTCGATCTCCGCGAACTCCGGCGGCGGCGTCCCGTCCTCGGCCGCCACCAGTCGGCCCATGCGACGCAGGTGACGCTCGTTGAATCCGTCGGGCCGGCCGAGGTCACCGAGACCGGCAGCCTGCCAGTCGACCGCGTGCAGAGCGGCGAGGGTGTCGATCAGCGCCTCACCGATCCGGCGACGATCGGCCGGTGCGCTCAGTGCTGCCGGGGTCTCTGTGGTGACCACCGGACCGGCCACGTAGTCCATCACGTAGAACGGGACGTCGAGCACGTCGCCGGTCTGACCGACAGCCAGCACGGCCGCCACCGGTACGCCGCTGCCGGCGAGTGCACCGACGAGCCGAGCCTCCCGCAGCATGTCGTGGGCCCCCGGCGGGACGGGGGGCGGCGGCGGCCGGCGAACGATTACCCGGCGTACCCCATCGGACACCAAGTACGTCAGATTGGAATGCCCGTCACCGATACGGTCCGCTGTCAGCGGCCCGTCGGTGATACCGCGCTCACGCAGGAATCGTTCCAACGCGCCGAGGGTTTCGGGAGTCCATTCCCAGGTCATATGCTCGCCTCCATCAGATCGTGCCACCCGGCGCATGCCGACCGGTCCCGGGCACTGAATGCAGTCGGTCGTTCGCCGACGTCTATGCCCCGGTGAAGCGCGGAGCTCGCTTCTCCTTGAATGCGGCCAACGCTTCGGGCATGTCCTCACCACGGGTGAGCAGCGCCTGCCCCCGGTTCTCCAACTCGAGCGCCGCCGCGTACGAGGTCACTTCCTGGTTCCGCTGCAGCGCGCGCTTCGATATCCGAATCCCGCCGGGGGAATTCGTCGCGATCGTCTCGGCCAATGCAATGGCCTCGTCGAAGAGGTTCTCGCTCGGCACCACCCGGTTGGCAAGCCCGATCCGGACCGCCTCCTCCGCGCCGACGAAGCGTGCCGTGTACGCGATCTCCGCTGCCCGGCCCGGCCCGACGAGACGGGTCAGTTGCCAGGAGGTGCCGAGTTCCCCAACGGACAACCCGACCTTCACGAAGGCCGCGTTGAACTTCGCAGTCGGGGCGACCAGCCGGATGTCGGCAGCCAGGGCGAGCGACATACCGCCGCCGGAGGCAGCACCGTGGATCGCGGCGATCACCGGGAACGGCAGATGCCGCAGCGCGGCCAGGCCCCCGGTCGCGGTCTCCTGGAACTTCAGGAATTCCCGCACCCCCATTTCGGTGATCACACCGATCTCGTCCAGGTCGAACCCGGCGCAGAAAGCCCGATCCCCCGCACCGCGCAGGATCAGCGCCCGCGCGTCGGTGTCGCGCAATGCGTATGCAGCGGTGTTGAACTCTTCGAACATCTTCACGACCATCGAGTTCATCCGGTCGGGCCGGTTGATCGTGAGAACGGCGATCTTGCCCTCGAGGACCTCGAGGGTGAGAGTCTCGAGCCGGGGCGGCTCGTAGTTGCTCAGCACTGACGTATTCTCCCGCGTCTCCATCTGCGTCACCTCGATCACCGACCCGTGAACTTCGGGCTGCGCTTGTCCTTGAACGCGGCCAGCGCTTCGGGCATGTCCTCACCACGGGTGAGCAGCGCCTGACCCCGGTTCTCCAGTTCGAGCGCCGCGGCGTAGGACGACACCTCCATGTTCGCGTGCAGTGCGCGCTTCGACAGCTGCACGCCGGCAGGCGAATTCGCGCAGATCAAGCGTGCCATCGACAGCGCCTCGTCGAGCAGCGACTCGGCGGGCACCACCGCATTCAGCAGCCCGAGCGACTCCGCCTCCACAGCTTCGATGAAGCGGCCCGTGTACGCGAACTCCGCGGCCCGCGCCGGACCGATCAACCGAGTCAGGTGCCAGGAAGCGCCCAGGTCCCCGGCCGAAAGACCGATTCGCACGAACGCCGCGTTGAATCGCGCGGCCGGCGAACCGATCCGGATGTCGGCAGCCAGGGACAGCGACAGTCCTCCCCCGGCCGCCGCGCCGTTGACCGCCGCGATCACCGGCACACGGATGCCGCGAATCGCCGAGAGCGCTCGCGCCGCCATTTCCTGCTGATCGAGCATCCCCATCGGCGTCAACGACGACAGCCCTTCGGCGTCGTCGAGATCGAACCCGCCACAGAACGCCTTACCGGCCCCGGTAAGAATGACCACACGCAGGCCGTCTTCGCGATCGAGTTGCAGCGCAACCTTTTCGAGTTCGACGAACATCGTGTTCGTCATCGAGTTCATTCGTTCGGGACGGTTCAACGTCACAACGGCGATCCCGGGTTCGGGTCGTTCGAGCGTGAACGTTTCCCATGTCGTCGGTTCGGTCACGTGTTCGCTCCTTCTTCGGTCCGGCGGTCCAGGTGGTCGCCGTGAGTAGGTGTGATCGGGCTGTCCTCGGCGGGGGCTTGTCGTACCGCACCGGAACGCAGCCAACGGTCGGTGCGGCCGGGGTCGATTCCCCAGTCGCTCAGGATCTCGAGGGTGTGCTCCCCCGGCGTCGGCGGACGGCGGTCCACCGCCGCCGCCGAGCGGCTGAACCGGGGCGCAGGGGCCGGCTGCACGAGTCCGTCGACCTCGACGAAGGTTCCGCGTGCGACGTGGTGGGGATGCGACGGCGCCTCGTCGATGTCGAGCACAGGCGCAATGCACGGTGTGTGTCCTTCGGCCGCCTCCAGCCACTCCGCGAGAGCACGGCCCCGCACGGCGTCGGCGAACACCTTCTTCATCTGCGGCCATTGCGCGCGGTCGTTCTGATCCGGCAGGTCACCGGGCAGACCCAGCAGGGCTACGAGGTCGGCATAGAAGTGCGGTTCGAGCGCGCCGACCGAGAGCCATTTGCCGTCGGCGGTCTCGTAGGCGTCGTAGAACGGTGCGCCGCTGTCGACGAGGTTCGTCCCGCGTTCACCGTTCCACGACCCGCTCTGCGAAAAGCCGAAGAACGGCGTCGCGAGCAGGGCGGCGCCCTCCACCATCGAGGCATCGATCACCTGTCCACTGCCCGAGCGTTGCCTCTCGAAGAGAGCGGACAACACGCCCAAGGCGAGAAGCATTCCGCCGCCGCCGAAGTCGCCGATCAGGCTGAGCGGCGGAGTCGGTGGCTGGCCGTGGCGTCCGATCAGCGACAGGGCGCCGCTGAGTGCCACGTAATTGATGTCGTGACCCACGTGCTGCGCCAGTGGGCCGTCCTGTCCGAAGCCCGTCATGCGACCGTAGATCAGCCGCGGATTGCGCTCGGCGCACTCGTCCGGTCCGATCCCGAGCCGCTCGGTGACGCCGGGGCGGAAACCTTCGATCAGCACGTCGGCATCCGTCACGAGCGACAGCACCGCCTCCACCCCATCCGGGTGCTTGAGATCGACGGCAAGCGACCGGCGTCCCCGGTGCAGCAGTTCCGTGCGGAAATCCGCGTTCGGCCCGACCAGCCCCGCTCCGGTCGCACGGTCGACCCGCACCACATCGGCACCGAGATCGGCCAGCAGCATGGCGCAGAACGGACCCGGGCCGATCGAGCCGATCTCGACCACCTTCAAACCCGCCAACGGGCCTGTGAACGAGCGTTTCGTGCCGTCCTGCGCCACTGCTGCACCTTCCCCACTTTGGTCCGATGATAATACCTTCGATTGGTCCACGCGAGACTGTCCGAACCGCTCGGACACGCTCCCGATCAGTCACGGACCATCGTCGTCGCCTCCCCCGACCGGTCGGCAGCGCGCAGACCCCGAGGACGAGCCTGCGCACTCACCACCAGCACGACGGACAACAGGACCACCACGCCTCCGACGACCAGCGCAGGAGTGACCGGCTCGGACAGCACGACCGCCCCGAGAGCGACAGCCACCACCGGATTCACATAGGTGTGGGTGGCCACCAGCGGAAGCGGTGCATGAACCAGCAGCCACGCATACGCGGTGAATCCGACGATCGACCCGAAGACCACGAGATAGCCGAACGCTCCCCAGGCCCGCAGACCCACGTCACCCGAGAACCGCTCGCCGGTGACGACCGAAGCCAGCAGCATCGCCACCCCGGCCGCCACGAGCTGGTACATCGCACTGACATACACGTCCCGCGGGAGCGGGATCCTCGGCTGGACCCAGGACCCGAACGACCACGAAAGACTCGACAGCACGATGACCCCCATACCGACCAGCGGGAGGTTCGAACCCGTGCTGCCGGCCGACAGGAGCAATACGGCCAGGCCGACCAGCCCCACCCCGACTCCGGCCAGCTCGAGCGGGCGCGGGCGTTCTCCGGACAGGGCCCGGTAGATGCAGATCCACACGGGCACCATCGCGACGAGAAGCGCGGTCACGCCGGAGGGCACACCGTGCAACTGGCCGACCGACGTCAACCCGTTTCCACACGCGAGCAACAGGACTCCGAGGAACGCGGCCCCGCAGGCCTCACGCCGGGTGACGAGCAGCCGCTTCCACCCGCCACGCACGGCGAGGAACACGGCCATCAGCAGGGCCGCAAGCAGGAAACGCGCACCCATCGAGCCGAGCGGCGGCGCCTCTTCGATCACGAGACGGATCGCGAGATAGACCGATCCCCAGATCAGGTAGACCAGAGACAGGGCGAGCGCGATCGAACCGCGCCCGGCGGGCCCGGACGACACGGCGCTCAGGCGAAGCGCGGGGTGCGCTTCTCGAGGAACGCGGTGATGCCCTCCTTCGCCTCCCCGCTCTCGAAGAGTTCCTGCTCCTGAGCAACCTCGAAGCGGAAACCCTCCTCGAGTGGAGTGTCGAAGGCGGCGTCGACGGTGCGGATGACGGCACGCTGCGCGGGCAACGACATCGTGCAGAGCTCGGCCGCGAGGGCGAGCGCCGCATCCGTCGCGCCGCCGGCCTCGACGAGCCGATCGATCAATCCGATCGCATGGGCCTCGTCCGCGGGAACCTGCCGAGCGGTCAGCATGATGTCGAGTGCCCGGCCACGTCCCACGAGCCGCGGAAGACGTTGGGTGCCACCGGCTCCCGGGATGAGGCCCAGCTTGACCTCGGGAAGCCCGAACTTCGCATCCGCACCCCCGACCCGCAGGGTGCAGGCCATCGCGAGTTCGAGACCGCCCCCGAGCGCGAGACCGTCCACCGCGGCGATCGTGATCCGGTCGGCGGACGCGAGCCGGTCGAGCGCCCCGCGGAGTCGATCACCGTAGGCGGTGAACGATTCCGCGTCCACGGCCGACATGTGCTTGATGTCCGCCCCTGCGGCGAAGAAACCGGGGATATCCGACCGGACGACAATAACTTTCACCGAACCGTCGGCATCGGCGGCGTCCAGTGCCGCGTTCAGGCCATCGATGATCGGCAGGCCGAGGGCGTTCGCGGGCCTGCGCTGGAGCGTGATCGTCATGACGCCGGCGTCGACGTCACTCCATGTCACTGCGGGCGTAGCGGTTTCCGACATGCACACCATCCTGTTCGGTCCAACAATGATGCAACAATACTAATTATTGGACCGAAATGGAAGGTCATGGTCGGCGTGGGAACTTTTCGAACTCCGGCCGGCGCTTCGCCTTGTACGCCTCCCGCCCCTCCTTGGCCTCGTCCGTCGAGTAGAACAGCAGATTCGCATCGTGCGCGAGCTGCTGAATCCCGGCCATCCCGTCCTCCGCCGCATTGAAACTCGCCTTCATCAGGCGCAGCGCGAAGGGGGAAAGCTCGAGCATCTCGCGGCACCACTGGACGGTTTCGCGCTCGAGGTCGGCCAACGGCACCACCGTGTTGACCAACCCCATCTCCAGAGCCTGCCGAGCGTCGTACTGCCGGCACAGGAACCAGATCTCCTTGGCCTTCTTCACCCCGACCAACTCCGCGAGCAGACCCGCACCGTACCCGCCGTCGAACGACCCGACCTTGGGACCGACCTGACCGAAGCGGGCATTGTCCGCGGCAATCGTCAGATCGCACACCAGATGCAGGATGTGCCCGCCACCGATGGCATAGCCGGCGACCATGGCCACCACCGGCTTCGGCAGTCGGCGGATCTGGATCTGCAGGTCGGTGACATGGAACCGACCGACACTGCCCGCCTTGCCGGGCTCGGTGAGGTAGCCGGTGTCGCCGCGCACCCGCTGGTCACCTCCCGAGCAGAACGCATCGGGCCCCTCTCCGGTCAGCACGATGGCACCGATCGAGGAATCCTCACGAGCATCGACCAACGCGTCGGAGATCTCCATCAACGTCTGGGGGCGGAACGCGTTGCGCACCTCGGGACGGCAGATCGTGATCTTGGCGATCCCGTCGCCGCTGTGTTCGTACCGAATATCCTCGTACTCTCCGATCGGCGTCCACTTCACGAAATCCGTTGTATCGCAATTGTTCGTCATGTCTCGATCATAGGCTCTTCCGAGAACGATCGTTAACAGACCGCAACGCACGACAGCGCGGCCGGAGAGGTTTCCGGACCGCGCTGTCGGGGTGGGAATCGACCGATGACGATCAGGCCATCGTCAGGCCACCACTGACGGACAAGGTCTGGCCGGTGACGAATTCCGCCTCGTCGGAGGCGAAGAACGCCACGGCAGCGCCGATGTCGGTGGCCTTGCCGAGCCGCTTCATCGGCACCGCGCGGGTCATGCCGGCGATCACCTTGTCGGCTTCCTGGCCGGAATTGTCGGCGAACTTGCGCAGCGCCGGGGTATCCGTCGGGCCGGGGCACACCGTATTGGCGGTGACGCCCTTCGTGGCGACCTCACGAGCGAGGGTCTTGGTGAACGCGATGATGCCACCCTTGGCACCCGAGTACACCGCTTCGAGCGAGGATCCGACGCGTCCGGCGTCCGAACCGATATTGATGACGCGCCCCCAGCCCCGCTCGACCATGCCCGGCAGGGTCGCCTGGATGACCCGCAGCTGACCCTTGAAGTTGATCTCGAGGATCCGGTCCCAGAACGCCTCGTCCGTCTTCAGGAACGGCATGAAATCGTCCCACCCGGCATTGTTGACGACGATCTCGACCGGACCGAACTGCTCGGCGACCTGCTTGACCGCCGCCTGCACGGACTCGGTGTCCGTCACGTCGACCGGGACGGCGATCGCCTGGCCACCGGCGTCGCGAATGGCGGCCGCGGTCTCCTCGGCGGCCTCGAGGTTGAGGTCGGCGACCGCGACGCGGAAGCCGGCTGCGCCCAGCGCATCGGAGATTCCCTTGCCGATACCCTGTGCACCGCCGGTCACGAATGCCACTCGATTGCTCATGTTCTTCTCCGTCTTTGTTGTGTACGTGATGGTTTCGGATATGACCGAAGCTTCAGTTCGTGGTCGCGGCCCATTCGATGGGGCCGGCGACGATCGAATGGCTCGTGAGCTTGCGGCCCAGAACGAGTTGGGCTTCGCGAGCTGCCTCGATGATGCGTCGCAGATCGAGCCCTGTCTCGACATCCATCTCGTGGAACATACTCACCAGGTCCTCGGTGGCGATGTTGCCGGTCGAACCCACCGGAACGGGGCAACCGCCCAGTTCCCCGAAGCTCGACTCGAAACTCGCGCATCCCGCCTCGAGCGCGGCGAATGCGTTCGCGAGACCCTGGCCGCGGGTGTTGTGGAAGTGCGCGGTGACCTCGACCCCGGGCAGGCGTTCGCTGGCCGCGGCGAAGAACTCCGAAGCATAGGCCGGATTGCACATGCCGGTGGTGTCGCCGAAACCGACCTCCGTGGCACCGGCTTCGGCGAATCGCTCCGCCAGGTCCAGCACCCGCTTCAGCTCCACCTTGCCCTCGAAGGGGCATCCGAACGACGTCGCAATGACCGCGGCGCAGTGCAGCCCCTCGGCGACGATCCGGCGAGCCATGATGTCGTTGTCCGCCATGGTTTCGTCGACGGTACGGTTGACGTTCTTCTTGTTGTGGGTTTCGGACGCGCTGACGAAGATCGCGACCTCGTGGAAGGTGTCGCGCACCTTCAGCGCGTTGTCCAGTCCCTTAGTGTTCGGCACGAGGACCATCAGCTTCACATCGTCGGGCACGTCGATGCGGCGGAGCACCTCCACCCCGTCCGACAGCTGCGGGATGACGTCGGGCCGCACGAAACTGGCGACCTCGATCCGCTTCAGGCCGGCGCGACCGAGGGCGTTGATCAGCCGCACCTTGTCGTCGGTCGGGATGGTCTCCGGCTCGTTCTGGAAGCCGTCGCGCGGACCGACTTCTCGGATCTGTACCCGTTGGGGACGCGTCATGGCGTTCACTCCTCGTTTCCGCTCGCTCCACTGCGAAGCAAGTCGTGCTCGGTCAATGCGATGTCCAGTTGCTCGCGATGCTCCGGGGCTGCGACCGCGATCATTCGCCGGGCCCGTTCCGCAAGGGAACATCCCCGCAGTTCGGCCACGCCGTGCTCGGTGACGACGTAGTCCACGTCGGCACGCGCCGTGGTGACGGACCCGAACTCGAGGGCCGGCTTGATCGACGAACGGCCGCGCGCGGTGGACCGAAGTGCGATGACCGAGCGCCCCCCGGTCAGAGACGCAGCCCGGGAGAAGTCCACCTGTCCGCCGACCGCGCCGACGTAAGCGGCTCCGGCCCGCTCCGCTCCCACCTGCCCGGTGAGGTCGACCTCGATCGCGGAGTTTATCGACACGAGCGAGGTCAACTGCGAGAGCACCTGCGGCGCATGGGTATAGCTGACGGGACGGAAATCCACCGGCAGGTATGGCAGGCGTTCGTACAAGGTGGCCGTGCCGAGCGCCGCCCCGGTGATATGGCGGCCGATGTCGATCTGTTTGCGCGCCCCGGTGAGCACGCCCTTGTCGATCAACCGCAGCACCGCATCGGAGATCATGCCGGAGTGCAGGCCGAGGTCCCGATGTCCTTCCAGGGCCGCCAGCACCGCCGAAGGCAATGTGCCCACACCGATCTGGATGGTGTCGCCGTCCTCGACGAGGCCTGCGACGTGCCGGGCGATCGCCGTCTCGACGGCCTCGGGCTCACGGTCGGGCGCTTCGAGCAGCGGCCGGTCGGTTTCGACGACCGCCGCGAACCGCGACAGGGGGATCGCGGGTGCACCCTGGGTCCTGGGCATGCGCTGATTGATCTCGGCGATCAGGATGGGGGTGTGCTCGAGTGCGTCGGCGATGTAGTCGACGCCGACGCCGAGCGAGCAGTTGCCGTCGGCGTCGGGAGGGGCGACCTGCACGAACCCGACGTCGCATGGCAGGCGGTGCTCGGCGAACAGTCGGGGCAGTGCCCCGAAGTGACAGGGCACGACCTCGAGCCGGTCCCGTCGGCTGAGCCGGCGGAGTTCCCCGAGCCCGCCGTAGGAGACGACGGACAACTCGTCCGGGGTCCGATCGGCGAGTCGGCGGTCCCAGGTCAGGCCCACGAACGCCCGGACCGCGCCGATCGACGGGAGCTGGTCGAGCAGAGCGTGGACGAGCGGGGTGGGTTCCGCACTCGTTTGGCTCCACCAGATTCCGTCGCCGGCCCGGACATGGGGCGTGAGGTCGATCATCAGTCGATCCGCTGGATCAGTGTGGCGGTCCCGAGTCCGCCACCACAGCACATGGTGACCAGCCCGATTTCGGCGTCGCGGCGTTCGAGTTCGGCGACGACCGTCGCGATGAGCCGGGCGCCGGTGGCACCGACCGGGTGTCCGAGCGCGATCGCACCACCGTTGACGTTGACCCGGTCCATGTCGGGCTTGAGTTCGCGTTCCCAGGCCAGGACAACGGAACTGAACGCTTCGTTGATCTCGAACAGATCGATGTCGTCGATCGTCATCCCGTTGCGGTCGAGCAACTTCCGGGTCGCCGGTATCGGGCCGGTGAGCATGATGATCGGGTCGACTCCGACCGTGGTCTGGTCGAGGATCCGGGCGCGGGCGCGCAGACCGTGGGTCTCGACCGCGTCCCGGGAGGCGAGCAGGACACCGGCTGCGCCGTCCGAGATCGGCGAGGAACTGCCGGCGGTGATCCGGCCGTTCTCCCGAAACGCGGTCTTCAGGCCGGCCAGGGTGTCCAGGCTCGTGCCGGGCCGGACGGTCTGGTCGGTCCTGCGGACTTCGCCGTCGAGTTCGAGGGGGATCATCTCTTCGTCGAACCGCCCGGCCTCGATGGCCTCGGTAGCCAGGCGGTGGGATCGGACGGCGAATTCGTCCATCTCCTGCCGGGTGATGCTCCACCGGTCGGCAATGAGCTCGGCGCTCTCGCCCTGGTGCACGAAGTCGTACTTCTCGCGCAGCTCGGCCGGCCACGGGTCGCCGTAGAGTTCGGAGATTTTGGCTGGGGAGTTGATCGGCACGTGGCCCATGTGCTCGACACCGCCAGCGATGACCAGGTCGTGCGTGCCGGAGCCGACGAGGGCGGCACCCATCTCGACCGCGGTCTGTGCGGAGCCGCAGCGGCGGTCGAGGACGACGGCCGGTACCTCGGGTGGGTACCCGGCCTGCAGCCATGCGTTGCGCCCGATGTTGCGGGACTGTTCACCGAAGGGTGCGGTGCAACCGACGACGAGGTCCTCCACCGCTGCCGGCGCCAGGCCGCTGCGGCGGATCAGATCCGTGTAGACCGCGCCGAGCATCTCGTTCGGATGTGTATCCCGGAACCACCCGCGTTCGGGGTGGGATCGGCCCATCGGGGTGCGAGCCGCTTCGGCGATGATCACCTCGCGCGCGGAGCGCCGGAAGGGGTTGGTCGTTTCGGTCATCAGATCACCGTTCCACCGTCGACGGGCAGCACCTGGCCCGTGATGTACGAGGCGCCGTCGGAGGCGAAGAATACGAAGCTGGCCGAGATCTCGTTCGGCTCGGCCCAGCGCCTCAGAGCGACACGCTCGAGGGTCTTGGCCGCGAGCTTGTCGTTGCTGCGGATGTTCTCGGTCATCGGCGTGGCTGCAAGGGGCGCAATGGCATTGACGGTGACCTGCTTGCGGGCGAGCTCGCGGGCCAGTGACTTGGTCAGACCGATGATGCCCGCCTTGGCTGCCCCGTAGTTGGCCTGGCCGATGGTGCCTTGCAGGCCGGCGGCGGAGGTGACGTTGATGATGCGCCCGGTGCCGTCCTCCGGCAGGTAGGGCAGGACGGCCTTGCTGCACACGTAGCTGCCGACGAGGTGGATGTCGACGATGCGGCGGAAGTCGTCTTCCTCGAGATTCGGGAACATTGCGGGTGCGATGGCCCCGGCGTTGTTGACGAGGATGTGGACGGTGCCGCCACCGAGTGCGGCGGCCTGTTCTGCCGCCGCGGCGGCCTGGGCGGCGTCGCGGACGTCGAGTACGGCGGCCTTGGCGGTACCGCCGGCGGCGGTGATCTCCGCGGCCACGGCGGCGGCTGCGTCCTCGTTGACATCGGTGACGAGGACCGCAGCGCCGGCGGCGGCGTACGCGTGCGCCACGGAGGCACCGATGCCGCTGCCCGCGCCGGTCACGAGGGCGGATCTTCCGGTGAGTTCGAACATCAGTAGCTCCTGGGAAGGCCGAGCACGTGCTCGCCGAGGTAGTTGAGAACCATTTCCTGGCTCAGCGGTGCAATGCGGGTCAGGCGCGCCTCACGGAAGTAGCGCGCGACGTGGTATTCCTCCGAGTAGCCCATGCCGCCGTGGGTCTGCAGTGCGCGGTCGGCGGCCTGGAATCCGGCGTCGGCGCACAGATACTTGGCCATGTTGGCCTCGCGGGCACAGGGGCGGCCGTTGTCGTAGAGCCAGGTCGCCTTGCGCAGGACGAGTTCGGCGGCGTCTAGGTGAGCGAGGGAGTCCGCGAGGGGGAACTGGATGCCCTGGTTCATGCCGATCGGTCGGCCGAATACCTCACGGTCGGTGGCGTATTGGGTGGCGCGGCGCAGGGCCGCGCGGCCGATGCCGAGCGCCTCGGAGGCGACGAGCATCCGTTCCGGGTTGAGTCCGTCGAGGATGTACTTGAAGCCTTTGCCCTCTTCGCCGACCCGATCCTCGACAGGGATCTCGAGTCCGTCGATGAACAGCTCGTTGGAGGTGACGGCGTTGCGGCCCATCTTCTTGATGGGCCGGATCTCGACCTTCGAGCGGTCCAGGTCGGTGAGGAAGAGCGTGAGGCCGTCGGTCTTCTTCTGCACGTCCTCGAACTTGGTGGTGCGGGTGAGCAGGAGGATCTTCTCCGACTCCATTGCCTTCGAGATCCACACCTTGCGGCCGTTGACGATGTACTTGTCGCCATCACGCCGCGCGAACGTGGTGATCTTGGTGGTGTCCAGGCCCGCGCCGGGCTCGGTGACCCCGAAGCACACATGCAGGTCGCCGTTGACGATGCGCGGCAGGGTGCGCTGCTTGAGTTCTTCGGAGCCGTGCACGATCACCGGGTGCATGCCGAAGATCGACAGGTGCATCGAGCTCGCGCCGTTCATCCCGGCGCCCGAGGCGGCGACCTCCTGCAGCAGGATCGAGGCCTCGGTGATGCCCAGCCCGTGTCCGCCGTACTCCTCGGGGGTGGTGATGCCCAGCCAGCCGCCCTTGGCGAAAGCGTCGTAGAACTCGGTGGGGAATTCGTGCGCGGCATCCTTTTCCACCCAATACTGCTCGTCGAACTTGCCGGCGAGTTCTCGTACCGCATCTCGGATCGTTGCCTGATCCTCGGTCAGATCGAAGTCCACAACACAATCCCGTCGTCGTCGCTAACGTTTGGACTTAAGTTACTAAAGGACAGACCATTTAGTCAACGGTGGTCATCCAGCCGCCGGCAGAAGAGGCAACTCCCGGGCAATACGCTCGTTCCACACCTCCGGGCTGCCGAACAGCTTCTCGTCGAGCTTGGCGCGCTTGTAGAACAGCTGCAGGTCGTGCTCCCACGTGTAGCCGATGGCACCGTGCATCACGAGTGCGCTGTCGGCGGCCTGGACGGCACTGCGGGTCACCTGCGCCTTCGCGATCGCCGCATGCGTTGCACACTCCTCGAGACCCAGATCCACGGACGCCGCGGCATAGTAGGCGATGGACCGAGCCGCCTCCACCGATACGAGAATCGTTGCGGCAGCGTGCTTCACTGCCTGGAAGGAACCGATCGGCACACCGAACTGGTGGCGCGTTCGGCTGTAGTCCACGGCCAATTGCAGCATCCGCTCCGTCGCGCCGAGCGCGTCCGCGGAGGCGAGCACGGCCGCGCGCAATCCCGCATCCGCCAGCGCGGCTGGCGCGTCGATGTCGAGGCGTTGCGCGACGACGTTCTCGAGCCGCACGTCCGCCGCACCCCGGGACGGATCGAGGAAGCGCCGCGGTGTGACCGTGAGGCCCGGGTCGCCGACCCGGACGAGGTAGAGGGCCACACCCTCGCCGCCCTCGGCGGGGACGACGAGCCGGGTGGCGCGTTCGGCGCCGAGCACGGCAGGCACGCGTCCGGTCAGCGCCCCTCGCTCGTCGACGCGCACGGCGTCGCGCAGCCCGAGGGGGAGACTGGAATCGACTGCCAGAGCTGCGAATTCGCCACCGGCGAGTACCGCCTCGGCGACATCGGGCGGTAACAGAGGGGCCGCGAGCACCGACGCGGTCCACGCGCTGGCCGGTGCGGCATGCCGTCCCAGCGCCTCGGCGGTCAGCGCGAGTTCGAGCAGACCGCCGCCCTGGCCGCCCACCTCTTCCGGCAGGCCGGCCGAAAACCATCCCTCGTCCACGAACCTGCGCTCGAACTCGGCGGGGTCGCCCGATTCACCCCACTTCCGGACGTTCGCGGGTGCCGCGAACCGCTCGAGCCAGCCGCCGAGGGTTTCGGTGAACATTTCTTGCTCTTCTGACAGCTCCCAACGCATGGAACTGGTCCTCTCGATGAGTCGGGGAATAGCCTGCAAGATGAATGCAGTAAGAATCCGATGGTATATTAGGTCTGACCGTTAGACCAGAGAAGGTGGGGGAGACATGACACCAGGCGCACCGAGCACGCCCCGCAACGGGCGTTCCTCCATCCAACTGACTCCGATGGAGGTCCCCAAAGCCTCGGACGTCCTCGCCAACGAGCTGCGCGAACGCATCCTCAGCGGGGAATACGCCGAAGGCACCCCCCTCCCCCCGGAACGCGAACTCGTCGTCCAGACGAAGATGAGCCGAACCACGGTCCGCGAGGCCCTGCGCATCCTCGAGGTACAGGGCCTGGTACGAATCAAAGCGGGACGCGCCGGCGGCGCCTTCGTCCAGCGACCCGGCGAACAGTCGATGGCCGACACCGTGGCCCTGCTCATCCGAGGACGCCAGATCCGCCTGAGCGCACTGCTCGAAACACGCGAGGCGATCGAACCGTTCTGCGCACAACTGGCCGCCCGCCATCGGACCGACGAAGATCTCGCCCGACTCGACGCCGCCAACGATGCCATCGCGGCCGCCGGCGACAAACTCGACGCATTCCTCCAGGCCAACGTCGACTGGCACATCGCCGTCGCCAGCGCGAGCCACAATGAGCTGATGTCGGGACTGATGATCTCGCTCTCCCGCGCCATCTACGCGGCCACCGAGAACGAAGGCTTCATCGACCAGAAGGTCCGCGATATCACCGTCCGGGCACACCGGTCGGTCACGAAGGCCATCCGCGACAAGGACGCCGACGCAGCACACCGGCGGATGGGCCGACACGTCCACTCCTACGCCGAATCCATCCGGGAGTTCGAAGAGCGCACCGACATTCCACTGGACCAGGAGCCCTGAGCGACGCGCATATCCGGGCTCGCGGAAGCCCCTCGCCGAACAGACACGATGGCCGCCCATACCGATTCGGTACGGGCGGCCATCGCATTACCTACCCCCGTCCGGCACCCGGCTCGACACCGGTCACCACGGCACGGATCTCCTCCACCGCCTCAGGGTTCTCGGCACCGGACAGGTCACCGGGATCAGTACCCAACGCTGCCGCCCGCACCGCGCGGCGCAAAATCTTCGCCGACCGCGTCTTCGGCAGACGCGACACTCGATGAACCGCGCTGGGAGCAAACGGCTTACCCAACTCTGCGGCCACACGGGACACCAGCTCCCCCGAGATGTCCACCCCGTCCGCATCCGCGCGGGGCACCCAGAACGCCCAGACCGTTTCCCCCTTCTTCGGGTCCGGAACACCGACCGCAGCGGCCTCCGACACTGCCGGGTGCGCGGTCAGAACCGCCTCGACCTCCGCGGGGGCCAGGCGCTTGCCGGCCACGTTCATGACGTCGTCGGACCGGCCCCGGATGTACCACTGTCCGTCGCTGTCGACCAGCGCATAGTCTCCGTGCCGCCACATACCGGGGAACGTCGACCAGTACGCGTCGAGGTACCGCTCCTCGTCCTTCCACACCCCCCGGGTCATCGACGGCCACGGCTGCCGGCACACCAACTCACCCTGTTCCCCGCGCAGCGACCGTCCCGCGTCGTCGACGACGTCCACATCCATACCCAGCGACGGACCACCCAGCGAGCAACTCCGGATCGGTTGCACCGGATACGGTGCGAGGAACGATCCGCCCACCTCGGTACCGCCGGAGAAATTGATGATCGGGACACGGCCGCCGAACACCTCACGCGCGAGCCACTCGTACGAGTCCGGATCCCACGGCTCCCCGGTCGAGCCGATCGTGTGCACCGAGGACAAGTCGTACCGCGCGGCAGCATCACCGGCCTGCCCACGCAGCGTCCGGATGAGGGTCGGAGAAACTCCCAGCATCGTCACCCGATGCCGTTCGGTCAACTGCCACAACCGGTCCCGGTCCGGAACGTCCGGCGAGCCCTCGTACAGCAGCAGCGTCCCACCGTTGGCATGCGTGCCCACGATCGACAACGGACCCATGATCCAGCCCATATCGGTGATCCAGCAGAACACCCCGCCCGGTTTCAGATCGAACGAGTACGCCACCTCGCTCGCCGTCTTCACCAGGAACCCGGCGTGGGTATGGACCGCACCCTTGGGCTTGCCCGTCGTACCGGACGTGTAGGCCAGCGCGAACGGCTCGGAGGCGTCCATCCCCTCGATCGGGACTGTGCCACCGCTCGCGAGCAACCCGGCCCACGAAATCTCGTGTTCACCCGATCCCGTTCCGGTACCGAGGTTGTCGACCACGACCACCGACTGCACCGTGGGGCAGGTCTTCAGAGCCTCGTCGAGGGCCGGCTTCATCGCGATCGACTTGCCTCGGCGTACGGTGCCGTCCGCGACGACCACCACTTTCGCATCGGCGTCCTGAATGCGGGACGCGATCGCGCTGGGAGCAAACCCCGAGAAGAGCGGCACGAGAACCGCACCGAGCCGGGCGACTGCGTACACCGACACGACCGCCTCGGGAATCATCGGCAGAAACAAGGCGACAGCATCGCCCCGGCCCACCCCCAACTCTCGCAGTCCGGCGGCCGCACGCTCCACCTCCGCGTCCAACTCGCGATACGTCGACGTGCGGACAGTTCCGTCCTCCGCCTCGTGCACGACGGCGAGCCGATCGGCCGCCCCCGGATCGGCGACCCAGCGCTGCAGGCACGCATCGACGACGTTCGTCCGTCCGCCGACGAACCAGTCGGGATGCTCGATGCCGCGGGAGGTATCGAGCACCTCGCGGTACGGCACCTGGAACGGCAGCCCGAGATCACGGACCACCGCATCCCAGTACCACCGCACGTCGGCGACGGACCGGGTACGCAACTCGTCGAGACCGCCGAGACCGTGCGCGCGAGCGAGCCGCGTTACGTTGGCGTTGTCGACATAGTCGGCAGTGGGGATCCACGTGTAGTCGGACATTGTCAGCTCCTCGGCATCTCGAGCATGCGCTCGGCGACGATGTTGCGCTGGATGAAGGTGGAACCACCCGCGATGGCAGTGCCGCGCGCCTGATACGCCAGCCGGAGCCAACGTGACGTACGCTGCTGCTCGTCGTCGAGCGCGAACTGGCCGCCGGCGGGCTCGAGGGACAGCCGGAAGTCCGCCAATTCTTCGACGAGCGGGCAGAAGTACAGCTTGCCGATCGACGTCACCGGGCCCGGTGGTCCGTCGTTCGCCGCCAACGTGATCACACGCTGGCCGATGAGATAGTGCACGAGCGCACGGCCGTAGAGGTCCGCGACCTTCTGCCGGATCACCGGATCGGCACCGAGCGGGCGCCCCGACTCGTCGGTCATCCCGGCGATGTCGCCGACGATATCGTCGACGGCCCGTTTGGTGTTGACCCGACCCGTGGCGATCGCCACTCGCTCGTAGGCGAGCGTGCCCATGGCCACCTTCCACCCGCCGTCGACATCGCCGACGACGAGATCGTCGGGGATGAACACGTCGTCGAGGAAGACCTCATTGAATTCGGCCTCACCGAGCATGTGGGCGAGCGGGCGAACCGTGATTCCCTCGCTGTCCATGGGAACCAGGAAGAAGGTGATGCCTTTGTGGCGTGGTCCCCCGCCCGTGCGCGCGAGCAGGATGGCATGCGCTGCGATGTGCGCTCGGCTGGTCCAGATCTTCTGTCCGTTGATCTTCCATCCGCCGTCGACCTTCGTGGCCTTGGTGCGCAGTGACGCGAGGTCGGACCCGGCTTCCGGTTCGGAGAACAACTGGCACCAGATTTCTTCTCCGGTGAGGATCGGGCGGAGGAACCGCTCCTTCTGAGCCGGTGTGCCGAAGTCGATGATGGTGGGACCGGCGAAGTCCTCACCGATCGTGTTGAGTCGCTCCGGCGCCCCCACACGATCCATCTCCTCGGTGAAGATGGCTTTGCGGATCGGGTCGGCGGCCTGCCCTCCGTATTCCTTCGGCCAGGACATGCCTCCGTAGCCGGCGTCGAAGAGCAACCGTTGCCATTGCTGCCAGAACGGGACCTTGTCGACCAGATCGACCGGCTCGGGCCAGGGCAGCGTTGCGACAGCAGCCTCGGCCCATTCTCGGACTTCTGCGCGGAACCGGGCTTCGTCCGGGGAATCAGCGAGTTCCATGGAACCCCTCCTCACATATTTAGGCCGAATGATACTATAGGTCAGTCCAAAAAGGAGGCCCGATGACAGAACCGCTCAGCGTCGGAGAGCTGGACCGAGTCGACTACGACATCGAACGCGGCAAGATCCGCGAGTTCGTCCGCGCGACGTTCACCACCGATCCCGCCCACACGGACCGGGATGCCGCCCAGGCAGCCGGATTCGCCGATGTGCCCGCGACCCTCACCCACACGGTCGTCGCCGGCCATCAGCGCGACCAGCGCAAGTTCGTCGACACACTCGGCCTGGCACTCGAACGAGTGGTTGTGGGCTCGGTCAAGTGGACATATCTGCGACCCCTGATTGCCGGCGACCACGTCGTCGGCACGCGGCGCATCGTCGACGACGTGCAGCGCGAAGGCAAGCGCGGCGGATCGATGCGCATCGTGACGCTGGAGACCGAATACGTCGACACCGACGGCGATCCGGTGGTGCGACTGGAGGAAGTGCTGATCGAGCGAGGAGAACAACGATGAGAGCACCCGTGAAGGCCCACATCGGCACAGTCGCCGACACGCGCGTGATCGGCCCGATCACCCAGACGGACATCGTGCGATTCGCCGGTGCCGGAGGCGATTTCAATCCTCTGCACCACGATCCAGAGTTCGTTGCAACATCCGGGTTCCCGGGCGTCATCGCGATGGGTCAGATGCAGGCCGGGATCCTGGCCGGTTGGCTCTCCGACACATTCGGCGTCGAGCACGTCCGTTCCTTCGGCGTCCGCTTCGTCGCCCCGGTGTTCCTGGGCGACACCCTGACCGTCGGTGGGACGATCACGGCGATCACCGACACCGACGGGGAGACACGGGCCGATCTCGATCTCGTCGTCTCCGGAGCAAAGGGACCGGTTGTCACCGGTTCGGCAACGGTCGTCGTCACCGGGGCCTGACAGCCCGCCGATCGGGTTCCGAGGTCCCGTATTCGGGGACCGCCACTCACACTTCAGATTCCGACGACATTCTTCGCATCTGCACAACCGAGCGACCCCTCGACACATGGACGAGGGGCCGCTCATTCGTGGTCAGCGCGTGCTCTGTTCCAGGGAACCGGCAGCCAACTCTGCCGCGATACGCTTGCGGAGGATGTGTTTCTGGATCTTCCCGGTGGCGGTCATGGGCAACTCGGCGACCACCTCGACGCGTTCAGGGGTCTTCTGAATCGCAACTCCCCGATCGAGCAAGTAGTTGCGGAGATGGTCCAGCGTGGGAGGGTTCTGCTCCTCCTTGGGCACCACGTAGCAGCACACCTTCTCCCCGAGCCGCTCGTCCGGCATTCCCACCACGGCTAGAGCGAGGATGTCGGGGTGCTCGGCCAGCTTGTCCTCAACCTCGCGCACACTGATGTTCATGCCGCCGCGGATCACGATGTCCTTGGTCCGGCCGGTGACCCGGACGAACCCGTCGGCATCCATGACTCCGAGATCTCCGGATCTCGAAAATCCTTCGGGGGTAAAGAGTTCCGCTGTATCGTCGGGCCGGTTCAGGTACTCGATCATGTGCGAGGGCCCGCGATAGGCGATGTCGCCCTCGCTCCCCCGCGCCACCTCGAGGCCGTCCTCGCCGACAACCTTGACCTCTGCCCCCGGCAGCGCGGCGCCGTCGGAGGTGATCGCCCGGCTCGGGTCGTCCTCGATGGTGCAGGTCGTCGTGGTGAGATTCTCACTTCTCCCGTACAGCGACAGGACGGTGGTGGCGGGCAGGTCGGACTTCGCCTTCTCCACCACGGCCGCCGGGATCGGGGAGCCGGCGCACACCCAGACCCGGAGAGAGGAGAGATCGGCGTCCGGTTCCTGTTCGGCCGCAGCCAACAACGTCTGCAGGAACGTGGTGGCCGTGACCGCGGCCGTACATCCGAACTTCTCGATCTCGGCCAGCCCGCGTTTCGGGTCCCACTCCGCCATGATGTGGGTCGCCGCGCCGCTGAGCAGGGGGACGAGCACACTGGTGACGAGTCCGGTGGTATGGGTGATCGGGGACGGTCCGAATTGGACATCCGCTTCGGTGTGCCCGAAGGCCGTCTTCAGTGCACGTGCGCCCGAAGCGTAGGTATTGAAGGTGTGCAGGCAACCCTTGGGACGCGACGTGGTTCCGGACGTGTACACGATGACGAACGGGTCGTCGGGGTGGGCGCGGAAGTCGAGTTCGGTGTCGATGACATCCGGGTCCGCGTCCACGACCAGATTCTCGAGAATCTCGATGCCCCTCCCGGCCAACGTCTTACGGCTGTCGTCCGAAGCACGCACTGCGATGATCGTCTCGAGCGTCTGCGACGACCGCCGGATATCGTCGAACATCGACAGATAGTCGAAGCCCTTGAACTGTGCCGGCGCGATCGCCATCCGGATCGAGGCGTCGGCGACAACGTGTGACACCTCGTCCGTCCGATAGATCGGCATGATCGGCACCGTCACCACACCGATCCGAGCGAGGGCAGCTGCGACGACGACGAATTCCGCCCAGTTCGGCAGCTGAACGGCGACCCGGTCGCCGGCACGGAGCCCTTTTCGGTGCAGGCCGAGCGCCAGCCGCTGCGACCGGTCGTAGAGCTGCGCGAACGTCAGCTCCTGCGTGCCGTCGGTGACGAAGATCTTGTCGGGACTGCTCTCGGCGCGCGCCCGCAGAAGGTCGGTGAAGTTCTCGTCGGCCCATTGGCCACTGGCATAGAACTCCTCTACCTGCTGGGGGGTGTATCGGCCGAGATTCCGTTCGCGCGTCATGGAGGATTCCGTCCTTCTTGCTCTGCCACACGTTTACATAAAGATTAGAATGGTTAGACCGAAGTAGCAACCACTTTCGACGACATCTTCGAACACTCACTACACCCGCCGGACGAGCGGTAAACCAAGGGGCCCAGATGATTTCGCTGTCGGCGACACACCAACTCCCCGGATTCCGCCACCCCGGGCCAACCGGCAGAAATCTTCATCGCATCTTCCACACAGGCGACCGCTTCTCCCGAAAGGCCGTGACACCCTCGACGAGATCCTCCGTGGTGAACGCAAGAGCCAGTTGAGATTGCAGCGTCGCAAGCGCGTCCGGCAGCGACATGTCACGGGTGCTGTCGATGGCATCCTTACCCAGACGCATCAGCAGCGGTGACTTCTTTGCCAGTCGGCGTGCCCACGCCCGCACCTCCGCATCGAAGTCACCGTCCGGGAACACGCGATTCACCAGCCCCAGTTCGTGCGCTTCCGCGGCAGTGAGTTTCTCTCCGTACATCATCAACTCATTCGCCTTGAGCCGGCCGACGTTCCGGTAGATGAGCGCGGAGATCATGAACGGGAACACGCCGACATTGATCTCCGGGCACCCGAAGTGGGCCGACTCCTTGGCCAGCACGAAGTCGCAGGCAAGCGCGAGCCCGAACGCGCCCGCGAGCACGTCGCCACCGGCCGCGCAGATCACCGGCTTCCCGAGACCGCCGATGAGCCGGTACAACCGCGGGAAGCGGTCCAGGCCGGCATATTTGATGATCGTCGGGGTGTCGCTCGCAAACGCCTTCAGGTCCCCGCCCGCCGAGAAGATCTTCTCGTGCGACGAGGTCAGCACGACAACCCGAACGTCGCCGTCGTCCCGCGCGCGCTCGAGCGCGGCCAGAAGCTCGTCCAAGAGGTCGTCGGATAGGGCGTTGCGAGTTTCCGGACGGTCGAGAGTGAGGACCGCGACGTGCTCGTCGACGTCGTAACGCACAGAGGGGGCCATACCGGCGATCCTTTCAATTTTGGTCTTACCATTCGACCCTAGCGCCACAGAGGGAGGCGAGCAAGAGCCGATGAAGCGATTCCCGAAAGTGGGTGACGAAATTGGACTGACCATATACATTGGAGTCGGCCGCAAGACGACAGCAAAAGCCCAGGTGGCGCCGCTCTACACTGTGTGTGAGGCCACAAGGAAGCGGGCCGGTGCCGTCACCGTCCATGTGGCTGCCGTGGCACGAGGAGTAATGAGTGGTCAATTCGACGAGTTCGTTCGAGCTTGCCGACCAGGCGGTTGCGGAGTTGCAGGAACTACTCGGAAACGAGCCGGGCCTGATTCGCCCGGTGAGTGGCGAGCTTGATCCGGCAGCGATCCGCGCATGCGCACTCCGCAAGCTTCGGGAGGGCACCGACTCCCCAGAACAGGCAGTCCGGCTCGCCGAACTCGTGATGCGCCTCGACGCCGACCGGCAGAACGACATCTCGCGCCGCCTGCGCATGCACACCGAGCAGTTCGAGAAGCTCCAACGCGTCGTACGCAGCATCGATGCCGGATCCGACCGGATCGCGCAGACCGTGACGCAGGAACTGTGCACGAACCTCGGGTACGCCAAAGCCATGTTCTCCGTCGTCCGCGGTTCCACGTGGTCACCCATCGCGCTCGCTGTACACCCCGAGCTGACCGGGGACTTCCGCCCTCTCCTCGAGGCGATCGACGGTCGGGAGATCTCGCTGCGGGAAGCACCACGCGAAGCCGAACTGGTCCGTCGCCGCCGTCCGTATGCAGTGGATGCGGCCGACACCTACCGGCACACGTACCGTCCCCTGATCGACCTGTCGCGTCCGGCGGGGTACATCGCCGTTCCCGTCGTCGTCGACTCCCGTGCAGTGGCGATGATCCACGTCGACCGGCAAAGCGACGGGTTGTCCGACACCGATGTCCACATCGTCGGCGCGCTCGCGGCCGTGTGTGCCTCGTCGAAGGAACGCGCCGACCTGCGAAGGCAGATCTGCGCGCGCAACGAGCACATCGATACCGAGATCCGACGTCTCACCAAGGCACTGCAGCACCTCGAACAGGCACCGGTGACGATGCCCGAGCTCGATACCCGTGAACCGTCGAACCCCGAGGAACCGATCCCGGACGGTGGATCGCGGGCCACGGTCATTCCGCGCGCGCAATCGCTGACCGCCCGCGAGCACGAAGTGCTCACGCTCCTGGCGACCGGCGCGACGAACGCGGCAATCTCCCGGCGACTCTGCATTTCCGACGGCACCGTCAAGAGCCATGTCCAGCGGATTTTCAAGAAGCTCGGAGTATCCACGCGCGCCGAGGTGGCGGCCCTGTACGCCAACACCAAGACGGTGACCGATGGCTGACGTGCCGGAAGCGGATTCACAACCGGACACTGGGGACACCGAGCTCGATCGCGCCGTCTCGGGCATCCTCACCGAGTTGCGCACCGCCACCCCCGAGCGCGCGGCCGAACTCGGCCGGCGTCTCGCCGATCTCCTCGATCGCCGGAAGGCGCTCGTAGAGAGTCGAACCGACGACATCGAGGCAATCGCGTCAGGCATCGATGTCGCCGGCCACGCCTTGGGCGATGCCGCCTCGAGCACCGAACTCATGCAACGCGCGTGTGAGCGCGTCGCCGAACTCTGCTCTGCGCGAACGGTCGTGCTGTCTCGATTCGAGGAGGATCGGATCATTCCCGTGGTCTCCTTCACCACCGATCCAGATATCACGCCGTCACTGCCCCTCGGATTCGACCTCGCGCCGGGCTCTCCCGAAGAGCATGCGCTCGCGGCAAACACGGTCACGGTCGATGAACTCGTTCCCGAGTCGATGCGAAACACTCTGGGCAACAACGGTTTCTCCACAGTTCCGGTCGTGGTCGACGGGCGTGCGGCGGCCTTCGTGCACGTCGACACGATGTTGGATCCTCCACGGCGCCACGCCCTGAGCGTGTTCGCGGAAATGCTCGGCGGTCAGTTCGAGCGGGTCGGCCTCGAAGCGCGTCGCGAGCGCCAGAACCTCCTCCTCCGCGACAGCGCCCGGCGATGGAGCAGCAACACCGACTTCGACGCCCTGTCCCCACGCGGCGCGGCCAACAATGCACCGCCTCCCGCGGAGAACGACGTGGATCGGCGCCTGCTCGATCCGCTCACCGAGCGCGAAGCGGACGTCGTCCGGCTGATTCTCACCGGTGCGTCGAACGCCTCGATCGCGGCCGAGCTGGTCATCACCGTCGACACGGTCAAGTCGCATGTGAAACGCATTCTCCGAAAATTGGGCGCTACCAACCGCGCCGAGCTGATCGCGAAGTATCGGTCCACCCCGCGGTGACCCGGCGGCTCCGCCCCGTGACCCGGCCCCAGCCGGTGGGCCCGCCGAGTCGCGCCGCGTCGTCAGTCGCCCGAAGCCGGCACGGTCACCTTGACGGTGTCCACGTCGGGGGTCAGCACCAGCTGGCAAGCGAGGCGAGAGCACGGCTGGACACCATCGAGAAACTCGAGAAGGTCCTGTTCCTCTGGTGTCGGCTCACTGAACACCGCGGCGGAACCTTCGTCCACGTACACGTGGCAGGTTGCGCACGAGCAGCTGCCCCCGCATTCGGCGACGATGCCGGGAAGGTTGTTGCGTACCGATCCGTCCATCACAGTCTGGCCGGACGGGACGTCGACGGACGCCGTCGAACCATCCGGAAGCTGGTACACGACGTTGGGCATGGCAATCTCCTTCGGGTCGACCGGTGAACATCTGCGCGGTCGTCGCGGGTGCGGGGCGATGCACCCGGATGGGTACGGCCGCGTTCTCCATGACCGAAATTGTGTCGCCGGTCACTGGACGCGCACATCACCACATCGGCCGATTACCCCCCTCCCATGGGGTGAAAACTGCGCCGCCACCAGCAAGCGACAGCAGAGTGACCGGGGCCACATCCCCCGTTAGATAGACAACTTTCGTTCGCTGGTGTGATGCCCCTCACCCCCGCTGCTGACAGGCTGAACTCACATCGGCCGACGTGAGCGCCGCAGCGTTCGGCGCCACATCTCACAGCATCACGAAGGGGATTCGATGAGCACTACAGAGCAGGTCACAGAGCTGATCCCGGACGCCGTCGCCCGCCGGATCGTGTTGCCCGAAGGGCACCGGGACAACGACGAGTTGTTCGAGGCCTACCGTTGGTTGCGCGAGAACAATCCACTCGGCCGTGCTGTCGTCGAGGGGTACGACCCGCTGTGGCTGGTGAGCAAGCACGACGACATCATGGAGATCGAGCGTCAGCCCGACATCTTCACCAGCGCGGGTGGTGAGAACAAGGGGTCGGTCAACCCGATCTTGGCGAACCAGGCCGGCGACGAGTTCACCAAGAGCATCAACAACGGCAGTCTCCGCATCCTGGAGACGCTCACCTACCTCGATCCGCCCGAGCACACCGAGATCAAGGACATCGCCGTCGACTGGTTCCGGCCGACCAACCTCGCGAAGTGGGAAACCACCATCCGTGACCTGGCGAAGGCGTCCGTCGCCCGACTCCTCGAGACAGACGGCCGCATCGACTTCGTCAAGGACTTCGCCCTGTACTACCCCCTGCACGTCATCATGAGCCTGTTCGGGGTGCCCGAGGAGGACGAGCCCCGCATGATGGCCCTGACGCAGGAGTTCTTCGGGACGGCCGACCCCGACGCCATCCGCGAGGATGTCGAACCGCTCACCCCGGACGCCGCCGCCAAGCAGTGGGTGGCCACGATCCAGGACTTCTACGCCTACTTCGAACGACTGCTCCAGGATCGCCGCGCCAACCCCCGGGACGACCTCGCCACGATCATCTCCCTCGCCCGCGATAAGAACGGTGACTACTACCCGAACGAGGTGGCCTACGGCTGGTTCATCGCCATCGCGACCGCGGGCCACGACACCACCTCGAGCACTCTTGCGGGAGGCATTCTCGAACTCGGTCGCAACCCGGACCAACTCGCCAAGGTGAAGGCCGATCTGTCGCTCGCTCCGCACCTTGTGAACGAGTCGCTGCGTTGGGCCTCGCCGGTCAAGCATTTCATGCGTCAGGCGACGCAGGACTACACGCTGCGCGGCCGTGACATCAAGAAGGGCGACCGCTTCATGTTGCTGTACCAGTCGGGCAATCGCGACGCGGAGGTCATCCCCGACCCCGATCGCTTCGACATCACCCGCCGGCCCAACAAGCACATCGCCTTCGGCTACGGCCCGCACATGTGCATCGGCCAGCACCTGGCGAAGCTGGAGCTGCGGATCATGTTCGAGGAACTGCTCCCCCACATCGAGTCGCTCCAACTGGTGGACGACACCAAGATGATCCAGACCAATTTCGTCGGCGGCCTCAAGAACATGCCCGTCGAGATCGAGTTCGCCGGGTAGCACGATGCCCACGCCACACCCCTCACCCACCGTGGTGATCGTCGGGGCCGGGCATGCCGGTGGCACACTCGCCGGTCTGCTCCGCCAACAGAAGTTCGACGGCCGAATCATCCTGTGCGGAGAGGAAACACATCCGCCGTATCATCGCCCGCCTCTGTCGAAGAAGTACGCCGACGACGAGTTCGTGCAATGGCTCAAGCCGGAATCGTTCTACGTCGACAACGCCATCGACACCCGACTGGGTGACCAGGTCGTGCACATCGACCGGGACGCCCGCACTGCGACGACGGCGTCCGGTTCCATCCTCGAGTACACGACGCTCGTCCTCGCCACCGGCGCCGCACCACGGACGCTGACCATCCCCGGTAGTGATCTCGACGGTGTCCTGAGCCTGCGCACGCTCGCCGACGCCGCGCAATTGCGCAAGGCAGTCCACAGCGGATCCTCGCTGGCCATCGTCGGTGGCGGGTACGTCGGACTCGAGGTCGCGGCATCGGCCCGCGCCCGCGGGGGCGAGGTCACGGTCATCGAGCGGGAGGAACGGGTACTGGCCCGGGTCGCCAGCCCGGAACTGTCCGCCGCCCTCACCCGCTTCCACCGAGACCGCGGCACGCGCATCCTCACAGGTGCCGAGGTCCGGGAAATCACCGGGACAGCCGGTCGCGTCGGTGGAGTCACCCTCGCCGACGGCACCGACATCGCGTGTGACCTGGTACTGGTGGGAGTGGGAGCGATCCCCAATGACGCGCTGGCGCGGGAGGCAGGCATCGAGTGCCTCGCCGGGGTCGTGGTGGACGGTTCGGCCCGCACCAGCGATCCGCATGTCCTCGCCATCGGGGACGTGACCTATCGCCTGCACGACACCCTCGGCAAGATGGTGCGACTGGAAAGCATTCCCAGCGCGGTGGAACAGGCGAAACAGGCGGCCGCTGTCATCATGAGCGCACCCCGGCCACCACACGAGGTGCCGTGGTTCTGGTCCGATCAGTTCGACCTGAGGATGAAGATGGCCGGGATGGTCGATCCCGACACCCGGGCTGTTCTGCGCGGAGATCCGTCCGAGTCCTCCTTCGCCTTGTTCCACCTCGACAGCGACGGCGTCCCCGTCGCCGTCGAGACCGTAAACGCCGCAGCCGAATTCATGGCCGGCAAACGCTTTATCGGCGACCGCACCAAGCTCGACCCCACCGCACTCGCCGACCCCGCGACCTCGTTGCGGGACGCCGTTCTGTAGAGCATTTCGATCTCCGCCGGCCCACGGGTCGGCCCACAAGATATGGAGTACGTGACGATGGAAGCACTCGCAGCAGTCGCGAGAGAGCCGCACACCGAATTCACCCTCGAGCCGATCACCATCGAGGGACCCAGGGCCGGTGAGGTTCTCGTCGAGATCGAGGCCGTCGGCATCTGCCACACCGACCTCGCTGCACGCGACGGCGCCCTCCCGACCGCGCTGCCCGCCGTGCTCGGCCACGAAGGATGCGGCATCGTTCGAGAAGTCGGCCCCGGCGTCACCAAAGTGGCACCCGGCGACCGTGTCAGTATCACCTTCAACAGCTGTGGGACCTGCCCGTCGTGCACCACGGGTGCACCGTCCTACTGCCACCAATTCATGCACCTCGCCTACGACGGGGTGCGCGACGACGGAACCGGGCCGATCACCACCACCGACGGGGAAAAACTCACCGGCCTGTTCTTCGGCCAATCCTCCTTCGCCACCCACAGTCTCGCGTTCGAGCGCAACGTCGTGAAAGTTCCCGACGACGTCCCCGCGGAACTGCTCGCACCCCTCGGATGCGGCATCCAGACCGGCGCAGGGGCAGTGATGCGCTCCCTGAACTGCGGTCCCGGCTCCGCAGTACTCATCGCCGGCGCCGGCTCCGTCGGCCTGGCCGCCGTCATGGGCGCCGTCGTGCAGGGCTGCACCACCATCATCGCCGTCGAACCCCACCGGTCCCGGCGCGAACT
The DNA here is from genome assembly GCF_053589135.1 of Rhodococcus sp. NPDC003382. Lineage (NCBI taxonomy): Bacteria > Bacillati > Actinomycetota > Actinomycetes > Mycobacteriales > Nocardiaceae > Rhodococcus > Rhodococcus sp. NPDC003382. The sequence goes on from NZ_JBSFRH010000036.1 coordinate 53,981, forward strand.
CGCCCTCGAACTGGGCGCCACCCACGTCGTCGACCCGGCCGCCGGCCCACTCGTCGAGCAGGTCCGCGCCATCGTCCCCGCCGGTGTCGACTACGCGATCGACACCTCCGGCGTCCCGGCAGTAATCGAGTCGCTCGTCGGCGCCATGACCTTCCACGGCACGATCGGCCTCATCGGCGTGCCCGCCGACCCGGCAGCATCCGTGCCACTGAACATCATCAGCTCCCTCGCCATGGGACTCACGATCACCGGAATCATCGAGGGCGACAGTGTCCCCGACGAATTCATCCCCGAACTGGTGGAGCTCTACAAGGCGGGCAGGTTCCCGCTCGACAAGCTCGTCACCACCTTCCCCTTCGCGAAGATCAACGACGCAATCGAGGCCCAGCACCGGGGCGAGGTGCTCAAGCCCGTGCTCGTGCAGGACTGACCACTCCACCCGACACACTTTCCGAGAAGGACACCCCGATGACGATCGACTACACCGATCTCTACATCCGCGGCGGATGGGTACGGCCGTCCGGCGATTCGACGATTCCGGTCATCTCGCCGAGCACCGAACAGCGGATCGGCTCGGTGCCGGACGGTACCGAGTCCGACATCGACGATGCGGTCGAGGCCGCCCGCGCGGCCTTCACCGGCCCGGACGGCTGGGCGTCGTGGAGCGCCGCCCGGCGCGCCGAGGTCCTGGGCCGCTTCGCCGACGAACTCGAATCCCGCGCCGAGGACACCGCGACCCGGGTGAGCAGCCAGAACGGCATGCCCATCAGCCTCGCCCGACAATTCGAGGGTGGCTTCCCACCTCTCCTGCTGCGTTACTACGCCGAGATGACGGCCAAGCAGGAGGACGAGATCCGACCCGGCATGCTCGGCGGATCGACCCTCGTCACCCGCTCTCCCATCGGCGTCGTCGGCGCCATCGTGCCGTGGAACGTCCCCCAGGCCATCACGTTCCTCAAGATCGCTCCGGCGCTCGCCGCCGGCTGCACCGTCGTTCTCAAGCCGTCTCCGGAGACCGTGCTCGACGCCTTCCTGATGGCCGAAGCGGCGATCGCGGCGGGCCTTCCCGCGGGTGTGCTCAACATCGTCCCGGGCGGACGCGAACTCGGCGCCTACCTCGTCGCCCACCCGGGCATCGACAAGGTCTCGTTCACCGGCTCCACCGCCGCCGGCCGCACCATTGCCCGCACCTGCGGTGAACTGCTGCGCCCGGTCACCCTCGAACTCGGCGGCAAGTCCGCCGCGGTCGTCCTCGACGATGCCGACCTCGCAGCCAACATCGAATCCTTCTATGCCGCAACGCTTCTAAACAACGGCCAGATCTGCTGGCTCGGCACCCGGGTACTCGCGCCGCGTTCACGCTACGACGAGATCGTCGACACTATTACGGATCTCGCGAAGGGTGTGTCCGTCGGCGACCCGCTCTCGGAAGCGACACAGATGGGACCGCTGGTCTCGGCCCGTCAACGCGATCGCGTCGAAGGCTACATCGAGAAGGGTAAGTCGGACGGTGGGCGGATCACCACCGGCGGCAAGCGTCCTGCCGGGGCAGATCACGGCTGGTTCGTCGAACCCACGGTATTCGCCGACGTCGAGACGGGGCACACCATCGCGCAGGAGGAGATCTTCGGCCCGGTGCTGTCGGTCATCCCCTACACCGATGAAGCCGAGGCAATCGCCATCGCCAACCACTCGGACTACGGCCTCGGTGGTTCGGTCTGGACCGCCGACCCCGAACGCGGTGCACGCTTTGCCCGCAACATCGCCAGCGGAACGGTCGGCATCAACGGCTACGCCAACGATCCGACCGCCCCCTTCGGCGGCATCAAGAACAGCGGACTCGGGCGGGAACTCGGGCCCGAAGGACTGGCGGGCTACCAACAGCTCAAGAGCATTTACCTCGACGTGCGCTGACACGGTGGGCGGGGCTGCATATACAGGTAGCCCCGCCCACGGTGGTGAATTTCAGGAAAGGAGCACAGTGACGAAAGATGAAGTCGCGCTGCTCGACTTCGCCGTGCGGTGGGCACCCTACGGTGGCGGTGACGAGCACATCCTGCCCGAGTTCGGACTCCTACCCATCGACTTCTACCACCGCCTGCAGAGTCTCCTCGACGAACATCCGAGTATCGACGTCCAGGTCCGGCGCCGTCTGAAAGCTCTCTGCGCACACAAACTCGGCTATCCACCGGCCGGTCGCAGACGTCGTCACGCCCCAGCGGACTCGATCATGAGGTTCGAACCGCTGTGACAAGACGAGTGAACATCTCGCTCGCACTTCGCGCGTAGTCCTGACAGCGTGTGAAGGGCTCCGAACCACCCGGATACCGGCCCGGCGCAGCGCGTCCCGACACCCACCTATGCGCCCTGCCCCAATTTCATTCCTTCAGCAGATGGTCATCCAGAACGGTGGGTGCACCTTCGGAGTCGCCCGTGATCGGGCTTGACCGTTGCACTTCCCTGCGAGGCCCGGCCGGGTCGCCGCATCCCGCGGGATCTCGAGATCACGTATGCCACTGCTGTCGAATGGTTTTCAAATTCTGGGGACGATCCGGGAGCAGGGTCGACGTCGACATCTCGTCTCGCCCCCGACAGCTTCACACGATCGAGCGCGTGCCCGGTGCAGGCCACCCTCAACCGACAAAGATCAGGACACCGACGACCCCTCCCGTGACCAGCGATGCGCCGCCACAGATCAACCACGCCCGGGTTGCGAGCTTCCGCCACCGATCGCACCGACCAGCCGCGACCGATCCCCTCCGATCCTGATCGGACGCCCGGGACTCGGACATACGGCGGGCCTTCGCGTCCGCTCGTGCCGCCACGCCGAACGAAACGGGAACCACCAGCAAGAGCCACCACAACAGACCAACCATCGCGCCGATACCTGCTCCGGGCATTGCCTTCCTTCCACACCACACGACAGCCGCCACACAACCGTTCACCGGCCCCCCTCCCCGGCCACCCGCACCTCCGGCACGCCCACGCCCCTGCAGGGGTATCGCCGAACGCTTCCCGGTGTTGCATTCGCAAGCCACCGACACCACCACGGACCCCGCCTTGCCGCCTGGCCCGTACGCCCGGCACAGAAGCCCCACATCGCCGCAAACACCACTGGTCCGACGCACACGCCGTGGGAGCCTCCCGGGGTCAGCACAGTTCTCGGCCAGGAACGACGCATGCGCCGTTCTCCGCCGGTGGCTCGATCGAGTTCCGGCATGCGCTCGGGATCGGAGACGACCGGAAGTCACCGGGAGTCGAGTGGTTCGAAGACCGGGAATCTCTCCCCCGGTTGCGTGTCCCGGAAATACACCCTCACCGGCCGATCGGGCGGCACCGGAAGCTCACCGTCGATCCACGAATAGACCCACGGGCCCTCGTCGAGTTCGACGATGGCGATCACCGACGGGCACGGCGCGCCGCACACCGGGTCGGGTGCACGATCGGCGGTCCGGCACGACACGATCACTCCCGCCCCGGCCGAGTCGACAGCTTCGAGTTCGCCGTGGCCGCACGAGTGGCAGGAGACGCTCAGGGGCGGGAGCAGCACGGCGCAGTCCCGACATTTCCAGATGACGAGCTTCCCGCAGCGCGTGGTCACGCGCCCGCGGCCGAAGACGGCGGCGGTCACGGCGCGACCTCGACACCGAACCCACCCAGGACGGTGCGCGTCGCGGTGCCGAAGCATTCCGGGTTCGAGTTCGAACGGTGCAGCGCCAAGTGAGGCCCGTCGGCTCGGGGCACTAGCGATCGGTGTGGGTGGTACATCGCGCGAACCTCCGTAGAGCTGATTAGGCACGTCACACGATGCCGCCTCCGCCGCGGTGTAGCGACGGTCGTAATACCCGGGGGCATACCTATCTTTCCCGGAGGAAGGAAGCCGGCCGGTACGGACCAGGGTCCGAAACGGGTACCCCACACCGCCGGTCGGCCGTTCCCGGACTCCCGCGCGCACACGATCCTCGAAGAACCCGAAACGCTCCACTCACCGTGAAGCACACATGCCCGACACACCGACGGCGACCCCAGAAAGAAAAGAACCCCTCCGATGATCACCTTGTTCGTCCTCCGACCGGTTGCTCTCACAATCGCCGTCGCCCTGATCCTCGCCGACACCGTCCTGGCCACCCGGATCCCGGAGCTGCCCGACTGGGACGAGGCAGGCAACCCCGTCCGCCACTGACACCCCGCTCACCCCGAACGAACCCCTGCGGCCCGACGCATCGACACTCCCGTCGTCGCATCACCGGCGCACCATCACCGGCACCGCCGACACATGTCGACGGCACGCCTGGCGTGAACGACTGGCTACCCGATCAGCTCCGCCTTCGGCGGCGCGTTCATCGAGATCACCCGCGTCCACGGCAAGACAACCGAAGTGGCCAGGACACTGGCTCAGCAACCCGAAGCGGGCCAGTGGTCATCACCGGAGATAGGCGCTCCCATGCCCATTGACGACCAAGTTATCCGCCGGGATCGCCGGCATACTGGTTTACCGCGGTAAACCACGCCTCATACCCACGCTGCCGCGAGTCGCCGAGCGATCCCTATCTGTCGCTGGATGCATTCGCTCCGAAGGGTCCACCACCCGATGAATGAAGCACACGACAAGGCACATCGCACACGACAGTTCATGCCGTTCTCCATCAGAAGCGCGGTGCCGGTCATCCCACAATCGCTGTCAACGTCGCCGCCGTCACCGGCGACGTATGGGATAGGTGACACGCGGACGCCATCTTCCGGTCGCCGCGGTCCGGTGGACCCGCGAAGCTCGGCGATCCGGCGGGCCGGGTACAGAGCAAGCCTCATCCACTGTTCAGTGCCGGATGACGTCGAGCTTGTCGATGGTGGCGAAGGGGAGGCCGAACTGGTCGCCGTAGATGTCGAATCCATTGTTCTCCGGTGGTCGAGGGTGGCGTGGCGCTCGAGAATCGCCCCCACACGCGCTTGATTGCCGTCGGCCAGGGCTGCGGCGAGCTCTTCGTGACCCTCGGCACTGAACAAGACAGGGGAGTTCACGAACTCCAATGTGCTGGTGCGATATTCGCATCCGACCTCGTCGCCGTTGCGGACACGCACCTGGTCGGGGATCTGCTGATCGTCACGACCGTCGGTGTCCCGTCCGGTGCGAGGACCCGGCCGGGCAGGTGACATCGGTCGACTTGGCGGCTTTGAGTTCGGACTTCGTATCGTTGCGCAGCTCGTTGGTCTTGCCCGATATGTACTTACGCACCGACGACGAGGCGCCCTCCAACTACCGCGCCGAACTGCCGCGCCGCCAACAGGAAACGCGCACCCAGCAACGACCGGTGGGATAGATCCTGAGCACGACACAGCCCTCCTCGCTGTGGCTCCGACCGGATTCTCACGAGCCACAGGACCCGCATGTCCTCACCGGCACCCTCGAGAACGAGGTGCCCCGAGGGCGCGGTGGGTTCATCCGTGGAACGGACGTGCGCACCTGGCTCCGGCGGGCAGCACCGCCGCGGTGATCGCTACCCATCTTCATTCCGCACCCGCTACCGTGCCGACCATGGGTACGACCCTGCACGCACCACACCCGTGGCCGCACATCACCGCAGCCCTCCGCGGCCCAGGACCCCGCCGTGTCGCGATCGCCTACCTCGACACCACCGCACCCGACCTACTGCCGCTGCGCGCCGGAGACCTGCTGATCGTCAACGCCGCCCGAGCCGCAGTCCGCGCACACGCCACCTCCCCCACCGCCCTCCGGCACTTCGTCGACGCCGGTGTTCGCGTGCTCTCGACACCGAATCTGCATACCGGCCTCATCGTCACTCCCCGATACGCGATCGTGGGCCCCTCCAGCGCCTCCCACAGCTCCAGCATCGCCGACGAAACCGCCATCGTCACAGACGATCCCACCGCCATTACGGCCGCACACACCTTCATCGATACCCTCGACGACACCACCGACGTCGACCAGGCGTTCCTCGACAACGCCACCGCGATCTGGTCGATCGGACGCGCAGTGCCCCTTGCTGGCATCGGCAGCCGCACCCGCGACGACCACGACTTCCTCCCCACCCCGGTCCGCCGGATGTTCGTCAGCCGCATCACCGAGTACACCCCCACCGCCGACGAACAACAGGTGTGGGAAACGGCGCACCCCTACCCTCGTGGCGCTGGCGGGCCGAGCGCGAAATTCCAGACGCAGTGGCTGCGGCTGGACACACCCGACACCGGCCGGCGCAACCGCCTCGAACGCGGCGATGTGCTGCTGCAGGTCACCGCCGACACCGCCTGGATCCATCCACCCGCGGTCGTCGCCAGCGACCCGATCTCCATCCCCCACACCCGCCACGCGGTCGCCTACCTGCTGCGTACCCGGACCGACCTCCAGCCGCTAGCGATACCGGGCGCCATCCGCGCCCTCGCCGACGCCGGGCACCCCAACCCCCGCCTCCACCTTGACCACCGCGTCATCTCCCCCACACTCCGCGCCGCCCTGCTGCAACTGTGGAACCTCTGAACGGTGCACATTCCCGTCACACACGATGCCCGACAACTTCCAACGGGCATCACACGACATCCACAATTCCTGCGCTCCAACGCTTCTCGATCGAGACCATCACTCTGACATACCCCCATGTCTGTGCGTGTTCGGCGACGCAGGTGCCCACCTTTGTCGTCTTCATCGGGACTGTCCGAACAACGGTGTATCCGGGTTGGCCTGACACGCCGAGCAGCGAGCTTGGCGGGAAGGATCGACCATGATGGAAACACTGGAGCCCATGGCGAACGACGTGGACCAGTTGGAGTTGGCGCAGCAGTTGCTGGCCCAGGCCAAGGAGCAGGGCGTCGAGCTGATGGGCCCGAACGGGCTGCTGGGGCAGTTGACGAAGAATGTGCTCGAAACCGCGCTGGATGCGGAGATGACCGAGCACCTCGGCTACGAGAAGCACGACCCGGCCGGCCGCGGCAGCGGCAACTCCCGCAACGGCACCCGAGCGAAGACCGTGCTGACCGAGATCGGCCCGGTGCAGATCGAGGTCCCGCGGGACACCGAGTCGAGCTTCGAGCCGAAGATCGTCCGCAAGCGCCAGCGCCGGCTGACCGGGATCGACGAGATCGTGCTCTCGCTC
>NZ_JBSFRH010000037.1:0-61022 GCF_053589135.1 Rhodococcus sp. NPDC003382
GACGGGGGGTTGACGAGGTCCGCCCCCCACCCCCCACGGACCCGGGCGATCCGGACCTCGCCCGGCCGGATCCGCCGTTCCGCCCGCCGGAGCGTCGACCGTGACGGACCTGCGGAATCGTGCGTCCGTTCCGTGTCCTTCGAACCCAAGGTCCTAGTCGGATCGAGACTTCTGCAGGACCTGCCCGAGCCTCACACCAGGTAGATTGTGAGGCGATGACTGCAACATTGGCAGACCCCATTTCAGAGGTTGTTCAGGCGGCGGAGAAGCTGCTCACCCGGCGCACCGGTGCGCCGGTGACCCTCGCCGACCCCGTGGACCTGGGTGGCAGCGGCCTCTCCACCGTCCTCCGCGTGCGAGTCGCGGCCAACCCCTTCTCGCTTCCCCGGACCCTGGTCCTCAAGCAACTGCCGCGCACCCGCGGTATCGGACACGTCGACTTCCGCGGCGCCGAAACCGACGAAGAGGTCGCGTTCCTGCGTGAGGCGGTGTCCTACCAGTTCGCGACCGCCCTCGCGAAGGACAACCGGCCCGGTGCCGAACTGCTCGCCTACGATTTCGAAACCCGCCTGCTCGTTCTCAGTGACCTCGGCGACGCGACCCCGCTCGCCTCGCTGCTGCGCAGCGGCGACGCCGACACCGTCGGCAACACCCTGATGGCCCTGGCGCAGGCCCTCGGCCGCATGCACGCCGCGACCGTCGGCCGCGAAGAGGACTTCGCTGCGCTGCTGCGCCGCGCCGACATCGGCAATGCCGCGGACGTGATGGCCCAGCAGGCGGTGCAGGCCATCCGCGCGGTGCCCGACCTGCTCGCCCGCGACTTCGGGCTCACCGTCCCGCAGTCCGTGCTCGACCGTGCGGACCGGGCCGCCAACCTGTTCACCGGCGGACGGTTCCGGGCCTTCAGCCCGTCGGAGCTGTGCCCCGACAACATCGTCGTCGGCGACGACGGCGTGCAGTTCCTCGACTACGAGTGGGGCGGCTTCCGGGACGCCACCCTCGACATCGCCTACGCGCTCACCTCGTTCCCCGCCTGCCTGTGCACCGCACCGCTGACCCCCGACCGGGTCCGGGCGATGGCGGACGCGTGGCGCGCCGAGGTCGTGGCGATGTGGCCGCAGCTGGCGTTCGACGAAGTGTTCGTCACGCGTCTGCTCGACGCGCAGCTCGCCTGCGTGTGGCTGAGCACCGAGCTGTACCTCCCCGAGGACCACGCCCGGATCGCGTCGGTGCGGACACACCAGCTGTCGGTGCACCGGCTCGATGCGCTCGAGGCGCGGTGGTCGCTGCTCGCCGGTTTCGCCGCCGCTACCGGACACGACGCCGTCGCCGAGCACGCGAACGACGTGTCGGCGTGCATCCGGGGTCGTCGCGAGGACGTCTAGACAGGCACGTACGTCAGGCGCTCGTCAGCGCACGACATCGCCCAGTGGGGCCGCCGGCTCGACGCGAGCCGACCCGGCGGCCACCCGCATGCTCGCGCCGTACCGCGCAGGGGTCGCCGGATCCGCCCGATCCAGCACGTACATCCAGTCCATCTGCACGGCGTCGGGCGTGACGTCGAGGACCGCGAAACCGTGCGAGTCGAGTTCCACATAGCGCACGTGACGGTTGAGCTCGCGGATCGCCGACTCGATGCCGGGAGAGGACGTGCGCGGCGGGATGCCGAGAAGATCGTCGATGTTCTGCGAGGTCACCGACGTGACGACCAGTTCGGTCGCGACGGTGCCCGCCGCCGGATAGGCGGCCGGATCGACCGGGACGTCGCACGCCCACGACGTGTGAATGTCACCGGTGAGGAACACGACGTTGCGGCGCCCGGCCGCGGTGATCGCGTCGAGCACCCGACGGCGGTCGGCGGCGTATCCGTCCCACTGGTCCAGGTTGACGGGAACTCCGGTCGAGGGGACGCCCAGGAGCTCGGTCAACGCAGCCGTCGTGTGCGCATCGAGTGGTGGCACCAGCAGCGGTGAGAACATCACCGGATTGCCGACGAGCTGCCAGCGCGTGGGGGAGCTGGTGATCCCGGCGGTCAGCCAGGCCATCTGCTCGGCACCGGTGATCGTGCGGGCCGGGTCGTCGACCGCCCGCACGCCCGAACCGAAGTGGGCCTGCGCGGATCGGTAGCTGCGCAGATCCAGCATCGACAGCTCCGCCAGGTCACCGAACCGCAGCCGCCGATACAACCGCGGGTCCGCGCCCGAGGTCCGCACCGGCATCCATTCCAGGTACGCGCGGCGGGACGCGGCGATGCGATCGGCCCAGGAACCCTCGATCGCGGGCTCGTGGTTCTCGGCGCCGCCGGACCAGGCATTGTCCGCGGATTCGTGATCGTCCCACGTGACGATCCACGGCAGCCGCGCGTGCAGCGCCTGAACGTCCGGATCGGTCTTGTACTCGCCGTGCCGGATGCGGTAGTCGGTGAGCGTGACGGTCTCGTGCAGCGGCGCATGGCGTCGCACCGGCCCGCTGCGCGGCGCGAACTCGCCGGTCGCGTACTCGTACAGATAGTCGCCGAGGTGCACGATCGCGTCGAGATCCGTGCGGGCCGCGAGGTGCCGGTACGCGGAGAAGTAGCCGTCCTCCCAATTCGCGCACGAGACGACACCGAACCGGAGCCGATCGGGGCTGGTGTCGTCGCCGGGAGCCGTGCGGGTCCGCCCGATCGGGGAGACCGCACCGGATCCGAGCACGGTGAACCGATAGAAATAGGTGGTGTCCGGGTCGAGACCGGTCGCGTCGACCTTCACGGTGTGGTCGTCCGCCGCGGTCGCGGTGACCGTGCCGGACGCGGTCACCTCGCGGAAACTCTCGTCGGACGCGACTTCCCAGCGCACCGCGGTGTCCGGGCCCAGCCCGGAGCCGGGCGTCGCCTCGGGGGACGGGGTGACCCGGGTCCACAGGATCACCCGGTCGGGAAGCGGATCTCCGGAGGCGATGCCGTGCGCGAACGCGGCCGGGACTGCCGACGCGGGAACGGACGTCCCGAAGGCGGCGACGCCGACGGCGATCGCGCCGGAACGCAGCACGACCCGCCTGGGAACCCGCGGGCCTGGCGAAGTAGGGGGCACCGGCCGATCCGACCACACCCTCGGGTCGAGGTAAAGACCGACACACGGGTATCCCCGATGTTCACGCGCGGTGGCGGCCCGTGCCGCGTGTCCGCCGGGCCTTGTAGCGTCGTGGGCGTGAGTGATCTTTTCGGGGCGGACGATCCTGCCGCTTCTCCGGATGCCCTGTTCGAGGCGCCGACGGCGCCGGAACCGGAACCCGAGCCGTCGATCCGCCGCGCGAACCTCGGGCCCAGCGGCCCGGGCGCACCGCTCGCGGCCCGGATGCGCCCGCGCAATCTCGACGAGGTCGTCGGGCAACAGCACCTGCTCGCGCCGGGGGCGCCGCTACGACGGCTGGTGGAGGGTTCGGGCGCGGCGTCCGTCGTGCTCTACGGGCCGCCCGGCACCGGCAAGACCACGCTCGCCTCGCTGATCTCCGGGGCCACCGGCCGCAGATTCGAGGCGTTGTCCGCGCTCTCCGCCGGCGTCAAGGACGTGCGCGGCGTGATCGAACTCGCGAGGCGTCGGCTTGCCCAGGGCGAGCAGACCGTGCTGTTCATCGACGAGGTCCACCGGTTCTCGAAGACCCAGCAGGACGCCCTGCTGGCCGCCGTCGAGAACCGCATCGTGCTGCTCGTCGCGGCCACCACCGAGAACCCGTCGTTCTCTGTGGTCGCGCCGCTGCTGTCGCGGTCGCTGGTGCTGCAGTTGCAGCCGCTCTCGCCCGAGGACATCCGCGCCCTGCTCGAACGGGCCCGCACCGATCCGCGCGGGCTCGCCGACACGGTCGCGATCACCGACGATGCGCTCGATCACCTGGTGCGGCTCGCCGGCGGTGACGCTCGGCGGGCGCTGACGGCACTCGAGGCGTCGGCCGAGACGGCGGTGGATCGGGCTGCCGGCGGCGACGCGGTCATCGATCTGCCGACCGTCGAATCGAGCATCGACAAGGCCGCGGTCCGCTACGACCGCGACGGCGACCAGCACTACGACGTGGCCAGCGCCTTCATCAAGTCGCTGCGCGGCTCGGACGTCGACGCGGCACTGCACTATCTGGCGCGGATGATCGTCGCGGGGGAGGACCCCCGGTTCATCGCGCGGCGGCTGATGATCCAGGCGAGTGAAGAGGTGGGTATGGCGGATCCGACCGCCCTGCAGACCGCGGTCGCTGCCGCGCAGGTCGTGCAGCAGGTCGGAATGCCCGAGGCGCAGCTCGCCCTGGCGCAGGCCACGATCCACATCGCGACGGCACCGAAGTCTGGGGCCGTGACCGCGGCGCTCGGCGCGGCGATCGCGGATGTGAAGGCGGGCCGGGCCGGGCCGGTGCCGCCGCACCTGCGCGACGGCCACTACAAGGGGGCGCAGGGGCTGGGCAACGCGATCGGCTACCGCTATCCGCACGATCATCCCGACGGGGTCCTGGCGCAGCAGTATCCGCCGGACGAACTCGTGGGCGTGGACTACTACAAGCCCACCGCGCACGGCGCGGAACGGGAACTGGGAACGCGGGTGCCGAAGCTGCGGCGCATCGTGCGTGGCTAGAGGGCGGTCACGCCCGCGGGCCGGGCGGCGACGTCGAGCTGCGCTACGGTGTCGTTCCAGCCTGCCACGATCTCGGTGAGCCGCTGCAGTTCCTGCTCCGGGATGCGCCGGGTCGTCTCGATGTGGTCGAACAACGTGTCGAGCGAGGCGGCGAGTGCGTCCGCGAGGGTGCGGGCCCGCTCGGCGACCCCCTGTCCGTGTCACACGTGTCCGTGCCGTTCGCGTTCTGTCCAGACACTGATGCTCCAATCTTCGGCACCGAGAGTCCGTTATGTCTCTCTTGCCCGAAAGGATAGAGAGCTGGCCTCACCGTGGAAAAGGCGGTCCCGGTGAGAGGGGACCGACGCCGCCTTCGGAAGTCGCGATAAGCTGAACGATGGCCGATTCGTCGGAGTCGGCAGCCCTACCGCGGGCACACACCACACCGCCAGACCCCGAAGGACCATGACGTGCAGACCCACGAGATCCGCAGGCGCTTTCTCGACCACTTCGTGAAGGCCGGCCACACCGAAGTGCCCAGCGCCTCGCTGATCCTCGCCGACCCGAATCTGCTGTTCGTCAACGCGGGCATGGTCCCCTTCGTCCCGTACTTCCTCGGTCAGCAGACCCCGCCGTTCCCGCGGGCCACGTCGGTGCAGAAGTGTGTGCGCACCCTCGACATCGAAGAGGTGGGCATCACCACCCGCCACAACACGTTCTTCCAGATGGCGGGCAACTTCTCCTTCGGCGACTACTTCAAGCGCGAGGCGATCAAGCACGCCTGGTCGTTGCTCACCGGGTCCGTCGAGGAGGGCGGCTACGGCATCGACCCGGAGAAGCTCTGGGCCACGGTGTACCTCGACGACGACGAGGCGTTCGGTATCTGGCGCGACGAGGTCGGTGTGCCCGAGGAACGCATCCAGCGGCGCGGCATGAAGGACAACTACTGGTCCATGGGCATCCCCGGCCCGTGCGGCCCGTGCTCGGAGATCTTCTACGACCGCGGCCCGGAATACGGTGTCGAGGGCGGCCCGGAAACCGACGAGGACCGCTACATCGAGATCTGGAATCTCGTGTTCATGCAGAACGAGCGCGGCGAGGGCGGTGCCAAGGAGGACTACCCGATCCTCGGGCCGCTGCCGAAGAAGAACATCGACACCGGCATGGGCGTCGAGCGCGTCGCCTTCCTGCTGCAGGGCGTCGAGAACGTCTACGAGACCGATCTGCTCCGTCCCGTCATCGACAAGGCAGAGGAACTGACCGGCAGCCGCTACGGCGCCGAGCACGCCTCCGACGTGCGATTCCGGGTCATCGCCGACCACGCTCGTACTGCCGCGATGCTCATCGTCGACGGCGTCAACCCCGGCAACGACGGCCGCGGCTACGTGCTGCGCCGGCTGCTGCGCCGCATCGTGCGCTCGGCGCGCCTGCTCGGCGCGACCTCTCCGACGATGGCGCAGTTCATGGCTGTCGTGCGCGACACGATGGCCCCGTCCTACCCGGAGCTGGCCACCGACTTCTCGCGTATCGAAACGGTCGCGGTCGGTGAGGAGACGGCGTTCCTCAAGACCCTCGACACCGGCTCGAAGCTGTTCGAGGGTGCCGTCGATGCGGTCAAGTCCGAAGGTCGGACCGTGCTGGGCGGGGCCGAGGCGTTCACGCTGCACGACACCTACGGGTTCCCGATCGACCTGACGCTGGAGATGGCGTCCGAGGCCGGCCTGTCCGTCGACGAAGAGGGCTTCCGGTCGCTCATGGCCGAGCAGCGCCAGCGCGCCAAGGACGACGCCCGTGCCCGCAAGCACGCGCACGCCGACCTCACCGTGTACAAGGAACTGCTCGACCGCGGACCGACCGAGTTCACCGGATTCTCCGAACTGGTGTCCGAGGCGAACGTGCTCGCCGTCATCACCGGCGGCGAACGCCTCCACGCCGCGCAGGCAGGTCAGGACGTCGAGCTGATTCTCGACCGCAGCCCGCTCTACGCCGAAGCCGGCGGCCAGATCGCCGACATCGGCACCATCACCGCGACCGGACTGCGCATCAAGGTCAACGACGTGCAGAAGATCGCGAAGCAGCTGTGGGTGCACAAGGTCACGGTGCTCGAAGGTCAGGTCACCGAGGGCGACACCGTCCTCGTGCAGGTCGACCCCGATTGGCGGAAGGGTGCCACCCAGGGCCACTCCGGCACGCACCTGGTGCACGCGGCGCTGCGGCAGGTTCTCGGCCCCAACGCCGTGCAGGCCGGCTCGCTGAACAAGCCCGGCTACCTGCGCTTCGACTTCTCCTGGCCGGGCGCCCTGTCGGAGCAGCAGAAGCAGGACATCGAGGCCGTCACCAACGAGGCCGTGGTCGCGAACTTCCCGGTGAACACCTTCGTCACGGACCTGGACAAGGCCAAGAAGATGGGCGCGATGGCGCTGTTCGGCGAGAACTACGGCGACGAAGTGCGCGTCGTCGAGATCGGCGGACCGTTCTCGATGGAACTGTGCGGTGGCACCCACGTGCAGCACTCGTCGCACGTCGGCACCGTCACCCTCCTCGGGGAGCAGTCCGTCGGCTCCGGCGTCCGTCGCGTCGAGGCCTACGTCGGTCTCGATTCCTACCGGCACCTCGCGAAGGAACGCGCACTGCTCGCCGGACTGTCCTCGACCCTGAAGGTGCCGTCCGAAGAAGTGCCCGGCCGCGTCGAATCGCTCATCGAGCGTCTCAAGGTCGCCGAGAAGGAACTCGAGAAGACCCGCGCCGCCGCGGTCCTCGCGTCGGCCGGCACCTTCGCCGAGAAGGCCCAGCGGATCGGAGATGTCCTGGTCATCGCCGAAGCGGCACCCGAGGGCGTCGCGGGCAACGACCTGCGCAGCCTCGCCACGGACGTGCGTGGTCGCCTCGGCAGCGAACCCGCTGTCGTGCTGCTGCTCGGCAGCGCCGACGGCAAGGTTCCGTTCGTGGTCGCCACCACCAAGGCGGCCCAGGAGAAGGGCATCAAGGCCGGCGAGCTGGTGTCGAGCTTCGGACCGGCGATCGGCGGCCGCGGCGGCGGCAAGCCGGACATGGCCCAGGGCTCGGGTTCGGATGCCTCCGGAATCCCCGCGGCGCTCGAAGCATTCCGGGCGCGACTGCGCGAGCTGGCCGGCTGACCGTGGCGGCAGTCGCCGGCCCGGATCGCCCGGGCGACGACGACCCCGGACGCGGCCGCCGCATCGGCATCGATGTGGGCAGCGTCCGGATCGGGGTCGCCTCGAGCGACCCCGACTGCATCCTCGCGACTCCGGTGGAGACGGTCCCGCGGTCCAAGGACCGCGGGCCCGACGCGCCCGACATCCGGCGCATTATCCAAATCGTTATGGAATACGAAGCCGTTGAGGTTATCGTCGGTCTGCCGCAGACGCTGCGCGGTGAGCCCGGCAAGGCTGCGAAACTGGCGAGCGACTTCGCGCGCCGGCTTCGGCGGCAACTTCCCGACGTTCCCGTACGGATGGCCGACGAACGCTTCACCACGGTCACTGCGGCGCGAGCCCTCCGCGAAAGCGGAGTCAGCGCGCGCGGTGCACGGCCGGTCATCGACCAGGCCGCGGCCGTCGCCATCTTGCAGGGTTGGTTGGACGAGCGGAGTGCAGCTTTGAACGTGGCCGAGGACGGCGACCAGGGGGGTGGCCGGTGACCGGACGGTCCGACGACGACAACGAGGCAACACAGCAGCATTTCTTCGGTGACGGTTTCGGGGACGAACCTGTGGACGGTCGCCGGAAGGTCGGTGGCGCCTTCGACAGGATCCGCTCGGAGCCGGAGCAGGAGCTCCGACCGAAAACACGCCCCGACGACGAACCGACGACGGTTCTGCACTTCGAGGAGGGTGTGTTCGACGGCCCGCCGCCGAGCACCGGGAGCGCCGACGCTGGTTACCAGGTCGGCGCCGACGGTAGATACCAGGTCGGCGCCGCCGATGGCGGCTACGCCGCTGAGGGTGGTTACGCGTTCGGTACCTCCGACGGTGGTTATGCGGCCGGTTCGGCCGACGGTGGTTATGCGGCCGGTTCGGCCGACGCTGGCTATCAGGTCGGCACCGCCGACGGTGGCTATCAGGTCGGCACCGCCGACGGTGGCTATCAGGTCGGCACCGCCGAGGCCGACTACAGCGGTGACGGGTACGACTACGACTACAGGGGCGACGGCTACGACGACGAGTACGTCGGTGGCTACCGCTACGCCGATCGAACCGACAGCTACCCGGAAACTGGGACCTCCGGCGATCACGTCCCTTACGACGACGATCACCCATTCGCGGCGCATGAGACCGATTCCGCGCCGTGGCCCGACGCCGAGCGCGCCGAACCGGCCGCGGTGGGCGTGTCCCCGGCGCGGCGCGCACACGAACGGGAGGCCGGCGCACGGAAGAAGCGCGGGCGGGTCATCGGTTCGCTCGCCGTGGCGCTGCTGCTCGTCCTCGCCGTCGGCGGCGGCTTCTTCGTGTACAAGAAGATCGTCGGCCCCGACCTGCCCCCGGACTTCACCGGCCCCGCCGGCCCGGCCGTCATCGTGCAGGTCCGCTCGGGTGAAACCGCCGACGACATCGCCGTCGAACTCGCCGAGAAGGGCGTCGTCGCCAGCGCGTCCGCGTTCTTCAATGCTGCCGTGCAGAACACCGGGATGAACTCGCTGCAACCGGGCTTCTACGCTCTCGCGACGAACCTCCCGGCTGTCGAGGCCGTCGCCGAACTCGTCGATCCGACTTCCCGGGTCGGTGCGCTGGTCGTGTCCGAAGGCCGCCAGCTGCACGACATTCGCGACGTCAACACGGGCGCGGTCCGCAAGGGGATCTACACGCTGATCGCGGAAGCGAGTTGCTACGAGGACAGCGGAGCCTCCCACTGCCTGACCTACGACGAACTCAACCAGGCCGGGGCGAGCACCGATCTCGCCGCGCTCGGAGTTCCCGCGTGGGCACGCCAGGCGGTCACCGGTGTGCCGGACCGTGATCGGCAGCTCGAAGGGCTCATCGCGGCGGGAAGCTGGGATTTCGATCCGTCCGCCAGCGCCACCGAGGTGCTCGCCAAGCTCGTGTCGGCCAGCGCCGAGCAGTACGACCGCACGGGGATCGCCGAGGCCGCCGCCAAGGCCGGTCTGTCGCCCTACGAACTGCTGGTCGCGGCGTCCCTCGTCGAACGTGAAGCGCTCCCTCCGGATTTCACGAAGGTCGCGCGAGTGATCCTCAACCGGCTCGCGATCGACATGCCGTTGCAGTTCGACTCGACGGTCAACTACTCGCTCGACGAAACCGAACTGGCCACGACCGATGCGGACCGGGAACGGGTGACTCCGTGGAACACCTACGCGAGCCCCGGCCTGCCGGCGACGCCGATCTCGTCGCCGAGCATCGGTGCGTTGCAGGCCGTGGAGAACCCGGAGCCGGGCGACTGGATCTACTTCGTGACCATCGACGCGCAGGGCACGACCCTGTTCGCCGACAACTACGAGGAGCACCTCGTGAACACCGAACGAGCCTTGGAAAGCGGAATTCTCGACAGTGGTAGATGACAACCCGACCGGTGCGCGCAAGGCCGCGGTCCTCGGCAGCCCGATCCAGCATTCGAAGTCGCCGCTGCTGCACCTGGCCGCCTATCGGGCCTTGGGCCTGACCGACTGGACGTACGACCGGATCGAGTGCACCGGCGAGCAGCTTCCCGCATTCGTCGACTCGCTGGGCCCGGAATGGGTCGGCCTGTCGGTCACGATGCCCGGGAAGTTCGCGGCATTGGCCTACGCCGACGAACGCACCGACCGAGCGGTGACCATCGGCTCGGCGAACACCCTCGTCCGCACCCAGAGCGGTTGGCGTGCCGACTGCACCGACGTCGACGGCGTGACCGGCGCGCTCGGCACGATCGGCGTCACCGACCTCACCGGCCGTTCCGCTGTCGTCGTCGGCAACGGCGGAACGTCCCGGCCGGCCATCGTCGGACTGGCGTCCCTCGGCGTTCGGGAGATCACCGTCGTCGCCCGGTCGGAGGCTCGCGCCACCGAGACGTTCGACTGCGCCGAAGCTGTCGGGGTCACGCCGCGGTGGGTCGCATTCGACGATCCGGGCCTCGGCGACGTGTGTGCCGAGGCGGGGGCCCTGGTGTCGACCGTCCCGGCCGCGGGGGCCGCACCGTTCGCCGACGTTCTGGCGCGCGCCCCGTTCATCCTCGACGCGATCTACGACCCGTGGCCCACGCCGCTCGCGTCGGCGGCGCAGGCCCGGGGCAGCGTCGTCGTGTCCGGCTTGTACATGCTGCTGCACCAGGCGTTCGGTCAGGTCGAACAGTTCACGGGCCGTCCCGCACCGCGCGACGAGATGGCGAAGGCCGTCGGCCTGTAGGGAGTCTCACGACGATAGCGGGGTCCTCGGGCCCGCGGCATCGTCCGAGACGGGTTTCTGCCACGGCCAGCGGCCGTCGATCTCGAGTTGCAGGGACCAGCTCAGGAACGTGCGGATCAGCACGATGATCGCCAGCACCCCGACGGACGTGAACGTGGGGGTGACGGCGACGGTCTTGATGATGTCGGCCGCCACCAGGAATTCGAGACCCAGCAGGATCGACCGGCCCAGATTGCGGCGATACGCGACGTAGATCGGTGCTCGGGGTGTGCGCCGGCGGGTGTCGTACGCGATCCAGCTGGACACGAGTGCACCGACGACGATGACGGCCACCCCGACCACGTCGATGACCGAGCCGACCGTGTCCATCACCTCGGCGATGTCCATGCACACTCCCTCCGGCGCTGCCGCGTGTCCGGATCATTGTGACCACGACAGCCCGGATGTGGGCGGGAAGCGCGCTACCTCACCGACTCTCGTGCGGTGTTCGTGTCGTCGACGGTGCGCGCATCGTCCGCCACCGCCTGTGCGCGCGCCCACCGGTAGTCGGCCTTCCCGGCCGGGCTGCGGGCGATCTCGGAACGGAACACGACGGCCTTCGGCAACTTGTACCGGGCGATCGACCGCGCGGCGTGCTCGATGACGCCGGCGGCGTCGAGTTCGGCGTCCTCGGCGGGTACGACGATCGCGACCACCTCTTGTCCCCACCGTTCACTCGGGCGCGCCGCGACCACGACGTCGACGACGTCGGGATGGGAGACGATCGCGAGTTCGACCTCCTCGGCGAAGATCTTCTCCCCGCCGGAGTTGATGGTCGCCGAGTCGCGGCCGAGTAGTTCGATGCTGCCGTCCGCCAGGTGACGGGCACGATCACCCGGCAGGGCGTACCGGATCGACCCGATGACGGGGAAGGTCGCCGCCGTCTTGGCGGCATCGCCCTTGTAACCCAGCGGTGCGAACCCCCGCTGCGCGAGCCAGCCGATGCCGTCGTGGCCGGGCTCGAGGACACCGTCGAGATCCTCGGCGACGACGCAGGTGTCGGGGCCGCCGCGGAACGTGCCCGTCGCCACGGCACCGGTCATGGACGTGTGCTGCATCTGCGCGCCGGTTTCGGACGACCCGACGCCGTCGAGCACCACGACGCCCGGCATCGCCGCGATGAGACGTTCCTTGGCGGTCGGACTCAGCACCGCGCCCCCGTTCCCGACGAGGACCAGCGACGACACGTCGGCGTCGCCGTCCTCGATCGCGGCGGCGAGCGGTCGTGCCATCGCGTCGCCGACCACGGTCACGACGGCGACCTTCTCCCGTTCGATCGTGCGGACCACCTCGGGACCGTCCAGATGATCCGGCACCGTCGAGAAGATCACCGTCTGTCCGGTGAGGGCCGCGGTCAACGCGGCCCACTGCGCGGCCCCGTGCATCAGCGGCGGCAGGATCATCATCCGCAGCCCCGGATTCGCGACCGCGTTCGCGGCGATGCGCTCGTAGGAGTCGACGAGTTCTCCGTTGTAGATGTTCCTGCCGCCGCAGCCGGCCATGAGGATGTCGTGCTGACGCCACAGCACACCCTTGGGCATGCCGGTCGTGCCGCCGGTGTAGAGGACGTACAGGTCGTCGGGGGTGGATCGTATCGGCAGCGGTTCGGGGGAACTTTCGGCAAGCACGGTCTCGTAGTCGACGGCGCCGTCGAGCAGTTCGTTGCCCGAGCCGTCGGCGATCTGGATCAACACGCGCAGCGACGGCAGGCTCGACCGCACCGCCGCGACCGTCGGGGCGAACGCCGCGTGATAGAGCAACGCCGTCGCCTCCGAGTTGGCGAGAAGCTGAGCGAGTTCGCTGCCGGTGTAGCGATAGTTGACGTTGAACGGCGCGACCCGGGCGCGGAACGCGCCGAGCAGTCCCTCGATGTACTCGTTGCCGTTGTAGGCCAGACATCCCAACAGATCCTGCCCGACCTCGTGCGGGGCGAGGTCGGCGCGCTCGGTGTGACAGCCGAGTCCCTGCGAATGCAGGAACGACGCGAAGCGTCGGGCGCGCTCGTCGACCTGTGCGAAGGTGAACCTGCGGTCGCCCTGCACGATCATCTCGCGGTCGGGTATCGCGGCGGCGACGATGCTCGCCGCTCGATCGAGGGTGAATTCGACTGGTGTCGAGTCCGATTCGGTCCCGTTCGTGTGTGGCACTGCAACTCCTCGGATGGATGCCGGCGAATGCGCTACAGCAGCGTGGTGCCCGATGCTGCGGTCCCCCCGAACGGCGAACCGTCGGTCGTACAGTTCCTCGGACGATACCGCAGGCACGGGTCGTCGATATGTGGATTCGCGCAGGTGACGACCGTGTTCATCAGCGGATCCGCGGTGCCCGGCCGTCGCCGTCCGGGGTCTCCGCGAGCTGGGCTCTGCCGAGCGGGTTGCCGAGGCGGGTGTAGATCAGGCCGTGGTCGAGGGCGGCGCGATAGGGCTTGTCCAGCGATTCCCAGATGGCCTTGACGGTGCCCTGCGTCGCCGCGGGCGGATTCGCGGCGATGGTGGCCGCGATCGCGTGGGCCCGCTGCCACAGGCATTCCGGCGCAACCACTTCCGAAACCAGCCCGATCCGCAGTGCAGTGTCGGCTCCGACGCGTTCGGCGTTGCCCGTCAACGCGATCCGCAGTGTCTCACCGAGACCCACGCGCCGCATCAGTCCGATCGGCTCGAGCGCCGACACCAGGCCGGTCGAGACGTGCGAATCGAAGAAGGTGGCGTCCGACGAGCAGATCACCACGTCGGATTCGTTGACGAAGTAGAACCCGCCGGCGGTGCACATGCCCTGCACCGCGCACACGACCGGTTTCCACATCTTCTGCCACTTGGGGCTGAGCAGCTCACCCGGATCCTCGTGGTGCCACACGCTGTTCGGCTGCCCGTAGCTCGATTTGATGTCGAGTCCGGCGCTGAACGCCCGGGTGCCGGCCGCTCGCAGCACGATCGCATGGACGTCGTCGTCCAACTTGACCAGGCGCCACGCCCGCGCCATCTCCTCGCGCATCCGCCGATCGAACGCGTTGAGACGTTCGGGCCGGTTCAGGGTGATCGTCGCGACCTTGTCCTCGGGTGCGACGTCGAGCTGGATGGTCTCGAATGCGGTGCCCACGGCTGCCCCCTGCCTCATCGACCCTCGAACTCCGGGTTGCGCCGCTGCCGGAACGCGGCAAGGCCTTCCTTGAAATCGCTTGTTCGGCAAGCCAACTCCAGGTCGAACAGCTCCTGGTTCATCGACTCGGTGAGTGTCGCGTGCTGAGCGTGCGTCAGTGCCTGTTTCGTCAGGCCCAGTGCGACGGTCGGCCCGGAGGCGAGGCGGTCCAGCAGTTCGCCCGCCGCGGTGTCGAGATCGCCCGCCGGAACCGCGTCGTGGATCAGGCCCCAATCGGCGGCGGTACCGCCCGGGACCTTCTCGCCGAGCAGCAGCATGCGACGGGCCCGGGCGATCCCGACGAGCCGGGGCAGCAGCCAGGTCGCCCCGGAGTCCGTGCTGAAGCCGCGTGCGACGAACGGCTCCCAGAACACGGCATCGTCGGCCGCGACGGTGAAATCGGCGGCGAGCGCCAGGTTGCAGCCCAGGCCGGCGGCCCAGCCCCGGACGCTGCACACGACCGGGAGGTGGACGGTGTGCACGAGTTCGATCACGCGGTGCGCGGCGTGGGGGATACGTCGAACCAAATCGCCTGCGCGCGGGCGCGTTCCGTCAGTGTTGCGGGAAACCCAGTCGACGCCGGCGCAGAAGTCGTCGCCGGCCCCGCGGAGGTGGATCGCGCGCAACGTATCGTCCGAGGCGGCGTGCGTGAGCTGATCGACGAGGGAATCGATCATGTTCTGGCTCAGCGAATTTCGACGGTCGGTGCGATCCAGCGTGAGGTGCAGGACGGCATCCTCGCGGTGCGCGGTCACGGCACCACCGGTGCCGGGCCAGGCATCTCGGTTCGCTGTGGTCACATCCGCTCCCGGATTGATACTGTTTGTATTACGGTAATTGATACCGTTACTCCGTCCGAAGATAACAGGGGGGCGGGGTCGGAGGGAAGGAAATTCATGGGCGAGCACCAGGGTCGGGTCGTGGAGGCCGGACGGATCTCCTATGGGGCGCAACCCCTGCCGCAGCAGCTCGCGGTCGCGCCCGCGCTGCGCCGTCTCGTCGGGCTCGTGATGTCGCTCGAGGATCCGCACCCGGTCCTGGACGAGATGGCCGCGCGACTCGCCGACTGGGAGCGCGACCTCGCATCCGTGGCGCCCCCGGACCAGCGGCCGCGAATCGGTCCGGACGCCGACGATGCCCGCCGCGTCTACGTCGACCACGCGTACGACATCGGTGCATTCAACCCGTGCTTTCCCGAGTACGTCTTCGACCGGCTCGACGCGGACCATGCCGAGGGCCGTGTCACCTTCCCGCTGGCTTTCGAGGGTCCGCCCGGCCTGGTCCACGGGGGATTTCTCGGGGTGTTCTTCGACTCCGTCACCCAGCACCAGAGTTGCGCGGTCGGTGTTTCGGGCAAGACGCGATCGCTGACGGTGACCTACCGGCGGCCCACGCCGCTGGCGACGGAACTGCAATTCACCATCGACCGCACGGTGGGAGAGCGCGGCATCGACTCCACGGCGCGGCTACTGCTCGACGGTGACGTGCTGTGCACGGGCGTCGTCAACACCGTTGCCGCCGACGTCGGAACACTTGCCGGGACGCGGTACGGCACGCGACGGAACGCGACCGGGTAGGGATTCGTCAGAGGCGGCGACGGCCGGGGTGCACTGCACCCCGGCCGTCGTGCCGTCCATCCCTGTTGCGTGCGTGCTCACCTGGGAGGCGGGCAGGGCGGGTTGCCGGGAACGCCACACATCTCCACGTGGAGATAGCTCGGTACCGACGGCGGAGTGATGTCGGCGTGCTGGTTGACCAGGTTGTAGCCGAGGTTGAACACCAGCATGATCGCGTTGATCACCGCGGTCAGCGCGAGGATGCGGATGATGCTCACGCCCCGCTTGGTCCGGAGCCGCTCGATCCCGGCGTCGGAGATGAGTCCGCCGTCCTTGCGCCGGAAGATGTAGATGCAGATCGAGAGCACCATCACGATCGAGCCGAACACGACGTTCTCGTAGAGGGGGAACTGGTTGATGGTGCCGGTGAAGAGCGACCACGTCTCGTTGACCCGGAAGTACGTCCACAACCCCTGGCGCTGCAGCAGTTGCTCGCCGACGGTGTCCAGGACGAGGAACAGCAGCAGCAACCCGGCGACGATGCCGGCCTTGTTCAGCCGGGGCCACCGTTTGCGGGCACGCTCGACCAGTGCGTTGATCCCGAGGACGGCCAGCGGGAAGAACAGGAAGTAGTCCCCGAGTGTGTACAGGATCGGTGCCGGGGTCTCCGGGCCCTTGCTCACCCAGCCGGGTACGAACTCGGCCCAGGTACCCATCTGGAAGAACTCCGTGTTGTAGCCGAACACCGGGCGGACCGCGTTGACGCCGACGTCCTGCCAGGCGGCCAGCAGCCACGCGACCAGGAACACCCCGATGGTGGGGAACCGGCCTTCCCTGCGGGTCTTGCGGACCAGCCAGACGATCGAGGCGATGGTGCCGACGACGCAGATCCCCTCGGCGATCTTGATGATCCAGACGGTGTGTGTCGGCACCGGATCGGCACCCGGCGGCGTCGGCGTGAACCCGTCGGAGAGTATCCACCGGATGTAGATGACGGCCTGGAGCGCGACGATCAGTGCGCCCACCCGGGCCAGCCAGACGATCGGGGGAGAATCGCGCCCCACGGGGCTGCTCTCGAGCGCGGTCGTCGCGGCGGGTGCTTCGACCGTGTCCTCGCTCGTCGTCTTGCCTGTCGAATTCACCATCGTGCTGGTTTCCCTCCTGTACGAGTGGGGTGAGGGGGCGCCGTGGCGTCGGCGCGCTCGACGGTGATGGTCATCGCGCGGCCGGCCACTGGATTGTCTTGTGCTGCAAGAATTCCGAGAGTCCCGCCGCGCCGAACTCGCGGCCGATGCCGCTGCGCTTGTACCCGCCGAACGGCCCGTCGGGACTCAGTCCGCCACCACCGCCGTTGACGACGACCATGCCGGTACGCAGCCGACGCGCGATGCCGTGAGCGCGGAGCGGGTCGGACGACCACACCCCGCCCGCCAAACCGAAGGGGCTGTCGTTGGCGATTCGGACCGCGTCCTCGTCGTCCCGGATGGGGATGACCACACCCACAGGACCGAAGACCTCGGTCTGCGCGATGCGCATCGAGTTGTCGACGCCGACGAACAGGGTGGGCTCGACGAAGAAGCCCTTGTCCAATCCCGCCGGACGGCCACCGCCGTAGGCGATTTCCGCACCCTCGTCCTGGCCGACCCGGATCAACTCCTCCACACGCCGGCGCTGTGTCTCCCGGATCAGCGGGCCCATCGTCACCGCAGGATCGGCCGGGTCGCCGACCGTGACGTAGTCGAGTGCCGTCTTGACCCTGGCGACGAGTTCGTCGTGGAGGGACTCGTGGACCAGGATCCGTGTCAGCAGGGCGCAGCCCTGTCCTGCATGCGTGATGAAGCCGCCGAGCACGCTCTGCATCACGTCGTCGAGGTCGGCGTCGTCGAGGAGGATGTTCGCGGACTTGCCACCGAGTTCGAGGACGACCTTCTTCAAGCTCTGGGCGCTCTGCCCGTAGACCTTGGTGCCCACGGTGTCGCTGCCGGTGAAGCTGACGATGTCGACACCGGGATTTGTGGTCAGTGCCGCGCCCGCCTCGACGTCGCCGGTGATGATGTTCAGCACGCCGTCGGGAAGACCCGCGGCCTCGGCGACCTCTCCGAAGACGAGTGCTTCGAAGGGGGTGTACGGCGAGCACTTGAGCACTGCGGTGCATCCGGCTGCGAGTGCCGGGGCCACCTTGAAGACGTTGAGGAAGAACGGGAAGTTGAAGGGCGTGATCAGGGCGGCGACGCCGTACGGTTCCCGGACCACCGTGCCCTGCCCGATGCCGTTGCCGACTATCGGCGGCATCGGAGTCTCGAACGGGAAGGCGCCGATCACGCGGTCGACGAGGTCGGCGAAGTGGTCGATCGGTGTGCCGACCTGGATGAACTCGGCGAGCGTGCGGGTCGATCCCGCTTCGGCGATGCTGAGGTCGACGAGTTCGGCGCGTCGGCGCTGGAGCTCGTCGACCATCCGCCGGAGGACCGTGGCCCGTTCACGCGGGCTCATCTGCGGCCACGGTCCCTCGTCGAAGGCGGTCCGCGCCGCGCGGACCGCGTCGTCGACGTCGGCGGCCGTGGCCTGGGGCACGGTGCCGATCACTGCCTCGGTCGCGGGATTGACGACCGTGAGCGTTTCCGTGCCCCGGCCGTCGACCCATTTGCCCCCGATGTAGAGCTGCCCTGCTCGCTCACTCGCCATGCGCGCACCCCCGCAATCTTGCAATTGAGTTATCTGATTCAACCGTACAATGGTGCAGTTGAATCGAGTGCCGAAACGGCGAAGTGAAGTGACGTCCGTCGGTGTTAGGCTGATCCGGCTTGCTGGTCAGGGAATTCGGAAGGCGTAGAGAAATTGTCGAACCGCTCCGTCGATGAGAACGAACTTCCCCACCGGATCCAGGTGCCGAAGACCGCAGAGGTGATCGCCCAGCAGCTTCGTAGCCAGATCGTGCGCGGCATCCTCAAGCCGGGGGACACGCTTCCGCCCGAAACCGTGTTGGGGCAGCGGTTCGACGTCTCCCGTCCCACCTTGCGCGAGGCGTTCCGGATCCTGGAGAACGAGTCGCTGATCGTGGTGCGGCGCGGTTCGCGCGGTGGCGTGCAGGTCATGTCCCCGGACGTCGCGGTGGCCGCGCGGTACGTCGGGTTGCTGTTGCAGATCGAGAGCACGACGCTGGCCGACCTCTACGAGGCGCGCACCGTGCTCGAGCCCGCTGCTGTGCGAATGCTGGCGACCCGGCGCAGCGAGGAGGACATCAAGGACCTCACCGCGGTCATCGACAAGCTCGCGATCCTGGTCGACGCGGGCACGGAAGGGGCCGACTTCGACGAGTGGTCCGCGACGGCGTTCCGCTTCCACGACCTCATCCTCGAGCGTGCCGGCAACCGGACGCTCGGGCTGCTGGGTCGGATCATCGGTGACGTGGTCTCGACCCACATGTCACGGGTGGTGTCCCGCACGACCGACACGACCGAGGTCGAGGTTCAGTTCAAGCGCACCATCCGGGCGTTCCGCAAGACTGTCAAACTCGTCGAGGCGGGCGATGCCGATGCGGCGGAACAGCATTGGCAGCGACATATGGCCACGTCCGCCAAGAAGATGCTCTGGGGCCGGTTCGCTTCGGAGTCGGTCGTCGACCTCTTCAACTGACGTCCGAGTCCGGCCGTACACGGAACTTCGTGTAGGAGTGCGGCTTTCGTATCGTCGGTGTGATCGTCCCGACGCCGGGACGCGAACTCCTCGCTCACGCCTCCTGGCTTCGGATCGCGCGCAGGGCGTTCATCAACTTCGTCCAGTGGGACCGAGTCCAGCCGTCCTGGTCTTCACCCCAGCCGATCTCGCCGTCGAACTCCCATCGCATGAGCGCGTTGCTGCCTCGTCCGCCCTCGCACATGTGGGCCACGGAGAAGCCTTCGGCGGTCATGGTGCGTCCGGTGAGATCCGTCAGGTCGACCTCCATGTGCGCGCTCCAGCCGGTGCGAGGATCACGGAAGTTGCGCATCCGCGACGCCGTCTTGTCGAGACGCTCGAACCGGCCGTCCCGCAACAGCCATCCGTGGTTGAGGGGTGACCAGCCCGCCGCGTCCCCGTCCTGGGGGCGGACGAAGCCGAGGAACCCGGTGTTCGGTCCGGAGTGCCCGAAGATGTACTGGATCCGGCCGCGTCCGCGTTCGCGTTCGATCTCCCGCCATCGGGGACCACCCGGATGCAGCACCCGGTGCTCTCCGCGCTGGTAGGCCGGTTTAGGGCTCCGCATGTGGTGACCACCGCGGGGACCCCACGTGCGGTCCCTGATCGAGTAGGAGTCGATGGTGATCGACTCGCCGCGCAGCACCAGCTCGCCGACCTGGTGCCCCAGTTGGTCCAGGTGCGGGCTGTACATCGCGGGTGGCTCGCCCGGGGTGAACCGGCGGGGCGGGTGGACGGCCCGGTGCTCGAACGCGACGGCGAAACCGTTGTCCGGATCGGAATACCCGAGCTCGTAGCGCTTCAGCGGTTCGACCATCTTCACCGAGAAACCCCCGCCCGGGAACGTGATGTCCCGCAGGTCGGGATGCTCCGGCATGGGCTGATCGACGCCGGTGCGGTAGTAGGCGAGGCGACCGAGGTCGGCGCCGCTGGGGTCCCACACGAACACGCGCCAGGTGACCACTCCGCGGTTGACGTCGAACCGCGCGTGCAGCCACCCGCCGATGTGGCGTTCGGGGATGTTGAAGGACCACCAGTTGGTTTCGACCCAGTACGGATCGTCGTTCGGCGGCTGGTGATACATGTCGTCGTCGGGCGTGAAGGGGGTGTCGGCGGTGATCTCGCCCGGGCTCGGGACATCGTCGTTCACCTGGCCGACCGTAGCAGCGAGCCGACTGATTCGGAGCATTTTCGGGCTCCAAATCAGATAACTTATTGCACTGCTGATTTCGGGTGCGGAGTCGGCCGCGCGGCGGCGAACCCGGTGATCAATGCGTCGACGGCGGCGTCGAATCGAGCTGTCGGCCCACGTCCGGCACTGTCCCTGGCGGCGGCGGTCAGGAGCGGATAGTCCTCGGGCGACAGTTCGGCGAGGCGGCTGGTCTGGCCTTCCTCACCGTGCGGCTGCGGGGAATCGGACCCGGCGCGGACGGCACCGTGGACCACGATCAGGGAATTGAGTGCGTACAGCAGGTCCAGCGCGGTGCACGGATCGAATCCCGCCCGGGTCAGAACCTGCAGCAGCGTCTCCATCACCCGATGGTTTCCGGCCGTGGTGCCGGGCCGAGACAGCATGAGCGGGACCAGGTTCGGGTGGGCTGCGAGAGTGTCCAACCCGGACCGGGCATAGCGACGCAGTCCGTCCTTCCAGTCCGTATCGGTCCCGATCGGCAGCTCCGCCGCGGACACGAGCCGTTCGACGATGCCGTCCAGCAGTGCAGCCTTGTTCGGGAAGTAGTGGTACAGCGTCATCGCCTCGACCTCGAGTGTGGCGCCGAGGCGTCGCATCGACAGTGCCGCGAGTCCCTGCGAGTCGGCCAAGTCGATGGCGGCGTCCAGGATGACCTGTGGATTCAGGCCCGCATGCTGTCCGTGGGGGCGGTGACCGGGCATTGCGGCTCCTCGATCCGTTGACATGTTTTACGGCGTAAGTTTACCGTGGAAGCAGTAAGACTTACGGCGTAAGACTTTGCATCCAGAGAGCCCACGGTCATGAACACGACACGCATTTCCCGCTCCTCGACAGTGGCCCTGCTCGTCGGGTGCGTCCTCACGGTCGTCTCCGCGATCGCCGTCTACGGCGGCCAGACGAACTCCGGCATCCTCACCGCACACGTCCGCGCGGGCTACCCGTCCTTCACCCAGGACCGCATCGATGCGGCCACCGACATCTACCTGACCTACCTGATCGTTCTGGGTGTCCTCGGCACCCTGGGCTGGCTCACCACCCTCTGGGTGGCACGCCGGAACGCATCGTGGGCGCGACTGCTCGCCACCGGCCTGTGGATCGTCGCCACCGGTATCGCCCTGTTGGACCTGACCGTCCGGGACACCTCCGGCGACACCGCGCTGCCCGCCATCGTCGGGTGGACGGGACTGGCGCCGTGCGTGGCCGGACTCGTCGCGGTCGTCCTGCTGTGGCGCCGCACCTCCGAACGGAAGGAGACACTCCGATGACCGACCTCGTCCGAACCGGCGCCCTGGAAACCACTGTTCTGGAAGCCGCGGCCGGCGACGTCCACGCTGCAGGCATCCCGGGGATCTTCGCCGAAGTCCGTGTGCGTGACGATGTGTGGCGCGGCGCCGCAGGCGTCGCCGATCTCGTCACGCGCGCACCCGTGAACCCCGGGATGCGTCACCGCGTGGGCAGCATCTCCAAGACCTTCGTCGCGGCCGCCGTTCTGCAACTCGTGGAGCGGCGTGCCGTCGATCTCGACGCACCGATCCGCCGGTATCTGCCGAACCTCGTCCCCGGCGGCCGCGGTGATGCCATCACCGTGCGGATGCTGCTGAACCACACCAGCGGTCTCGCCGACTACCTGCCGACGGCCTATCCGTCGCTGGCCGCGTTCCCGGTGGTGGCCGACACCTCACCGCGCAGCCTCGACGACAATCGATTCACACGATTCGACCCGCTGGACCTGATCGAGATGGGCGTCCGCGCGTCGACGGCCGCCGCTCCCGGTACGTCACCAGGCCGATATTCCAACACCAACTACCTTCTGTTGTGCCAACTCATCGAGTTGATCACCGGTGTATCCGCCGAACAGCACATCGACGACGCCCTCATCGCCCGGGCGGGCTTGGCGGACACCGGATTCCCGTCCGGTCCCGAAGTCGACGGCCCGCATTCGCGGTTGTACGAGTCGTGGTTCGGCATGAACCCGCCGCTGAGCGACTACAGCGTCTTCGACATGTCCTGGGTCGGGCCGGCCGCATCGTTGATCTCCACCACTGCCGATCTCAACCGGTTCTTCGCCGCCCTGCTGGCCGGCGACATCCTCGGCCCGGCCATGCTGACGCAGATGCAGCAGACCGTGCCTGTCGTCTCGTTCGAAGGCACGATCGTCGACTACGGGCTCGGCCTGCACCGCAAGGAGGTTCCCGGTCAGGGGACGTTCTGGGGTCACGACGGTTCCGTGTGGGGTGGCGGCGCGATCACGATGACGCGGGCCGATGGGAGGAGACAGATGACGGTGGCGATCAACCGGCAGCGCTGGAACGAACTCGACGCCTCCGGCAGGCCCACACCGCATCCCATCGATGGAGCGCTCGACGCGTTCCACCGCGTGGCCTTCGGCGCGCAGGCGTCGAAGTGGAACGTCGAGCCTCCCCGCTGATCGGACGAACTCGGCAACTCCTCCGCGATGAGGACCGGAGGCGGTACGCGGTTCGGCAATGCCGTTCGGCCTGATGCAGCAGACTCGGGTCATGGCCTCTGTCTCCCCTCGGCTGTCCCCGATGTTGGCGACCCTCGGTGAAGCACCGAGCGGCAATCGGGTGTTCGAGATGAAGTGGGACGGCCAACGCGCCCTGATCAATGTCGAGGGCGGACAGTGCCGGTTGACCAGCCGCGCCGGCAACGACATCAGTCGCACCTTTCCCGAGCTCCCGGATCCGGTGCTCACCGCGGTCGGGGGCAGGGACTGCGTCCTCGACGGGGAAATCGTCGCCCTCGACAGCGATGGGCGGCCGTCTTTCGCTCGGCTGCAACGCCGGATGCATGTCCAGCGCCCCACCGAACAGCTGCGCGCTGATGTGCCGGTCATGGTGTACCTGTTCGACGTGCTCGCCGTCGACAGCGACTCCACAATCGATCTGCCCTATCTCGAACGGCGGGCCGTGCTCGACGACCTGATCACCCCCAGTGCACGGGTGCAGCTGTCGCCCTATTGGAGCGACGTCGACGCCGCGACCATGCTCGAGGTGGCGCGGGAGAACGGTCTCGAAGGCATCGTCGCCAAAGACCCCGACAGCCCGTATCTGCCGGGCACCCGCGCGTCGAGCTGGATCAAGATTCCGCTGCGCCGCACTACCGAGGGGGTGGTCGTCGGTTGGATCCCCGGAGCGGGCAAAGCGGCCGGAGGTATCGGCTCGCTGCTGCTCGGGGCGCACGACGACGAGGGTCGGTTGGTGTTCATCGGTCGCGTCGGCACCGGGTTCGCTGCCGCGACCCGCCGGGAGTTGCGGTCCCGGTTGCGGCCGTTGGAGCGATCCACCAGCCCGCTGTCCGTCGCACCGCCGAAGCGGGAGACTCACGGAGTCCATTGGGTGGAGCCGACGTTGGTGGGGGAGGTCGAGTACCGGGAGTACGCGGGCGGGAGCCTGCGGCATCCGAGCTGGCGGGGACTACGCGCCGACAAGACGGTCGACGAGGTCGACCTGCCCGGCCGACACTGACGCCGGCGGCGTTCGTTCCTCGGTCCCGGCGCATCGCCACGGCGCCGATCCGGACCCGAATCCAGGGGTGTTCCGGTGTCGAAGCCACCCGTGAGGTCAGGTCCGCGACGGTCCGGACCGCCCGTGCGAGTTGCGGAGCCGGAACAGCGACTCCTGCGCGAGGTTCGCGACGAGCACCCGGTTCTCGTCGTAGATGCGCCCGGTGTACATGCCGCGCCCCTGCGAGGTCGACTCCGGGGCCAGATCGAGCAGCAGCCACCGGTTCGGATCGCAGCCACGGTGGATCCACACGCTGTGATCGATGCTCGGCAGGATGCCGACGTGCTTGACCAGCGGAGCCTTCGACAGCCCGGTGCACATGTCGGAGACGAAGACCAGCCCGCAGGCGCGGAGGTTCGCGTCGTCGCCCAGCGATGACTTGATGCGGACCCACAGCCGCGTCGGCCAGCGGTGATAGGCCTCGTCGTCATGGGGGATGCGGACGTCCAGGTCGAGCATCCGCGGGTCCTGACGAACCGTCGGCAACGCCTCCGGCGGAGTGGTGTCGGGCATCGCCTCGGCCTGGTAGTCGGCGCCCGGCTGGATCTGCTGGAACGACGCCTCCAGGTTCAGGATCGGTACTCCCTCCTGGCTGGCGACGACCCGCCGGACCGAGAAGCGGCCCCCGTCGCGCTCCCGTCCGACGGTGTACGTGATCGGCTTGGTGGCGTCGCCGGGAGCGAGGAAATAGCTGTGCAGTGAGTGCGCCAGTCGCTCGTCGGGAACGGTGTGGGACGCGGCGCGCAGCGCCTGCGCGGTGAGCCGGCCTCCGTAGAGTCCGCGGGGATCGTCGGCCCCGGCCCTCGCCGCGACGAAGGTGTCGGGTCCGGTCGAGGTGAGGGTCAGGGCCTCGGCGACCGTTGCCGCCAGGGTGCCGGACGCGGCCACCGAGTGCGACCGCGCCGTCGAGGCGGCACTGTGTTCGGCCGTCACCGGAACCCCTGCGTGTGGACGCCGCTCGGGCGGGCGACGGCACCGGTCGGGGAGGCGGGTGCCGCGACGCATGTTCGGGAGTCACTCATACAAATGCTTCCTTCTCTCGGTGGGTCGGATCAAACCTGGCGGCCGCTCGAAGCCCAGAACTCCTCGCGGAGAGTGCGTTTGAGCAGTTTCCCGGTCTCCGTCCGGGGCAGGGACATTCGGAACTCGACACTTCGAGGGCACTTGTATCCGGCAAGGCGGGTGCGGCACCAGGCGATCAGCTCGTCGGCCAGCTCATCCGTGGGTGCCGCGGGTGCGGCGAGCTGAACGAGCGCCTTGACCTGTTCGCCCCACTCCGGGTCCGGGACGCCGATCACCGCGGCGTCCGCCACG
The DNA here is from genome assembly GCF_053589135.1 of Rhodococcus sp. NPDC003382. Taxonomy (NCBI): domain Bacteria; kingdom Bacillati; phylum Actinomycetota; class Actinomycetes; order Mycobacteriales; family Nocardiaceae; genus Rhodococcus; species Rhodococcus sp. NPDC003382. The sequence continues at coordinate 25,371 of NZ_JBSFRH010000037.1, forward strand.
GCCGGGTGCGTGGAGAGGATGCCCTCGACCTCGGCGGGATAGATGTTCACGCCGCCGCTGATGATCATGTCCTTCGCACGGTCGCAGATGAACAGGTAGCCGTCCTCGTCGAGGTAGCCGACGTCGCCGATCGTGAACGCCTTGCCCCGGTGGGCGGAGCGGGTCGCCACCGGGTCGCCGCGGTACTCGAAACTCGGTGTCCGCGGCTCGAGGTAGACGTTCCCGATCTCGCCGGCCGGTAGCTCGGTCCCGTCGTCGTCGAGGATGCGCACCGTCATCCCCGTCACCGCACGCCCGACGGTGCCCGGCTTCTCGAGCCAGCGGTGCGGTTTGGCGATGGTGGCGGCGCCCTCCATGCCGCCGTAGGTCTCCCAGATGACCGGGCCCCACCAGTCGAGCATCTGCCGCTTCACATCGAGAGGACACGGAGCGGCGGAATGCACGACCACCTTCAGGCTCGAGTGGTCGTACCGGGCGCGGATCTCGTCGGGGAGCCTCAGCAAGCGGACGAACTGGGTGGGCACCATGTACGCGGTCGTCACCCGGTGCTCGTCGATCATCCGCAGCGTGGCCTCGGGATCGAACTTGCCCCCGATTGCCAGTGCCTGCCCGACATTCAGTGCGCCGAGGTAGAAGCTCTGGCAGCCACCGTGATTCATTCCGGTGGAGACCAGGTGGACTCCGTCGAAGGGAAGGAAGGTGAACGCGCGCCCGAATGTGGACATCGCATTGGCCGCTGCCGACGGCTCCAGCGGTGGCAGCGGCCGGAGGATTGCCTTCGGCTTGCCGGTGGTTCCCGACGAGTAGATGATCGCGCCGCCCAGTGTGCGGTCCGCCGGCACGGTGTCCGGCTGTCCGGCGATCAGATCCTCGTACCGCACGAACCCCGGGATGTCTCCGCCGACGGCCACGGCCAGCCGGATGGTGGGGATGTCGTTCACACTGCCCATCCGGTCCGCGTAGTCCGGGTGCACCGCGACGGCGGTCGCGCCGGAATGGGTCAGGATGTCGGTGAACTCGGTGTGCGAGAGCGCGGGGTTGAGCGCGAGGTACCGGATGCCGGTCTCCAGCGCGGCGAGCTGCCAGATGATCGGCTCCACACCGTTGGGCAGCGCGTACGCCACGATGTCTCCGGTGCCGATGCCGTGCGCCCGCAGCGCGTGGACCAGACGGTGCGCGGCCGCGGCGAGCTCGCCGAAGGACATGGTCTGCCCGCTGGGCGATGCCACGATCGCCGTTTGGTCCGGGTGATCCTCCGCGATCCACCAGAACCCGAGTCGCCGATCCCAGGGGTGTTCCACATGAGCCTCCGTCTCGATTCCTGCCGCGAGTTCCGAGCTTGTCCGGATCAGGTCTGTCGGTTGTCGGTGCACGAGTACCCGGCGACGCCGGATCACCGGTAGGTCGGGGGATCGTTCCGGCGCGGCGTCGCACGCCGCTCCGCCACCGGCGGGTTGCCGATGTGGGTGTACGCCATCCCGTTCTGCAGCGCGGTACTGCGGGTCATGTCGAGCGACTCCCAGATCGCGCGCACCGTCCCCTGCACTGCCACGGGATTGCGCGCCGCGATCGACGCCGCGATCTCCCGCGCGCGGCTGCGCAACCGATCCCGCTCGACCACCTCGGTGACCAGGCCCAGCCGTAGCGCGGTGTCCGCGGTGATGCGTTCCTCGGTGCCCATGAGCGCCCACCGCAGGACGTCGCCCAGCGGGACTCCGCGGGCCAGCATCCCGATGGGTTCGAGGGCGGAGACGATGCCGCCGTTGGCGTGGGGGTCGAAGAACACCGCGTCGTCGGACGCCAGGATGATGTCCGACTCGTTGAGGAAGTACTGGGCGCCACCGGCGGCCATGCCGTGCACGGCCGTGACCACGGGCTTCCAGACCCGGTGATGGAGTTTGGGGGAGAGGGTCATGCCCGGGTCGAAGGTGTTCCACACGTTCGACTTGGCGAACCAGGACGCGGATTTGACGTCTGCGCCGGTGCAGAAGGCGCGGTCGCCGTTGGCCTGCAGCACCACCGCGTGGATCGAGTCGTCGTCGCGGATCGTCCGCCACGCCCACTCGATTTCGGCCGCCATCCGGTCGTTCACGGCGTTGAGGGCGTCCGGCCGGTCGAGGGTGATCGTGGCTACGTGGTCGTCGGCCACCTCGAACTCGATCGTTGCCAGGTCCGGAGTGGTGACGTCGATGCTCACGAATGTCCTCCTGTAGTTGCGTGATGCGCTTCACTTCCCACTGAGCCTGTGGTAGAAATCATACAAATCAGTTTACTGTTGGCGCGCGGAATCGGGATATCGACGCGAGCAGGGGGATGTATGGAGAACCTGTGCCGGAGAAGTAACGGGTGCCGGTGGCCATCCCGCACGCCGCGCTCCCGATGGTCTCGAGCGGTCGCGACCGTCCTGCCGGACACGAACGAAAGGTCATCCTCATGACGAGAGTTGCGGCCGCCCCGATGTCCGTGACCAACCTGGCCGACCCGGTGATGTACTACAACCCGTACCCGCGATACGCGTATCTGCGTGAGCACGAACCTGTTTCGCGGGTCAAGGCTCCGATGATGGTGCGAGGCACCGGCTACATGGTGACCCGCCACGGCGACGTCCTCGCACTGCACTGCGACAACCGGTTCTCCACCGACGCCACGAAGTACGGGGGCGCGGCGAAGTTCAACTGGATACTGCCTCAAACCCTCAAGCTGCTCGGCGAAACGATGGTGTTCAAGGACGATCCGGAACACAAGAGGCTCCGGACACTGGTGCACCAGGCGTTCACCCCGAAGCTGGTGGCGGGCATGGCCGACCAGGTCACCGAGATCGCGGCCGAACTCGCCGACGAACTGGCCCGCAAGAAGGACATCGATCTGGTCGAGGACTTTGCGGTGCAACTTCCGTTGCGGGTCATCTCCAGCATGCTCGGTGTCGGCGACACCGACCGTGAGCGCTTCCACCACCTCGTCGGCAAGGTGACCGAGGACTCCGGCACCGGCCCGATCGGGATGATCATGCGGATGCCGGCGGCGAACAAGCTGCTCGCCTTCATCCAGCACCTTGCCGACCACGCACGCGCCCACCCGGACGACGGGTTGATCTCAGCGATCGTGGAGGCGCGAGAGGACGGCGACCGGCTCACCGAACGCGAGGTTCTGGGCATGATCTTCCTCCTGCTGCTGGCAGGGCACGACACGACCTCGAACCTGATCGGCAGCAGCATGCTCGCGCTCGCCCGTCACCCCGAGCAACTGCAGTTGCTGCGCGAGGACGAGTCGTTGTGGCCCACCGCGATCGAGGAACTGCTCCGGTACACCACGCCGGTCGCGTGTGCGGCACCACGGATCGCCGTGGAGGACGTGGAATTCGCCGGCACCCGAATTCCACAGGGCAGCCAGGTGATCGGGATGATCATCTCCGCCAACCGGGACCGGGAATGCTACGACGACCCGGAGTCGCTGGACCTGACCCGCACCCCCAACAAGCACATGTCGTTCGCATTCGGGGCGCACTACTGCCTGGGGCACCACCTCGCGCGCCTGGAAGGCCGCATCGCGCTGCAGACGCTGCTGAACCGGTTCGACCGGCTCGAGGTGACCGCCGCCGACACCGACCTGCGATACAAGGCGACACTGTCGCTGCGCGGGCTGAAAGCCCTACCCATGCGGGTCGGCTGAGTCCGGGGCCGGGCATGACGAGGGGGAAGGAATGACGGTGGAAATGCAGGGCCTGCCCGCGGAATTACGCGCGTGGCTGCTGTCCGTTACCGGCGCGGACGAGATCACCGCGAAGCAGGTCCCCGGTGGCGCCAGCAGGCAGGCGTGGTTCGTGGACGCCCACGGGGTGTCCGACGGTGCCCTGTTCCTCCGCTACGATCCGCGACCACCGCAGCCCGACAGCGCGTTCCATCCGCTACAGGTGGAAGCGGAGATCATACGTGCGCTGTCGGACGCCGGTGCGTGCGTGCCCGCCGTGGTCGCCGTGCACCCGACCCTGCAGGCGGTTCTCCTCCGGAGGGTCGACGGGGAGACCTGGTTCTATCTGATCGGTGACCCCGACGAGCAGGTGGCAGTGGCGCGAGATTTCATCGGTCATCTCGCAGCGATCCACCGGATCGATCCCCGGAATCTGGTGATCGACTCGCTCGGGCCGGTTCGATCGGTCCGCGAGCACCTCGCCGACGAACTCGCCGGAATCCGGCGGCGCATGGCTCGCAAGAAGGGCCCGATGCCGCTGCTGTCGTTCTGTGTCGACTGGCTCGAACGCAACATGCCCGACGACGACGGCCCGGTGGTGCTGGTGCAGGGTGACACCGGTCCCGGCAACTTCATGTACCGCGACGGCCGAGTCACCGCGATCGTGGACTGGGAACTCGCCCACTTCGGTGACCCGATGGACGACATCGCGTGGCTGTCGCTGCGGGCCGCGCAGGACCCGTTCACCAGCTTCCCGGATCGGCTCGCGGAGTACGAGGCGCTGTCCGGCCACCGGATCGACGAACCGAAGATCTGGTACTACCGGCTGCTGGCGGAGGCGAAGCTCGCGACCTTCCACGACGGCGCCGACGACCGTCGAGGTTCCGTCGCGGTGGGTTCCCCGGACGCGGGCAACAGCCTGATCTACGGGATGCTGCACCGGCGCCTGCTCATCGAGGCGCTCGGTCACGCGGTGGGAATCGACATGGAGCGTACCGAGTTCCATCCGGAACCGGACGGTCCCGGCAACGGCCACGTCTTCGACGCCACCTTGGCGGTGCTGCGCGCGGCGGCCGGACAGGCCGGTGACCCGCTGGCCGCCCGCTGGACCAAGGGTGCGGCGCGGCTGGTCAAGTACCTGAAGGAATGCGACCGGGTCGGTGGGGTGCTGGACCGCGACGAGATCGCGGAACTGACGAAGTTGCTCGGCGAAATGCCGGCCTCCGTCGAGGATGGGCGTGCTGCTCTGGCCCGGCGGACGATCGACGGGGAAATCCCGGTCCTGGACTACGTCGCCCAGATGTGGAAGGGCGTCCAACGGGACGACTACCTGATGCGGACCGCGTCCGGCGCCCTCTACGACCGCACCTGGCCACCCATCACCCACGGGACCGGACCCGTCGACAACGGGGAGCCGATCCCGACCCGCGATCCGTCGGTGGGCTGGTGACCACCGGGGGTCGAGGGCGCGAACACGGGCACGTACACCCGGTCCTTGTCCTCATGCGTCCCCGCGACCTCCTCGAACGCGACGGTCACCGGCATGCCGATCTCCACGGACTCCGGCGGACACCCGACGATGCCGGCGGGGATACGAAGCCCGGCCTGGTCGTCGAGTTCGACGAGGGCGATCACGTACGGGACCGCCACCTCGGGGTGAAACCGTTGGACGTTGACGGTGAACGTGTAGACCACCCCGGCGCCGGACGTGTCGCGAATCCCCGCCGGCTCGTTGCAGTCCGGGCAGGTGGCCGCCGGCGGAAAGAACCAGCGCGCACAGCTCTCGCAGAACGGCAGGCGCAGAACGGAATCGGCGCCGCCGGTCCAGAAGGGCCGGTCGACGGAGGTGGGCGTCGGAACATACGGGCGGACCTGCGGGGTCGAGAGCTCCTGCATCGCTTCACAGTATCCGCGACCCCCACCCGGCCGCATCCGAACGGAGGCTCCGATGCACTTTCCTGAGCAGAACGCGATCATCTCGGGGATCGGCATCTCCGACATCGGAAGGAAAACGGGCACACCGGGACTCGATCTCACCGTGCAGAGTGCATCGGCGGCGGTCGCGGATGCAGGCCTGACGCCCGCGGACATCGACACGGTCCTGACACTGGGGGACACTCCGGCGGCCGAGGCTGCCCGCGCTCTGGGCATCGAATCGCCGGACCTTCCGGCACTGGACGGTGATGCGGGGCTGCTCGTCCCGGTGCAGCAGGCCGCGGTCGCGGTCGGGGAGCGCCGGGCCCGGCACGTCCTCGTCTATCGGACCGTGCAGATGATGGGAGGCACGGTCGATCGACCGCGCCGGTCCGGTGGCGGGAAGGGCGGTGGGCGGCCCCGTCGTGGTCCGGGCCCGGCCATGGGCGATGTGTCGTACCTGTTGGCGGCCAACGCGTTCTCCGCGGCCAATTGGCTGGCGCTCCACTGCCGTCGGCACATGCACGAGTACGGCACGACCCGAGAGCATCTGGGATGGGTCGCGATCAACGCGCGCCGCAACGCGGCACTCAATCCGTCGGCGGTGTTCCGGGACGAGATCACGATGGCCGATTATCTCGCGGCCCGGCCGGTCTCGACGCCGTTCGGGCTGCTCGACTGCGATGTGCCCGTCGACGGGTCGATCGCGGTGGTCGTCTCCCACCGCGATCACGCCGCCGGCATGCCGCACCCACCGGTCCGCATCGCAGCGATCGGCGGGGCCGCCGGAACCGGGGGATGGACCCAGCGGCCCGACTATCCCCGGATGGCCGCCACGGATGCCGCGGCGCGGCTGTGGAGCCGGACCGAACTAACCCCGGCCGACGTCGACATCGCGGAACTGTACGACGGATTCACGTTTCTCACGATCACCTGGCTCGAAGCGCTGGGGCTGTGCCCGGAGGGCGGCGGTGGCGACTTCGTGGACGGAGGTACCCGCATCGCGCGCGACGGATCGCTACCGCTCAACACCTACGGGGGTCAGCTGTCCGCCGGGCGGATGCACGGCTACTGGGTGCTGCACGAGGCGTGTGCTCAACTGCGCGGCACGGCGGGGGACCGGCAGGTGCCCCGTCCACCCGAGGTGGCGGCGGTGTCCGTCGGGGGAGGACCGATCGCCGGATGTATGCTCCTCACGCGGTGACCGGCGGTCGAAGTCGAATGTCATTCGGTAACACCACTTATGGTGGTTGGTGTACCGAAACTTCGGTACGCCGACCGTCATCTCCGTGCTCTGGACGAGTGCCTTCTGCGGGAGCCGGATCAGAGTGGAGTCGATCCGGCCAAAGTGCGGAACATGGCCGAAGCAATACAGTAAATTGGGTTATATGAATGACTCGACGGTCCGCACGGGCGTGGGGGATCGCGCGGATCGCTGATCGGATGTCTGTTCGTCGCAACCGGACGGGGTTGAGGTGACTGAAGACGAGATTCCAGGCGGGGCAGGGGATCACGTGGACACGACAGGGGGTGCGGTCGACGAGATCACCGACTGGTCGAGGGGATACCTCGACCGGCATCTCGGCCGGTCGCTCGTCACCGTCGGGGAACAGATCAAGCTGGGTATCGAGGCGATGCGGTATCTCGTCGTGGACCTCGTGCGTGGCCGGTTCCCCTTCGAGTACTTCGTCCGCGAAGCGGTGTTCATGGCGAAAACCGCGCTGTTGCCGAGCTTCTTCGTCGCCATCCCGATCGGCGTCACCCTGTCGATTCAATTCGGATTGCTCGCCGGGCAGGTGGGTGCCACCTCCCTCGCCGGTGCCGCGAGCGGTCTCGCCGTGATCCGGCAGGGCGCGCCGCTGGTGACCGCGTTGATGATGGCCGCCACCGTCGGTGCCGCGATCTGCGCCGATCTGGGATCTCGGACCATCCGCGAAGAGGTCGACGCGATGAAGGTGATGGGTGTCTCGCCCGTCCGGCGGCTGGTGGTCCCGCGCCTGGCGGCCGCGGTCGTCGTGGGCACCGCGCTCACCGGAACGATCACCTTCATCGGCTTCCTCGCCGGTTACCTGTTCAACGTCTACGTCCAGGACGGTGCGCCGGGCAGTTTCGTCGCCACGTTCGCGTCGTTCGCGACCGTCGGCGACTTGGTGCTGACGATGGTCAAGGCGATCGTGTTCGGTGCGATCGTGGCGACCGTCGCATGCCAGAAGGGACTGTCCACCCACGGTGGTCCGGCGGGGGTCGCGAACTCGGTGAACTCCACCGTGGTCGGGTCGATCATGTTGCTGATGGTCGTCAACGTGCTGTTCACCCAGCTCTACGTCATCGCGTTCCCGAGGGCGTCGTTCTGATGGCATCGCCGTCGGCCTACCACCCCCCGGGCGTGCGCCCACTCGTGGTCGCGTACGGGGCGATCACGCGACCGATCCGGATGATCGGGCACCTGGTGTCGTTCTTCTGCCGCGCCGTGGCAGGTCTGCCTGCGATGCTCCGGCACTACCACCGCGAGTTCCTGCGCCTGCTGTCCGACGTGACCTGGGGGAACGGGTCCCTGGTGGTCGGCGGTGGCACGGCCGGCGTCATCCTGGTGCTCGGTGCCAGCGCCGGGGCGATCGTCGGGATCGAGGGTTACAACGCGCTGCGCCTGCTCGGTCTCGGCCAGGCGACCGGGCTCGTCTCCGCCACCGCGGCGACCCGCGAACTCGCACCGATCATGGCGGCGCTGGCCTTCGCGGCGCAGGCCGGCTGTCGGTTCACGGCCCAGCTCGGTGCCATGCGCATCTCGGAGGAGATCGACGCCATGGAATCGCTGGCTATCAGACCGATTCCGTACCTCGTCACCACGCGTCTGCTGGCGTCGATGATCGCCGTCATCCCGCTGTTCGTGTGCTGCCTGGTGCTCACCTACGTCGTCGTGCAGCTGGTCGTCGCGCTCGCCGGCGGCGTGTCCATCGGCACCTACCAGCACTACTTTCACCTGGTCATGGCCGGACCGGACATCGTGTATTCGGTGATCAAGGTGGTGGTGTTCGTGACCATCACCTCCACGATCCAGTGCTATTACGGCTATTACGCCCGGGGTGGCCCGCAGGGCGTCGGGGTGGCCGTGGGACGTGCGATGCGCTCCGGGATCAGCGTGATGATCATCGTCAATCTGCTTCTCACGCTGGCCTTCTGGGGAGTCTCGGCCGGTTCGAAGCTGGGGGGCTGAGGATGCGGACGATCTCGCTGGAATCCGAGGCCGGTGCGCCGACCGACCGCATTCTGCTGATCCGCGGTCTCGTCGGTCTCGTCGTCATCGCGGCGGTCGTCGCCGTCCTGCTGCTGCGCTCGACGGGGTCGCTCGACGACCGGGTAGCCGTCACCGCACTGCTTCCCGACGTCGGCGACGGTATCCCCGCGAAATCGGACGTGAAGTTCCGTGGTCTCGTCGTCGGTATCGTCACCGGCGTCGAACCGGGCCGCGACGGCCGGCCGAACGAGGTGTCGATTCTGCTCGAACCCCATGATGCGCAGGGCATTCCCGAAACCGTGACCGCGCGGGTGGTCCCGAGCAACGTGTTCGCGGTTTCGTCGGTCCAGCTGGTCGACAACGGTGCCGGGGCCCCGCTCACCGACGGTGCGGTGATCCCCGCCGACACGAGCCGGCCGACCGTCGAACTGCAGACGGCCCTGACGAAGATGCGGGACATCGTCGCGGCGGTCGGGCGGGACCGCCGCGACGCCACCGTCGGCGTGCTGACCGCGCTCGCATCGGCGACCGAGAACCGCGGGCAGGAGATCCGCGACGCCGGGGGGCAACTCGTCGACATGACCACCGCGCTCAATGCCGCCGTCGACGACGGTTCGGACCGGTCCCAGCTGGTCGACCTGGCCACCGCGCTGCGGGGACTCCAGGAATCCGCACCCGAACTGCTCGACGCCGTCCATCACTCGGCCGTGCCGATGCTGACCGTCGCCGAGAAACAGGCCGCACTCACCGACCTGCTCGCAGCCGGCCAGTACACGATGGGAACCACCGAACGGGCACTCGGCAACAATGCCGACCGGATGATCACCATCACCGGTCAGCTGGCCCCGGTGCTGGACCTGCTCGCCGCGGGCGGCGCGGCCTTCCCCGGGATCGCCACCGACATCGCGGTCGTATCGCGCCGGTTCTCGACCGAATTCTGGGACCCTGCCCGCCAGCGCGGCACCGGACACTTCGTGTGGACGCTGACGCCGCACAAGGTCTTCGGCCCCGCGGACTGCCCCCGCTACGGCGACCTCGCCGGTCCGTCGTGCACGTGGCCGGCACCGGCCGGCAGTGCGCAGCCGGTGCTGCCGGCGAGCCTGGACCCGCGCAACTTCCGGCCACCCGCGGCTCTGTCGGGCGGCAACGTCGGCCCGGTCGGCGGCCCCGCCGAGATGGAGGCCCTGCGGGAACTGCTCGGTGAACAGGCGACCACGGCGGCCTCGCTGATTCTCGGACCTCTGCTGCGCGGGATGAACGTGAGCGTGGACACCGTCCCCGTGCCGGCGGGAGCCGGGGATCCGGTCCCTGTCGCGGAGGGAGGACGATGAGCTACCGGCGCTCGATCATCTGGCTCTCGCTGTTCCTGGTGGCCTCCGTCGTCCTCACCTGGACGATCCTGAACACGTTGCGCCGCGGGATGAGCGGCTCGACCCACACCTACTCCGCCGTGTTCACGGATGTATCCGGGTTGCGTTCCGGCGACGACGTCCGGGTCGCCGGGGTCCGCGTCGGCCGCGTCGACTCGATCGATCTCGACGGCAATCTCGCCCGAGTACGTTTCCAGGTGGACCGTGACCACACGCTCAGCGGCGACACCCGGGCCGCGGTGACCTATCAGAACCTCATCGGCCAGCGCTATCTGGCGCTGTCGCTCGGCGACTTCGGCACGCCGACGCCGCTGGAACCGGGCGCCGAGATCCCCGTCGACCACACCGAACCGTCCTTCGACATCTCACTGTTGCTCAACGGATTCGAACCGCTGTTCAGCGTCCTCGATCCGGACAGCGTCAACGACCTCTCCGAAGCGCTCGTCGGTGCCCTCGGCGGCGACGCGGGATCGATCACGCGGCTGCTCGCGCAGACCTCGGCCCTCGCCGAGTCGATCGCCGGCCCGGACGAGGTTCTCGGGGATCTGATCACCCAACTCGGGACCGCGCTGACCGGGCTGTCCCGGCAGTCCGGAGATCTTCAGGACGTTATCACCCGCTCCCAGGTGATCTTCACCGAGCTCGCGTCCCGCAGGAGCGACCTGGTCACGTCCGCGGAGACCATCACTCGGGTCGGGAACCGGGTCGCCGAGATCGCCGCGGCCACCCGGCCCGAGGTCACCGAGTTCCTGGACCGGGAGCCGGGGTTCTCCTCCCATTTCAACGCGGGGAAGGAAGACTTCGAATACCTGGGCGCCAACGCGCCGTTGCTGCTCAAGGGCCTCGCCCGGATCAGTCAGGAGGGCAGCTTCCTCGGCGCCTACGTGTGCGATCTCAACCCACTCGGGTTCGCTCCGTTCCTGGTGCCGTTGGTTCCGGAGATGGTCGCCGACTCCACGCCGGGCGGCAAGGCCCAGTACTCGCCGATCTGTCAGCCATGAGGACGGGGGTGCACACGATGACGAGGAAACCGGTCGAGGAGTGGGATTCGCTGCGGCTCGGAATCGCCGGGGTCGTCGCCCTCGTCGTGGTCGTCCTGGCGATCGTCGGGGTCAGTTCAATCGATCCCGGACGCCGTGAGATCGTGGCCGAGTTCGCGCAGGCCGCCGAGATCCGTGTGGGCGACCAGGTGACCGTGGCGGGCGTCGCGGTCGGAGAGGTCACCGGCGCCGAACTCGCCGGTGACCGGGTGAACGTGACGATGAAGATCGACCGGGACGTCGCGCTCGGTGCCGACACGCGGGCGTCGATCAAACTCACCACGCTGCTCGGCTCGCGCTACGTCGCGCTCACGCCGGGAGGGTCCGGCACCTTCGAGGACCGGCGAATTCCACTGGACCACACCGAAGTTCCCTACGATCTGCAGGAGACGATCGAAGGGGCGACCAGCACCTTCGAGCAGGTCGACGCCGCGGAGGTCGCCGACGCGATGACCACACTGACCGGCCAGCTGGAGGGGGCACCCGAGGTGGTGCCCCAGGCGATCGCCAACGCCGGCACCCTCGCGGAGATCGTCGCCGCCCGGCGCACGCAGATCGGCGACCTGATCAGCGGCACCGAGCGGATCACGTCGGTGATCCGGACGCAGCAGTCGAACATCGGGTCCCTGATGGTGCAGGGCCGCGATCTTATGTCGGAACTCGACCGGCGCCGGGAGTCGGTGATCGGCATGTTCGCCGCGACGACCACCCTGATCGACGAGCTGCACCGGACCGTCGTCGACGACAGCCCCGAGATCCAGGAACTGATGGCCGAACTCGACAGCATGCTCGGATCGCTGGCCCGGCACGACGACCTGCTCCGCAACATCCTGGAGGTGGCGCCCCTGCCGGTGCGCAATTTCACCAACGCATCGGGGTCCGGAAACTACGTCGACTTCACCGGGCCGGCCGGCGTCCTGGTCGACTCCTGGATGTGCGCGCTGAGCGGGCGCGCCGAAGAACTCGCAGCGAACCCGTACTTCCAGGAATGCCGATGAACCGCCGGCGGATCGGGTTCACGGCGGCGCTGATGCTCGTGCTCGTCGTGGTTGCGGCGGCGGCCGCGTGGCCGGGCGAAAAGCAGCGCACCATCGTCGCCCAGTTCGCGAGCGGCGCAGGACTGTACGAGGGCAACAAGGTGACCGTGCTCGGAATCACCGTCGGCCGGATCGTCACCATCGAGCCGCGCGGCACCGCGGTCGATATCACGATGGAGGTCGATCCGGAGGTCCCCGTCCCGGTCGACGTGCAGGCGGTCGCGGTGTCCTCGTCCGTGTTGACCGATCGGCACATCGAACTATCGCCCGCCTACACCGGCGGTCCGGTGTTGTCGGACAACGCTTTCCTGCCGTTGGACCGCACCCGAACACCGATCGAGTTCGACCGGCTGCTGTCGATGGTGGACACCCTGTCGCGGGAACTGGGCAGCGACGACGGCGGCGACGGCCCGGTCGGGGGGATGCTCGCGGTCACCGCCGATTCGCTGGAGGGGAACGGTCCGGCGATGCGCGAGGCCCTCAGCCGATTATCGGACGCGCTCCGGACGGGGGAGGACCCGAGCGCCACGCGGGACTCGATCGTCACCCTCGTCGACAACCTGAACGCGCTCACCCAGGCGGCCGCCGACAACGATGCCACGATCCGGGAATTCGGCGGGAGCCTGCGTCGGCTCAGTGACATGCTCGCCGACGAGGCCCTCGGTCAGGGCGACACCGGTTCCAAACTGAACGAAATCCTCATCCGGACAGAGGAAATGCTGGCACAGAACCGAATTCCCATTCAGGGCACGGTCGCCAGCACCGAGACCCTCACTCGGGCGATGAGCGACTACGAGCGGGAGATGTCGGAGTTCCTGAACGTGGCCCCGTTGCTGCTCGACAACGCGTACAACGCGATCGACCGCACCAACGGAGTGGTCCGCGTGCACACCTTCGCCGACCGGATTCTGTTCGACCACCAGATGCTCAAGGAGGTCTGCAATCTCGCCGGACTTCAGGAATTGGGGTGCGCGACCGGCAAACCGCAGGACTTCGGACCCGACTTCGGTATCACCGCGATGCTGGCGACCGTGGCGGGGGTGGTCCCGTGAGGACGGTTCGACGCTCGGCTGGGCGGTCACGGGTGCCTGCGGCACGGCAGTCACGGCTGTCGCCGATCGCGGTGGCCGTCGTCTGTGTGCTCTGCTGGGCGCTCGCCGGCTGCTCGGTGGGGCTCGGCCAGCTCCCGCTGCCCGCGCCCGGGACAGGGGGCGACGGCTTCGTCGTCACCGCGATCTTCCGGAACGCGCTGAACCTGCCGGCGAAGGCGAAGGTCCGGGTGAAGGGCGCCGACGTCGGATTCGTGCTGGACATGGAGGTCCGTGACTACCTGGCGGTGGTGCGGATGCAACTCCGGGACGGAACCCTGCTACCCCAGGGCACGCGGGCAGAATTGCGTTCCGCGACACCGCTCGGAGACGTCTTCGTCGCGCTGGAACCGCCCGCCGACCCCGGGGGTGCGGTGTTGCAGGACGGCGACACCATCCCGGTGGAGTCGACGTCCGCGGGCGCGACGGTCGAGGAGGTGCTTTCGACGGCGGCGATGCTGGTCAACGGCGGTGCCATCCGGAATCTGACGAAACTCGTCAACGGTCTCGGTGAATCGGTCGGTGACGGCGGCGACGAACTGGGTGCGCTGGTCCGCGAGTCCACCACGCTGGTCGCGTCGCTGTCGGCGCGGACGTCGGAGATCGAAGCGGTGCTGGGTTCGGCGAACGCCCTCGCCGACACCGTCGTGGAGCGGCAGCAGAGTATCGACTCCGCGCTCGCCGCAGCCGGACCGGCCCTCGGGGTGGTCGCCGACAACACCCAGGCGATTCTCGGCACGGTCGACCAGCTCACCCGGATCACCCAGCAATTGGAGCGGTTCCCGTCGATCAACGGGACAGGTGCGGGTGGGATGGTGCAGGACATCAACCGGATCGCCGGATGGCTGAACGCGGCGGCGACGGCGCCGGGCGCCAGCATCGAGGACGTCAACCGGATCCTCGGCCCGATCATCAAGCTCACCAGCGGCACCTCCGGTCATGTCGACGTGTCGATTTCGCAGTTCGCGCTCGGCGCGTTCGACGACCCGAACTACCACGCAGACCCGGGATCGAGGCTCCCGGACGCGGGGGACTGGGAGCGTTTCGCCGGGTCGCTCGCGGTGACGATGTTCCGCCTCCAGCAACGGCTCGAGGGTCCGCGATGAGCACGCAGGGCGACATCGTCGAGGCCTCGGCGCGGGGGCTGCTCTCCGGGGTGCGGTGGGGCCGGCGACACCGGACCGCGCTGTCGGTCCTGGCTCTGGTCGCGTTGCTCGTCGGTGGCGTCGCCTACCTGTTCCTGAATACGTTGGAGCTCAACCCGGCGAGGGCGACGATCCGGGTGGACGTCCGGCTCGCGCAGTCCGGTGGTCTGCTGCCGGGTCAGGACGTGACGTTGCGCGGGGTGGCGGTCGGCCGGGTCGAGTCGGTGGATATCGACGGCACGGGCGTCCGGGCGGTCGCGGTGATCGACGCCGCCGTGCCGATCCCGGCGACCGGGCAGGTGCGGGTGTCCAGCCTGTCCCCGGCGGGCGAACAGTTCCTGGATTTCCAGCCCACCACCGACGACGGCCCCTACCTCACCGACGGTTCCGTCGTCGACGAATCGAACACGTCGACCCCCGTCCCGATGGCGACGATGCTCGAGAACATGGAGCCGATGCTGGCGCAGATCGACCCCGACGATCTGGCCGTGATCACGAAAGAACTCGGGACCGGTCCCGAGGGAGTCCACAAACTGCGCGACATCGTGCACGGCGGAACGTTCCTGGTGTCCACGCTGCACGCGGTGCTGCCGCAGACCCTGGGAATCCTGCAGACCGACAAGGTCGTTCTGGCCACCCTGTCCGAGACGGCACCCGGCCTGGCCGCGACCGCGGCGAATCTCGACGGCACCCTGCGCGGGGTCAGCGCCATGGACGGCGGCCTGCGGCAGCTGCTGGAGCAGACCCCGGCGACCGTGCGCAGCATCGACGCCCTGTTCGCCGACAACTCGCCGACCATGGTGCAACTGCTGGGCAACCTGGTCACCGTGACGCAGATGGTGAACGTGCGCCTGCCGGCGTTGCAGGAGTTCATTTTCCCGCAGCAGCGCGACGGGTCGACACTCCAGTCGATCGGGACCGTCTTCCGGGACGGCGGAATCTGGGGCGCGGTCGACGTCTACCCGAGGGTGCCGTGCGACTATCCGCTGCCCCGGTCGGCGCCCTCGCGCCCGGACTTCCCCGAGCCGTTCCTCAATACGCACTGCCCCGATCCGCAGTTGCTTCCCCGCGGCGCGGCGGCGGCACCGCGGCCCCCGGGAGACGACACCGACAAGCCGGCGCCGGGCAGCGATCCGCTGGGCCGCACCAGCCCGACTCCGCAGGGCCCGCAAACCCTGCCGACCCCGTACGCGGGGCCGCCGATCCACTTCAACTGAACCCGACCTGGAGGTAACCGTGAGCAGCGTGAAGGATCCCCTGCTGGAGGACGACCCGGACACCGTGACGGCCGCGGCCGAGCGATCCGAGCCGGGGAAAGCCGTTGTCTCCGAACCGGACACCGCGACACCCGCCCCGGGGACAACGACACACCCCATCCGCAGGGTACTCGCCGGTGTACTCGCCGCCGCGGTGTGTGCCGGAGCGGGGTTCGCCGGTTGGCGCATGTACTCCGACGCGGCGGTGGACCGCGCCGCATCGGAGGCGCTCGAGACCGCGAGGAACTACGCCGTCACCCTCACCAGCATCCAGGCCGGTGACATCGACCGGAACTTCTCCGACGTCCTCGCCGGGGCGACCGGGGAGTTCCGCGACATGTACTCGAGGTCCAGCAGCCAGCTCAAGCAGATGCTGGTGGACAACAACGCCAGCAGCACGGGCACGGTGGTGGACGCCGCGGTGCGGTCGGCGACCGCCGACGAGGCGGTGGTGCTGCTCTTCGTCGACCAGACGATCACCAACACCGCCACCCCGGAACCGCGGGTCGATCGCAGCCGCGTGGTGATGACGCTCGACAATGTGGACGGACGCTGGCTGGTGAGCAGGGTCGACCTGCTCTGATCGCGCGGCCGGGCGCGATCACGCTCCGGGTAATGCCCGGAAACCGCTGTTGCTGATGACGATCCGCGCGGGGCCGTCGATTGTTCCAGCTCGTACAGCGCTTCGTCGAGATGGGGTCGACATCAGGATCATCCGCTCCTCCCACGCCGCCGGCCCGGCCGGGATGTCGCCGGCGCAGCGGCGGCAGTCGTGGCGCAGTTGCTGCTCATGGATCGCGAACCGGACGGGCGGATCGAGCGGTACGTTGCGGTAGGTGACGGTTCTATCCGGCGCTGTGGACGAGCATGTTGTACTCCTCGTCGGAGATGACGCCCACGAAATTCGCATGTCCGAGCCAGAACAGGCTGTCGTCGTCGTAGACGGGGACGTCTGCTTGGCCGCTTGACTTCTCGACTCGGGGGAAGGACTTGGCCCTCAACTCTGCCGCGACGTTGTCCAGGCTGATCTCGTTGTTCGCGAGTTGCTGCATCAGTTGCTTGGTAGTGGTCATCGGGCGTGCTCTCTATCTTTGCTCGTGGGGTGAAGGGGAGGAGCTGGTCTACTCCGTCCTTTCCCGGCGGGGCCGACCCCGATCTTGCCGACCCTATGGGCGCGGAATCGCCACCCGCATCAACGATCACGGACCGTCTACAGCCAGGGCTGGCCGCATGTCGGCAGCTCACCTCGCTGCCGTGGATCTGTGGCTCGTCGGACGTGACCGGAGTCAGGGGGCCCGGAGGCTAGTTGGTGACGGCCGCTGCGCTGGGCGACTTCTTCGACTGCGGGGTCTTGCCCTCGGCCTGCCGGGCCTCGAGCAGGCGGCTGGCCTGGTCGAGAATGCAGTCGAGACCGTACTCGAAGTTCCGGTCGTTGGGCGCCCCGCTCTGGATTCCCTTCGCATTCGCCTCGGCGAGCAGCGGAGTGGTTTCGCTCGAGATCGGAAGGAGCTCGTAGTACGCACCCGACGGAGCTTCGGACTGCCGGTTCTTCTCCTGCAGGCGCTGCAGCACGATCATGCCGTGGACGTGCAACTGCACCGCCGAGTAGACGTCGACCGCGTCCTCGAGCGTGAACCCCGACTCGACGAGATTCGCGATGACGCTCTCGGTCTGCTTCGCGCCGAGCTGGGCGGCCTTGGGGCTCAACGCGGATCGGATCAGGATGAGGTCGCACAGAATCGGGTTCTTCACGAACGTCTCCCGAACGGTCCGTGCGTGGTTGCGCAAGGTGTCGCGCCAGTTCGCGGCCTCGACGAACGGCATCGAGTAGGCGTACTCGCGCAGTGCCCGGTCGGCCATCGCGCTGAGCAGGTCGTCCTTCTTGCGGAAGTACCAGTAGATGCTGGTGACACCGACATCCAGGTGCTTGCCGAGCATCGGCATGCTCAGGTTGTCGATCGAGACTTCCTCCGCGAGTTCGAACGCGCCGTCGAGAATGTCGTCAGGGTTGAGTGAACCCCGTTCGCGCCGTGGCCGTTTCGCCATGTCACACTCCCAACTCTGTGGTGTCGCACCGGAGTGCCACCCGTCCGCCGGACCGGCTCGATGCCGCCGACCCACCCGTACATGCCACCGTAAATGATACCGACGGGGGCACGGTCGGCCCGGTGACGGCCTATCCCGATATCCTTACCGATAGCAATACAGTAACATTGTCGGTATTTGTGCGGGGTGGACGAGAGGCGGCACGTCGTGGATCTCGGACTAGCGGACGCGGCAGCGGTGGTCGTCGGTGGCAGCCGCGGGATGGGCCTGGCCACCGCTCGATGTCTTGCCGAGGAAGGGGCGCGCGTCGCCGTCGTCGGCCGATCGGAGGCCGCCGTCACCGCTGCCGCACAGGAGTTGACCGATCGCGGTAGTCCGGAGGCGTTCGGCCTGGTCGCCGACGTTCGCGATGCCGCGCGTGTCGCATCGGTGTTCGCGGAACTGGATCGACGATGGAACGGCGAACTCAACGTGCTGGTCAACGCGGTCGGACCGAACGTGCAGGGCAGTTTCGAGATGCTGACCGACGACCAGTGGCACGAGGCGGTCGACGACGGTGTGCTGTCGATGGTCCGCTGCGCCCGCGCCGCCCTGCCGATGCTGCGGCGCGCCGAGTGGGGCCGGATCGTGAACTTCTCCGCGCAGTCGACGCAGCGGCAGAGTGTTTCGCTCGCGGCCTACACGGCGGCCAAGGCGATGGTGACCAGCGCGTCGAAGAACCTGTCGCTGTTGCTCGCCCGCGACGAGATTCTCGTCAATGTCGTCTCACCCGGAGCGGTGGTCACCCCGGCTCTGGTCGACTGGGCCGCGTCGGTGGGTGTCGAGTCGGAGGATCCCTACCGGTTGATGGAACTCATCGACACCGAATACGGCCACGCCGCGCAACTTCCGCGCGCCGGTAGGCCCGAGGAGATCGGTGCCGTCGTCGCGTTTCTGGCCTCGCGGCGCAATTCGTACATGACCGGGGCGAACGTGAACGTCGACGGCGGCTCGGATTTCACCTGAGCCGAACCGCCGCCCGACGTTCCGGGGGACCGATCGAGATGGCCGTCAGCGCAGGGAGATCGGCATCCGCTTGATGCCGTGCACGAAATCGCTGTGCACGTACTCGGGTTCGCCGACGGTGATGTCCGGCAGCCGCGTCAGCAGTTCGTGGAACAGATGCCGCAGTTCCATCTTCGCGAGCTGCCGGCCCAGGCACGAGTGCGGACCCGGCGCGCCGAAGCCGACGTGCGGATTCGGGATTCGGGTGATGTCGAACTCGTGGGGTCGGTCGAACACCGACTCGTCGCGGTTGCCGGAACAGTAGAACAGCACGAGTTTCTCGCCGGCTCCGATCTTCGTGCCCGCGACCTCGGTGTCCTCCGTCGCGTGCCGGGCGAAGTGGATGACCGGAGTCGACCAGCGCACGAACTCTTCGACGGCACCGTCGATACGGGCATCGAAATCCGCGAGCAGCCAGTCCCGCTGCTCGCGGTGCGCGACGAGCGCGGCGAGGGCGTGACTGCTCGCCTGCTTGGTGGTGTCGTTGCCCGCGGAACCGAGCAACACCATGAACGCGCCGATCTCCTCGTCGCTCAGGCGGTGGCCGTCGACCTCGGCGTTCACGATGTTGGTCATCAGATCGTCGCGGGGATCCTCGCGACGCGCACCCGCCAGTTCGGTGCCGGCGCCGGCGAGGATGCCGAGCTGGGCCATCAGGTGCGGCGCGCGTTCCTCCAGGGAGGAATACTCCTCGTCGCTGGCCCCGAACAGGCTCTCCACCGCATCGGCGATCTTCTCGCGATCTTCGGGAGCGACGCCGATCATGTCGGAGATCGTGCGCATCGGCATCCTGCGTGAGTACTCCGCAGCGAAATCCACCGTGCCGTTCGCCGCCAGATCGGCAACCAGATCGTCGACGATCTCCCGGGCACTGGTTCGGATCTGGTCCTCGATCAACCGGATCTGTCTCGGGGTGAAGGCCATGTTGATCAGACGGCGGTACCGGGTGTGCTCGGGCGGATCCATGGCGAGGAAGAAGGTCATCGCCCGCTGGATCTCGGCCGGCATCGGGTCCATGCTCACACCCTGGCTTGAGCAGAACAATTCGTGATTGCGGCTGACGTACTGGATGTCGCTGTGGCGCGTGACCGCCCAGAATCCGGTCTCCGCGTGCGGGAAGATCGACGGGGTAGGTGGGTGCCAGCTCAAGCCCTCCTCGGCGCGCAGTGCCGCGAACGTGTCGTCCCGGGTGCGGAAGTCGTTCTTCCAGAACTCGGGCGCCGAGATGTCGAGCCGATGAAAGGGGCGCGGCGAGGGGGTGCCGTCGACGGTCATCGGGCCCCGTCCTGCGAACCGTTGGAAAGTGCTGCATCGGTGCGTAATTCGATGTAGTGTCGGCCGGTCACAGCATCCCCCTGTATTCGGACTTCCAGACGAGTGTTCGGTATTACAGTTGATGTTACGGGATCGATATCCGCCGACGGGTCGAAGTTCGTGCGGTCGGCGTCGAGCCTGCCGATCAGACTCGACCGGAAGGCTGAGCGAATGAGCACCGGCACCGCCGACAATCCCACCGGCCTCCACCCGGCACCGGACCTCACCACGCTGCTCGACGAGCAGCGTCGGGCGTTCCTGGCGGAAGGTCCACCCACCGCGGCGGTTCGGCGGGACCGGATCGACCGGCTCGTCGCGATGGTTCTGGACAACCGCGACGCCTACGTCGACGCGCTGTCCACCGACTTCGGGACGCGTGCGCGCACCGGGACACTGTTCACCGAGATCATGGGCATGCTCTCGGTGATCGAACACACCCGCGCCCACATCGACAAATGGATGAAACCGCGCAACCCGAAGCCCGGCGCCCGGCTCTACGGAATCCGCGCCGAGGTGCAGCCCACCCCGCTCGGCGTCGTCGGCATCATCGGACCCTGGAACTTCCCGCTCAATCTCGTCGTTCTGCCCGCGGCGGCCGCGTTCGCCGCCGGCAATCGCGTGATGATCAAGATGTCCGAGATCACCGGTCACACAGCAGAACTCACGCGGTCGCTTGCATCGTCCTATTTCGATCCGATCGAGTTCGCGGTCGTCACCGGCGGCGCCGACGTGGCAGCGGAGTTCTCCGCACTGCCGTTCGACCACCTGTTCTTCACCGGCTCGACCCGCGTCGGGAAGCTCGTGCAGCGGGCCGCATCGGAGAACCTGGTACCGGTGACGCTCGAACTCGGCGGGAAGAACCCCGTCGTCGTCGCATCCGACGCCGACGTGCACCGATCCGCCGAGCGCATCGCCCGGGCGCGAATGGTCAACGGTGGCCAGGTGTGCGTGTGCCCCGACTACGTGTACGTACCCGCCGACCGGATCGACGCGTTCACCGTCACGCTGCAGTCGACGCTGCGCGCGATGTTCCCGACCATCGTCGGCAACGACGACTACACCGCGTGCGTCGACACCGCGAACTACGAACGGATCCTGGCGCTGCTCGACGACGCGCGGACCCGAGGTGCGCGCATCGAGCCGGTGGCGCCCGCGGGTGAACTCCTACCCGACCCGGTGACCCGCAAGATCGCGCCGACCGTCGTCCGCGACGTCACCGACGACATGCGCATCGCGAGCGAGGAGATCTTCGGACCGGTCGTCCTCGTCCGTCCGTACACGGCGCTGGACGAGGTGATCGGCCGGGTCAACGCCGGGCCGTCGCCGCTGGTCGCGTACTGGTTCGGTCCCGACGGCCCGGACTTCCGCCGCTTCGTCCGCGGGACCCGCACCGGCGGTGTCGCCCGAAACGACTTCGCGATCCACATGCTCCCCGACGACGCGCCGTTCGGCGGGGTCGGGCACAGCGGCATGGGCGCCTACCACGGCAAGGCCGGGTTCGACACGTTCAGCCACCACCGCACGATCGTCGGCACCGACCTGCCGTTCGCCGTCACCGCCATGGCGGCACCGCCGTTCGCGGCTCCGACACGGAGGATCGTCGATCTCGCACTGAACGCCGCTCACCGCCGTTCGCGGCGACGTACCCGCGGTCGCCTTCCGCACCGTCCGACGGATGGGCCGACGCCCTCCGGGACCGTCACGTCTTGACCGCAGCGGCTCAGGTGTTCCCGCTGGATTCGCTGACCAGCGCGCGGACCACGCCGAGATCGGCCTTGCCGGAAGGAGTTCGGGGAAGCGCACCGACGAACACGATCCGTGCCGGAATCTCATACGGCGCCAGCCGGGTTCGCAGGAATTCGACGAGTTCGTCGGAGGTCACGGTGACCCCGTTCCGCGGTTCGACGACGGCGCAGGGCACCTCACCGAGCCGATAGTGCGGTGCCGCCACGACCGCGGCACCGTCGACCCCGGGATGCTGTTCCAGCGCGGCGCGCACGTCGTCGGGCAGGACCTTGAAACCGCCGCGGATGATCGCCTGATCGGCGCGGCCCAGAATCCACACGAACCCGTCCTCGTCGATGCGGGCGAGGTCGGTGGTGCGGATCCACTCCGATTTCGGGCCGAGCTGGCCCGGTTTGACCTCGAGCAGACCGGGACGGTCGGCGGGCAGGACTGCGCCGTCGTCGTCCACGACCCGCAGTCGCGCACCGCCACTCGCTCGGCCGACGCTGCCGCGTTTGGTCTGCCAGTACCGGCGATATTCGGGCAGGGTCCAGCCCGCGACGCCACCGCCGAACTCGGTCGCGGCATACGACGTGAGTACCGGTATGCCGAACTTGTCGTGGAAGGCGTCCGCGTCGTCGGCGGACAGCGGTGCGGTGCCGGACGTGACGACCTCGATCGACGCGAGGTCCTCGCGGCCGAGGTCGGAATGCAGCACCGTGCGCAGCGCGGCCGGCACCAACGACACCGCGCGCGGCCGGTGCGTGCGTACCGCGGCGATCCACCGATCGAGTTCGAAGCGGGGGAGCAGCACGAACGGCCGCGCTTCGGTGACGCATTGCAGGGCCCGGAACACCCCGCCGATGTGGACGAGCGGTGCGTTGACGATGGCGACACCGGTGCGCGGCCGGGTCGGTGCGGGTGCGCGGTTCGCGTCCGGTCCCAGGACGCTGCGAGCGAGCATGTCGTAGGTCAGGTCGATGCGCTTGGGAGGTCCGGTCGTGCCGCTGGTGAGCATCCGAACCGCCACACCGGTGCTGTCGCGGAGTTCCGGTCCGACAGTCGCGGGTATGAGGTGTGGTTCGGCATCGAGACCGCTCAGTTCGACGGTCACGGTGCCGGGTAAGCGTGCGACGAGGGCACGCAGGTCGTCGGGACCGCCGATGATCAGCGGCAGCCGGAGTGCGGCGATGTCGGCCCGGGTGCGGTCGTCGCCGCGTGCGGGGTTGATCACCACGACGGTGCCGCCCACCACCAGGACGCCGAGAAGCGCAGCGACGAACTCGGGGCGGTTGCGCAGCAGGATCCCCACCTCACCGTCGGCGCCGGGGGTCGACGCGATCCGGCGCACTGCGTCGCGCATCCGCCCTCGCGACACCCATGCGTCGTCGAATTCGACCATCGGCGAATCCGGTGCGAGCGCAAGGACCGCGGCGATGCGCGCGGACAATGCGTGCGTGGTCACCGGCACTGCCACACGGGTGCCCGCTTCTCGACGAACGCGCGCGGGCCCTCGAGGGCGTCTTCGGTGCGGGTCACGCGTTCGCGGAACGACTCGGCCAGCATCTCCGCCTCGTGCAGCGGGACGTTCAGGCCTTTGACGATCGCCAGCCGTGTTCCCCGAACCGCCAGGGGCGCATTGGAATTGACGATGCCGGCGATCTCGTGGGCGCGGTCCAGGAGCCGGTCGTGCTCGACGACCTCGGTGACCATCCCCAATTCGTATGCGCGCGCGGCGCTCATCCGCTCGTGTTTGCCCATGAGCGCCATGCGCAGGGCGACCGACCGGGGCAGCACCCGGGACACCCGGACCATCTCGCGGCCGGCGACCAGGCCGATGCTCACGTGCGGGTCGAAGAAGGTGGCCTCCTCCGAGGCGATCACGATGTCGCAGGTGGTGACCCAGTCGAGTCCTGCGCCGCAGCACAGACCGTTGATCGCGGCGACGATCGGTTTCGTCATGGTCCGGAACGGTGGTGTGCCCTCCTGGGGCGCCTCCCACTGTTCGTAGGTCGACAGATACGGGCGCTCGTTGATCACCTTGCCGTCACCGGGGATCTCCTTGACGTCGGCCCCGGTGCAGAACGCGCGGCCGGTGCCGGTGACGACGAGCGTCCAGACCTTGTCGTCGTTCTCCGCCTCGGCGTACGCGGCGCGCAGTTCGGTGATCATGTGGGGGCTGAGCGCATTGAGGGCTTCGGGCCGGTTCAGCGTGAGAGTGGCCGTGTGCCCGTCGACTTCGTACTCGATCGTGTCGAACGGCATGTGTTTCCTTCTGCGGAGATGACAGCCATACTGGTGTATCTACAGTATCCCATACCGTTATGCCCGATCCAGCGGAAGAGAGACAACGATGACGAGCTCCAGTGCCGCGGACGGACGTGTCCTCTTCGACGTGGATCCGGATCGCCGCATCGCGACCGTCACCCTCAACGACCCCGCGCGCCGCAATTCTTACGACGCCCCTATGCGCGACGCGCTCGCCCGATACCTCGACGACGTCGCGCAGGACGATGACATCACGGTCGTGCTGCTGCGGGGCGCCGACGGTGTGTTCAGTACCGGAGCCGATATGAACAACGCATATGGGTGGTATGGCACGAAGGGTGAGTGGGACCGTTCGCAGAAGAGCCGGCCCAGCCAGCGGCGCCGTCTCACCGTCGACCGCAAGACATTCGGCTTCTACCACGAGTTCCTGGGCTATCCGAAGGTCACGGTGGGGGAGATCAGCGGTTACGCGCTCGGTGGTGGGTTCGAGATGGCACTGATGACCGACATCTCCGTGATCGCGCGGGACACCCGCATCGGGATGCCCGCCACCCGGTTCCTCGGCCCGGCGCTGGGCAGCCTGCACATGTTCTTCCACCGGCTCGGACCGGTCCTCGCGCGACGGCTGCTGCTGACGGGAGACATCGTCGACGCCGCGTCCGTCGAACACCTCGGAGTGTTCACCGAGACGTGCGAGCCCGGTGCGGTCACCGCACGCGCCCGGTACTGGGCGGAGAAGGCCGCGAAGATGCCCGCCGACGGGGTCGTCATCGCGAAGGAGGCGTTCCGGCTCGTCGAGCAGAGTCAGGCCTATCAGGGCGAGGAGGTCGCGAGCTATCTGTTCCACGCCTTCGGCACGAACCTGCAGTTCGGGCCGGGTGAGTTCAACTTCGTCAAGACGAGGGCCGAACACGGGACCAAGGAAGCATTCCGCCTGCGCGACGAGCACTTCCACGTCCCCGATCCCGGCGGCTCCGCCGCCGGTGTGCACTAGTGGCGGTTGGGGCCGCCACAAAGGCACACCGAGGGATGCGGTACAGTGACGGTGCTTCACGAGTTGCCGTCGCCAAGCCCCGACTGGACGGCACACCAACCCCACGCTCGCGGGTGGTTCGGGTGACGAAGCGGTCCGAGACCGACCGGCTCGGACAGGAGCGCCCCGTCCCGGGGCTTACCCGGAGGAACACGATGATCCTTGTCGCTCGTTCGATCGTCCGCACCGCCGTCACGTGCCGCTCGTACCACGACGGCCATCACGTCCATCACATCCGTGCTCGGCACGCCCTCGCGGACCGCGATCTCGCGGTGCACGTGCTCGTCGAGATCGTCGACGGAAGAACCCTGCAATTGTCCTGGGACGGAAACAGATTCGAGTTCCAGCACCACGACGTCGACGCGATCGCCCAGGCTCTCGACCTCGGCGGTGACATCGGCGAATGGATCCCGCGATGGCGCGTGCTCGTTCTGCCCGGCCGGGAACCGGAGGACCGCACCGTGTTCACGCTGAGCGATTCGGAGCACTGGTCCGACTGCACCTCGCCGAAACCGGAGACGGGCCCTATCGAGCAGGTGCTGAATGCACTCGTGTGAGCGGGACCGGCGGAACTCGGTGTAGGAAAGGTGTTTCCGCCCGCCGACGGGATCGGGTCGCCGTCACGGGTTCACCGGAAGCAGTAGCTCCGGGGAGTTGTTGCGCGGATTGTTCACCGCGGTGCTCACCTCGTACGGGTGCAGATGCGGCTCCGGGATCGAGTTGAGCAGGGCTTCGACGTCGTCGCGATCGGTGAGGGTCGGGTCGAGCCACGGGTCGATGAACGACTCCGGCAGCAACACGGGGGAGCGGTCGTGGATGTGCCCGGCCGCGTCGGTCGCCGGTCGGGTGAGCACAGTGCACGTCCACAGCCACCTGTTCGGATCGTCCTCGGGTAGTTCCGGATTCGGCCACAATTCGTACAGGCCGGCCATCGCGAGCGGTTTGTCGGCGTGGAGGAAGAACGGGATCTTCTTGCCGTTCTCGTCCTTCAGCCACTCGAAGTAGCCGTCGGCCGGCAGAATGCAGCGCCGACGTGCCGCGGCCGCTTTGAACGCGGGTTTGCTCGTGACGGTCTCGGAGCGCGCGTTGATCATGCGGGAACCGATCTTCGGGTCCTTCGCCCAGAACGGAACCAGCCCCCACCTGGTCGTGCTGTTGAGCTGCCGAACCGGTTCGGCGTCGGGTTCGTCTCGCGGGGCGCGTTCGAGCACGACGTTCACTCGCTGGGTGGGGGCGATGTTGTACGACGGGGGCAGTTCGTCACCGACCGTGGCTGCGGTTTCGTACGCCGCGATCAGGTCGTCGCGGGTGCTCGTGCTCGCATAGCGTCCACACATCGGGCGCTCCTTCCCGTGGTTCGGCTCATGTCCCATCCTGCCGGAACGGCGGACGATCGGTGGCGATGTCGTCCGGGGCACGCCGACGTCGTGCAAGACTCGGAAGGTGACCGGATCGGCAACGCGTAGCGTCTCCATCGTCCTGTTCGACGGTTTCGAACTGCTGGACGTCTTCGGGCCCGTGGCGTTGCTGAGCAGGTTCCCCGATTCGGTCGAGGTGCTGATGCTCGGGCCGCACGAAGGACCGGTCCGCAGCAGCCAGGGAACCGAGGTCGTCGCGACCGCGAGCTACCACGACGCACCGGAATCGGACATCGTGATGGTGCCCGGAGGGATGGGCACCCGCTCCCTTGTCCGCGACGAACGCTTCCTCACCTGGCTTCGGGAGTGGGCATCGACGGCGACGATCGTGACATCGGTGTGCACCGGGTCCGCGCTGCTCGCCGCCGCCGGGCTGCTGAACGGGTATCGGGCGACGTCGAACAAGCTGGCCTTCGAGTGGGCATCCGGCCACGGCACCGACGTCGAATGGGCGCCCCGCGCACGATGGGTGCACGACCGCGACCGGTGGACCTCGTCCGGGGTGGCCGCCGGCATGGACATGACGGGTGCTCTGCTCAGGTACCTGTTCGGCCGCGAGGAAGCCGAACGTGCCGCGCGCGAGATCGAGCTGGAGCTGCACACCGACCCCGACCGTGATCCGTTCGCCGTGGCGCACGGACTCGAATAGCCGAACTCAGCGTCCGACGACGTCGAGCGCCCGGGTGAGGTCGGCGATCAGATCGTCGGCGTCCTCGAGCCCGATCGACAGGCGAATCATCGATCCGGTGATCCTGCGCCGTTCGCGTTCTTCGGGGGAGAGGTCGTAGTGGGTGGTGGTGACCGGTTGCGTCACCAGGCTTTCCACCCCACCGAGGCTCGGCGCCAACGCGAACAACTCGAGCCGGTCCACGACCTGCACGGTCGTCTCTGCGTCCGCCGCGACCTCGATGGTGACGACCCCGCCGAACCCGGACATCTGCTTCGCCGCCAGCAGGTGACCGGGAAAGCTCGGCAGTCCCGGATACAGCACTCGCGACACTCGCGGATCGGCCTCCATCGCCTCGGCGACCGCCTGCGCGTTGGCATTGTGCTGACGCACCCGCACGACGAGGGTGCGCAGGCTGCGCGACAGCATCGACGCCGTTTCCGGCGCGATAGTCGAACCGAAACTCTTCCGCCAGGCCTTCAGCGGTTCGACGAGTTCGGTTGCGCCGAGCACGAATCCGGCGGTGACATCGGAATGCCCGCCGAGGTACTTCGTCGCCGAATACGAGACGAGGTCGGCGCCCAGCTCGAGCGGCCGCTGATTGACCGGCGAGGCGAAGGTGTTGTCGACCGCGACCTTCGCGCCGTAACGGTGCGCCAGCTCCGAGATCGCGGTGATGTCATAGATGCCCAGCGCCGGGTTGGTCGGAGTCTCGAAGAACACCAGCTTCGCTCCGTCGCGCAGCACGTCCTCGAGCCGGTCGAGTTCGTCGCCCAACAGGAACGTGGTGGTGATCCCGAGCTGCGCGAGCTGATTGCCGAGCAGTTCCATGGTGCCGCCGTAGGCATCGCCGACGCACACGATCCCGTCGCGGCCGTAGTGCACGAACAGCGCGGTTTCGGCCGCCATCCCCGAGCAGAACGCCAACGCGCTGGCGGCACCTTCGATCGAGGCCATCGTCTCCTCGAGGGCGAAGATCGTCGGGTTCAGGCCGTAGCGGGTGTAGAGCGGGCCGCGGACGCGTCCGTCGGCGACGTCGAGCAGCGCCGCGGTGTTCTCGAACGCGAAGGTCGTGGTGTTGTAGACCGGCATGTGCGGCGCACCGTAGGCGTCGGTGACGGTGGTGCCGTGAATGGCCCTGGTAGACCGACCCGCTGATGCATCCTTCACGCCTTAGCTCCGTTCCATGAGACTCCTCGGACGTCACCGAGTATCGCGGATGCGCGGTTCGGCACCTCGAGGCGCCGTCCCGGGACGTCTGCCGACAAGAAGAGGACCTCTGCCGACAAGGATCAGGTCGTGCCGAACATGAGCGCGGCGTAGCGTCTCCGATGTCCGTATCACCGATACGACGGGACTGGGCGATGACTGCGAGCGATCCTGCACCGAAACCGCTCGGAGCCGGCGGCGAGCCGGACGACCGGCCGGAACCGCTGCCGCTGCGCACGGCGCTGCCGCGTCTTGGGCGCTGCGCCGGACGCACCGCGTCGCTGCTGGCCCACCGGAGCCTGCACCTGCCGACCGGCAACAAGGGCCGGACGATAGCCTTCGCCGACGGAACCTCCGCGGTGATCTACCGCGAAACCGTCGCGGATCGCGGCGACCCGGCCGACCCGGTGATCCTGGTGGTCGCATTCCGGCTGCGCGGTGTCCGGGGCCGTGGACACGCACTGTTCCGGGCGGAAAGCATGCTCAACACACCGCTGTTCGCCGGCTTTCCCGGGTTCGTGTCGAAGCTGTGGCTCACCGCGGACGAGGCCGGCCGGTACCGGGGCTTCTATCAGTGGGACGGTGCCGACAGCGCTCGGGACTACGTCCGCGCCCTGTGGTGGCCGCTCGCGCTGGTCAGCGATCGCGCCTCGATCCGCTACCGCGTGTTGCCGGGCCTGTTCCGCGACGACGTTCTCGCCGCCGCCGGGCGGGAAAGCACGAGCGACACCGCAGCCGGCGAGTGGTGGCGGCTGAGCAGGATTTCGTGAGGTCGCCGGCGCGTCGTCGGCGGTGGTGCCCGAGCGAATGTACCGCTCGTCTCCTTGGATCGACTGAATGTACCGCTCGCTCGGAAAACAGGGGGAGCGTCAGCGCTCGGCGACGGAGGTGCGGCGATAGACCGGGTCGCGCTTCTCGGCAAATGCTGCGAACGCTTCGAGCACATCCGGTGCCGCCAGGTTCACCGCCTGCGCCGCGGCCTCCCCGTCGAGCGCTTCGTCCAGCGTCCGGTCGATCCCGTTGTCGATCAGGGACTTGGTCTGCGCCAGCGCGATCGGTGGGCCGGTCGCGAGCCGGGCCGCGAGGGCGTCGACGAATCCGTCGATTTCGGTTTCGGGCTGCAGCCACGTGACCAGACCGAGCGCGTGTGCTTCGTCGGCGCCGATCATGTCGGCGAGCATCGTCAGCCGCTTGGCCTGCTGCAGCCCCACGAGCCGCGGCAGCAGCCACGAACCGCCGGTGTCGATCGACAGGGCGCGCCGGGTGAAGATCTGGCAGAAGCGCGCCTCCGGGGTCGCGACCACGAAATCGCAGCCCAGCGCCAGATTCCATCCGGCGCCCACGGTGACGCCGCGCACCTTCGCGATCGTCGGGACCGGCAGGCCGTGCAGCAGTCGCACGGTGTCGTTGACGCGGCGGGTCTCCTCGCTCGGGTCGGGAAACTTGTCCATGCCCGCGGTGGCGGACAGGTCGGCCCCGCTGCTGAACGTGCCGCCCGCGCCGGTCAGCACGACCGCGCGCACGTCGTGACCCGGTTCGACGTCACGCAACCGTTCGCCCAGCAACGTCCACATCTGCGAGGTGATCGCGTTGCGGCGGTCCGGGCGGTTGAGGGTCAGCGTGAGCACCCCGTCGGTGAGGTCGGTGAGCAGGACGGACTCGTCGGTCACGAACGTTCCTTTCCGGTGGTCAGACGACGTCGAACGTGATCGGCAGTCGGTTGGGGGAGCGGAACGGTTGCCCGGTGATGTGCGGATCGCCGTCGTCCTGCAGCCGGAAGTTCGTCAGCCGCGTGAGCAGGCATTCGACGGCGACCCGCGTCTCCATCCGCGCCAGGTGCAAGCCCAGGCAGGTGTGGGCACCGGCGGTGAAGCTGATGTGCGGCAGCGTCTTTCGTAAGATGTCGAACTCTTCCGGTCGCTCCCATCGGTCCTCGTCCCGGTTCGCCGAACCGAGAACGAGATCGACCACTGCCCCGGCGGGGATGGGGACACCGCCGAGTTCGGTGTCCTCGATGGTGTACCGCTGCACGAACGTCAACGGGGTCTCGTAGCGCAGACCCTCCTCGATGGCCTGCGGGATCAGGCCGTGGTCGGCCTGCACGGCGGCGAACTGGTCCGGGTGCCGCAGCAGCAGGTACAGCAGGTTGCCCGACGACCGGTAGGTGGTCTCGAGGCCGGCCGGGAGCAGCAGGCGCAGGAACGAGTAGATCGCCTCGTCGGTCAGGTTCTCGCCCTCGACCTCGGCGGTCACGAGATCGCTGATGATGTCGTCGGTCGGCTGCGACCGTCGCTGTTCGATGTGGCCGAGGAAGTAGTTCTTCAGGTCCTCGGACGCCGCCAGGGCGCGCGGCACGTTGCCGGCGTAGCTGATGATCGACACCGCGGCCTTGCGGAAGAACGGAAGGTCTTCGGCGGGCAGCCCGAGTAGCCGCGCGATCACGCGGGTCGGGAATTCGAACGTGAAGTCCGCGACGAGATCGGCGTGGCTGTCGCCGGCGAACTCGTCGATCAGCGCGTTGCAGATCGGCCGCACGATGTCCGGTTCCCACACCCGCAGCGACTGCGGCTTGAACGCCGCCGACACCAGGTTGCGGTGGGCGCGGTGCTTCGTGCCGCTCATCGCGAGGATGGTCGGCCCCATGAACACGCCGATGGTCGCGTCGTACAGCTTGGAGCTGAACACGCGGTCGTTGCGCAGGGCGGCGCTGACCGTCGAATAGGTGAGCGCCGCATACGAATCCGCCGGACGCAGTGATTCCGGGGTGCGTGAGTAGTCCATGACCGTGCCGTGGAAGACGCCTCCCTCGCGGCGGCGCGCAGCGAAGAACGGATACGGGTCGCGGAAGTCGAGTGTGGCGGTGGCCGATTCGTCTCGGACGGAGCTGTCCACTGATCACCTCTGGAGGTTGCTTCCCATCACCCGGAGATTGCGGTCCGCCGTAACGGAGAGAGTTATAGAATGCTTGACAGTAAGGCTCACTATAAATCACTCTGATGCCCGGAACAACGCTTCTCGGACCGAACGAAAGTGCCACGGATGAGCATGTCGATCGTCGAGCAAGCCGCGAAAGTGCTGGCAGAACCCGCGGCATACGCCGACGAACCGCGCCTGCACGCCGCGCTGACGAAACTGCGCGCCGAGGCGCCGGTGGCCCGTGTCGACGTGCCGTCCTACAAGCCGTTCTGGGCCGTCACCAAGCACGCCGACATCATGGCGATCGAACGCGCGAACGAACGCTTCACCAACTGGCCGCGGCCGGTGCTGATGCCCGAGGAATCCGACGCCATGCAGGCCGCCGCCGGGGTCCGGACCCTGATCCACATGGACGACCCGCAGCACCGGGTGGTGCGGGCGATCGCCGCTGACTGGTTCCGCCCGAAGTCGATGCGGGCCATGGAGATCCGGATCGAGGAACTCGCGAGGCGCTACGTCGACCGGATGCGGGAGCACGGCGGCGCGTGCGACTTCGTGCAGGACATCGCCGTCGACTTCCCGCTCTACGTGATCATGTCGCTGCTCGGTGTCCCCGAATCCGACTTCCCGAAGATGCGCAAGCTCACCCAGGAACTCGTAGGCAGCGACGACGACGAACTCAAGCGCGCCACGCCCGCCGACGAGAAGATCAACTCACTGCTCGAGATGTTCGAGTACTTCTCGGCGCTCACCGCCGCCCGCGAGAATCCCACCGACGATCTCGCGTCGACCATCGCCAACGCCCGAGTCGACGGCGAACCGCTGTCGGACATCGACACCATGTCGTACTACACCCTCATCGCCACCGCCGGGCACGACACCACCAGCAGCAGCATCTCCGGGGGATTGCACGCACTGATCGAAGACCCGGATCAGCGCGAAATACTCTGTGCAGAACTCGATCTCATGCCGCGGGCGACCGAGGAGATCATCCGATGGGTCACGCCGGTCAAGGCGTTCATGCGCACGGCCGCCGAGGACACGACCGTGCGGGGCGTGCCGATCGCGGCGGGTGATTCGCTGTTGCTGTCGTATGTGTCCGGCAACCGCGACGAAGAGGTCTTCGACGATCCGTTCCGGTTCGACATCACCCGCGACCCCAACAACCACGTCGCGTTCGGGTTCGGCGTGCACTTCTGTCTCGGCGCCGGACTGGCACGGCTCGAGATCCGCAAGTTCTTCACCGAACTGCTGCCCCGGCTCACCTCGATCGAACTCGACGGCGAACCCGCGAGCACCGCGACCACGTTCGTCGGGGGACTCAAACATCTGCCGATCCGCTACACGCTGACCTGACCGCCCTCACATCGAAGGACCACGCATGACCGATGCCGGGACCTGGGCCGACACCCTCGAGGACCTCGAGCGCCGGCGTGACCACGCGCTGGCGATGGGCGGGGCCGAGCGCGTCGCCAAACATCGTGGCAAGGGCAAACTCGACGCGCGCGCCCGGATCGAACGCCTCCTCGACCCGGGCACCTTCCACGAATTCGGCACCCTCGTCGGCGGCGACGTACCAGCCGACGCGATCGTCGCCGGCTCCGGACTGATTCACGGGCTGCCCGTCATGGTCGGCGCCGAGGACTTCACCACCCTCGCCGGCACCATCGCGCCCGGCAGCAACTCCAAGCGGTACCGGCTGGCCGAACTCGCGCTGCGCAACAAGGTTCCGCTCGTAGTGCTGCTCGAGGGCGCCGGTTTCCGCCCCACCGGCGACCACTACGGCCGCACCCCGACGGACCTGCTGGCGCAGGCCCGGTGCTCCGGAAAGGTGCCGATGGTCACCGCGGTGCTCGGCCCGTCCGCCGGGCACGGTGCCCTCGTCGCGCCGGTCGCGGACTTCGCGATCATGAGCCGGCAGGGATCGATCTTCACCGCCGGACCGCCCGTGGTGAAAATGTCCACCGGTGAGGACGTGACGAAGGAGGACCTCGGCGGACCCGGCGTCGCGCTCGCGAGCGGGGTGATCCACAACGTCGCCGACACCGACGAGGACGTCCTCGACGAGATCCGCCGCTATCTCTCGTACTTTCCGCCGAGCGCCTGGTCGTACCCGCAGATGACCGAACCCGACGAGTACTCCAACCCGCGCGAGACACCGGAACTGCTCGACATCGTCTCGCGGGACAACCGGCGCACCTACGACATGCGCACCGTCATCGACGTCGTCTTCGACACCCGCGACTGGTTCGAGGTGCAACCGAAGTACGGTGAGGCGATCATCTGCGCGCTCGCGCACCTCGGAGGGCATCCGGTCGCGGTGGTCGCGAACCAGCCGCAGGTGCTCGCCGGATCGATCGACGCGGCCGCGGCCGACAAGGCCGCGCACTTCATCGCCGTGGCCGACGCGTTCCACCTGCCGCTGGTGTTCCTCACCGACAACCCGGGCATGCTGCCCGGCAGTGAATCCGAACGCGAGGGCGTGCTGCGCGCCGGCGCCCGCATGTTCGTCGCGCAGACGACCGCGACCACCCTGAAACTGCACGTGACACTGCGCAAGGCCTACGGATTCGGGTCGATGGTGATGTCGCTCATCGGGTTCGACGGCCAGGCCGCCACCTATGCGTACCCGGGGGCGACGATGGGCGCGATGAGTGCGGCGGCGCTGAGCACCGCCTCCGGCGCCGACGCCGACCTCGACGCCACGCTGCGGGCCATGGAACTCGAAGCGTCCTACCGATCGGCCGAGCAGATGGGATTCGACGAGCTGATCCGGCCCGAGGAAACCCGCAACGCGCTGCTGCTGTCCCTGCAGCGCGGCATCTATGCCAGGCAGGCCGTCGCGGAACCGGTGATCCGCACCGCGATCGTGCCCTGACACCCGTCGACACGGCCCGCTCGAGACAGGAAGAAGGTAGACGATGACCACGCTCGATTACCGTGCGATCGACGTCGACAACCACTATTACGAGCCGCTGGACGCCTTCACCCGGCACCTCGACAAGAACTTCCGCCGCCGCGGCGTGCAGATCGTGCAGGACGGGCGGCGGCACGTCGCCATCATCGGGAACAAGGTCAACCGGTTCATCCCGAACCCCACCTTCGACCCGATCATCGTGCCCGGCTGCCTGGACCCGCTGTTCCGCGGGCAGGTCCCCGAAGGCGTCGACCCGGCCACGCTGATGAAGGTCGAGGAACTCGAACTGCGACCGGAGTACCGGGACCGGGACGCCCGCGTCGCCGTGGTGGAGAAGCAGTCGCTCGACACGATCTTCATGTTCCCCACCTTCGGGTGCGGCGTGGAAGAAGCCCTGCGCGAAGACATTCCCGCCACCATGGCGTCGCTGCACGCCTTCAACCTGTGGCTCGACGAGGACTGGGGATTCGACCGGCCCGACGGACGGATCCTGGCGGCCCCGATGATCTCGCTCGCCGACCCGGAGGCCGCGGTGGCCGAGGTCGACTTCGTGCTCGCGCGCGGCGCCCGCATCGTGCACATCCGGCCGGCGCCGGTGCCGGGCATCGGCAGGCCTCGATCGCTCGGCGACCGCTCCCACGACCCGGTCTGGGCACGTCTCGCCGAAGCGAGCGTGCCGGTCGCGTTCCACCTCGGTGACAGCGGCTACCTGAAGATCGCCGCGATGTGGGGCGGTAAAGACACCTTCGAGCCGTTCGGTCCGGGCGACGCCCTCGACAAGATCCTCGTCGACGACCGGGCGATCCACGACACGATGGCCTCGCTGATCATCCACGGCGTGTTCGACCGGCATCCGGGGCTGCGCGTGGCCAGCATCGAGAACGGCTCCGACTGGGTGCACCGCCTCGCCAAGCGGATGGCGAAACTCGCGAACCAGTCGCCGCGGTCGTTCCCCGACGATCCGGTCGAGACGCTGCGCGAACACGTGTGGGTGGCCCCGTACTACGAGGACGACCTGCCGCGCCTGGCCGAGCAGATCGGCGTCGATCGCATCCTGTTCGGCTCCGACTGGCCGCACGGCGAAGGCCTGGCCGAACCGCTGTCGTTCACCGAGGAACTCACCGAATTCGGCGCGGCGGACACGCGGAAGATCATGCGGGACAACGCCCTGGCGTTCCTCGGCGCCCCGATCACGGCGTCGGTCTGAGCCGGCGGCCGGAACACGGATCAGGAGGAATCTCAATGAAGTTGTCAAGCCGCCGCGACGGTAGACGCGGGCTGGTAGACCGCCTCGTCGCGGAGCATCGCCCACAACACGTTCAC
>NZ_JBSFRH010000038.1:0-60273 GCF_053589135.1 Rhodococcus sp. NPDC003382
CCCGCCGCGAGGTCCCCGGCGGGGACGGCTTCGGTGGCGGCGCACCGCAGCAGCACACCCCGCCCGTCGAGGGTCAGGGTCGGCAGATGCCACTGTGTGACCGTCCGGCCGGTCAGGTGCGGGGGGAGCGGCGCGGTCATCCGCACCGGGCGCCACTGCGCCCGCCCGGTCGGGGCGGCGGTGGTGGGCAGCTTCACCGTCAGCACCATGGTGTCGTCGAGGACGGTGAGCCGGGCGAGTTGGGTGTCGGCGGCCGAGAGCCGGGCCATCGGACTTACCTGCGGCGGGGTTTGGATGTCGGTGATCCGCACCCGGGGGGACTGCACGGCCCCCGAGTCCGTTTCACCGCTCCGGCGGGTCCGGGCGAGCAGTTGCCGGCGCACACCCCGCGCGAACCCCGCCGGCACGTACTCCGCAGCACACTTTGGTGCGGCGATGCGTCCGGTAGCGGGATCGAACCGGGCCGACAGCGCCGCGATCGCCGCATCCCGATACGCCAGGGTCCGCAGGGTCGCGGTGGCGTGGGCGGTGACCACCCGCGTCACCCGCGACGGCACGTACACCCCGTCGGGATAGATCGGGGTCCAGCCCAGACGCGCCGCCGCGACGTGCCCGTGCCTCGGCAGTGCCCGGCCGTCGCGGTCACGGCCGGCGGCCAGGGTGTCGAAGGTGCTCGGCTGCCACAGTCGGGTGAGCAGTTCGGTTTCGGCGCCGGTGATCAGGTCGAGCAGCCATGCGATGCGAATATCGAGGTCGTCGAGTCCGATCTGCTCGCCGGTGCTGTCGTCGACCGCCGCGTACGGGCGGGTGGTGAACGCGAACGGGCGCCGGCCGATCGGTGCGGTGTTGCTCATCCGTTCACCCCCGCCCTGTGTCGTCGTCGATCGGTTCCTGCCGGGAACATCTCGTCGTGCTCGACTGCGGCTCCGACCGTATCGTCGGGCACCGACAGATTCGGTTCGGTCCGCGTCACGACCGGGTCGGGGTGTGTGCCGCCGCGGTGACCGGCCCTGCGGTGCGTGCCGATCCCGCTCCTCCGGGACACGCAGCAAGGCAGCAGGAAGAATCGGAGAGTATGACGGAGTATCGGATTTCTCGTCGACTGTTGTGAGCCTGCCGATGTCGCGGTCGTCGGGGACGAGACGTCGGTGCGGGCACAGTTACGGTCGCTGGTCGCCGCCGGCGCGACCGACGTGTGGGCGGCACCGTTTCCGGTCGGGGACGATCCGCGCGCCTCGTTGCGGCGCACCCGGGACCTGCTGAGAGACCTGGCCGCCGAGCCGGACTGACCGGCCTAGGGTGGGGTGGTGAGCCCGACCGTCATCGCCGCCGTACCGCCCGGATCGAACGTTCCCACCGACGGACTCGCAGGATGGGCGTTGTCGCTGATGGATCGGCTCGGCGGCCTCGGCGCCGGCCTGGCGATCGCGCTCGAGAACTTCTTCCCACCGCTGCCCAGCGAGGTGATCCTGCCACTCGCGGGGTTCGCGGCCGGACTCGGCAGTTTCACGCTGGCGTCGGCGCTGTTCTGGACGACCCTCGGATCCCTGCTCGGCGCGCTGGGGTTGTATGCGATCGGACGGGCGGTCGGACAGGAGCGGATCCGGCGGATCGTGGACCGGATGCCGCTGGTCGACGTCGCCGATCTCGACCGGACGACGGACTGGTTCCACCGGCACGGCGGCAAGTCGGTGTTCTTCGGCCGGATGATCCCGCTGTTCCGCAGCCTCGTCTCGATTCCCGCCGGGATCACCCGGATGCCGGTGTGGCGGTTCGCGGTTCTCACCGCCGCCGGAAGCGCGATCTGGAATGCGGTGTTCGTGCTGGCCGGATACCAGCTGGGAAACAACTGGTCGCGGATCGAGCCGTACGCGTCGGGATTCCAGCGCATCGTGATCGTCGCGGCCGTCGTCGTGGTCGCTGTCCTCGCGATCCGCCGGATCCGGCGGCGGCGCACCCCTGACCGCGCTGCCGAAGAATGAACGGGACTCAGAACCGGTGCCGGGCCGCCGCGAGATCGACCCGGTCCCCGCGGATCGGTGTGCCCTCCAGGGCGAGCCGCGCCAGCTGACGGTGAGCCAGATGCGCGGCCGGTTTCCCGGACGCCGGCAGCACCCGGTGCCACGGCAGGTCGGCGCTGTCGGTGCGCATGATCCACCCCACCGTGCGCGGGCTCGACAGGCCGGCGGCGTCGGCGATGTCGCCGTACGTCGCGACCTTGCCCGCGGGAATCGACGCGACCAGTTCCCGGACCCGTTCGATCTGGGCGTCGGTGGTCGCGGCCATCTACAGCATCCTGCGGATCAGGGCAGCGGTCTCCTCGGGCCGTGCCTGGTCGATCATGTGGTCGCAGTCCATCTCGAGTTCGGTCAGGTTCGCCCCGAGACGTTCGGCGAGCGCCGCGCGGAACTCGTCGGTGACGTACGGCGGCTGCACCTTCGCCGCGCGCACCACCGTGGTCGGGATGTGCGCGGGCGGGAGCACGAAGTCGCGGGCCAGTTCGCTCCAGGACGTCACCAGCGCCGGCACGAACAGGCGCCAGTTCACCCGCCCGGACTCCAGCTCGACGAGGTGCTCCGCGA
The DNA here is from genome assembly GCF_053589135.1 of Rhodococcus sp. NPDC003382. NCBI lineage: Bacteria > Bacillati > Actinomycetota > Actinomycetes > Mycobacteriales > Nocardiaceae > Rhodococcus > Rhodococcus sp. NPDC003382. Next base: position 2,583 of record NZ_JBSFRH010000038.1, read on the forward strand.
TCTCGGCGTCGAGCAGTTCCTCGGCGACGTCACCCCACGAGCCGTGTACCTTCTCGGAACGGGCCTCCGCGGCGTCGGTGTAGTCGGGGTAGCGGACCGTGAGATCGGCGATCTCCTGCATGCGGTCGGGCGGCAGCCCGATCGCCGGGTCCAGCAGCAGCAGCCCGCGCACCCGCTCGGGCGCGGTGGCCGCGAGATGTACCGCGAGGGCACCGCCGAACGAATGCCCGACGACGAGCACCGGTTCGGTGGTGTGCGCGTCGAGCACTCCGAGCAGGTCCTGCACGTGCGTCTCGAAATTCCACGGCGGCGTCCACGGCGAACGGCCGTGCCCGCGCAGATCCGGCGCGACGAACCGGGCCTCCGGCAGATGCCGGGTCGCGATGTGTTCCCACCGGCGGCCGTGCCCGGTCAACCCGTGCAGGGCCAGGATCTGCGGGCCGCCCGCAGGTCCGAACAGGTGGGTGTGCAGCGGTGACGGAGGCGTGTTCACGTCGATCACTATCGCAGAGCGACGTCCGGGGAAGCCGGTGAGCGCCGTGGTGCGCCGGTGCCCGGCAGCGACGACGGGCTCTGTCCGTCACAAGGGGGCGCGGTCCGTCACAAGGGAACGGGGTCGACGCCGTCACTGTGTTTACGGGTGAACCCGCCTGCCGTGCCCAGTCGGACCGGGTCGATGCGCCGCAGGATCTCCGCCGCCGCGGTCTGTGCCGAGGACAGCAGCCGCCGATCACGGACCCGCGACGTCGGGCCGGACACCGACAGCGCCGCCGAACCGGACCGGCCGATCCGGCCGATCGGCACGGCCACGCAACCGAACCCCTTCGCGTACCGGTCCATCTCCGCGACCATGCGCAGCTCGCGGACCCGCGTGATCTCCGGTGAATCCGCCGGGGACGCGGGGTCGACGGAGAGCAGTGCCTTGCCGATAGTCGACGTCGCCAGCGGCAGCCGGTTGCCGATGCGGGACCACACGCTCGGGGCGAACTCACCGCCGATCGTCTCCAGATGGACGGCTTCGGTGCCGTCGCGAATTCCGAGGTGCACGACGCAGCCGCTGACACGATGCAGCCACTGCAGAGTGGGCAGTGCGGCGCGACGTAGCTCGTCCTGGTGCGCGGCGGCGGCACCCAGCACGATCATGCGCAGGCCCAGCCGGTAGTCCATGCCGTCGCGGGACACCCAACGCAGCGCGACGAGCTGCTCCAATGCGCGGTGCACGGATGTGCGTGGCAGCCCCGTGGCCGCTGCGACCTGGGACAGGTTCATCTGACCGACGTTCTCGAGCGCATCGAGGATCACCGCTGCACGCTGCAGAGTTCCGGTTGGCCCTTCCATCCGATCCCACTCCTTCCCGGCACATGGGTAGGCACATGGGTAACAGAACCGCCTCATGCGCGTGCCGATACTTCCGGCTACCGGAAACGGTGGTTTCGAATGTGGTTCCGGCGTGGTTGTAATCCGAGGTATGTCTGATCCCCTGTGCACGAGTCCGGGCGCAATGCTCGTGGGCCGCCGCGCCGTGGTGGCCGGCGGCACCGGCGGAGCCGACGCGTGCGACGGCCCTCACGAGGTCGACTGCGTGCACGTGATGCGCCTGACCCGCGCGGTCACTCTCCGCGGAGGTGGGTCCCCTCGGGATCCGTGTCGATGTGGTCGCGCCCCATCTCGTGATAACGCGGCAGATTCGGGAAGGCGGTCGCGTGACCTGATGTAAACCGTTCTACAACAACCATTCCGGTAAGACGCACATCCGTGGGATGTGCGTCTTTCGGGCGTTCGCCGCTGCCGTGAGGCGGTGGCAGGGACGGTGCGGCGCACCCGATCCCGACAGTGTGTGCTGTTGCACAATCGGCCGCTGTTGCTGCTATGGTCGTCCCCAGTGACAGGCGAGGTGGAAACCTTCCTGCCGCTTCACTTTCGAGCGCATCTCTACGGTATCCGAGATCGGAAATCTGTCCGATCGTGCGGCTACCGGGTGCGCGCTCGGCCGATTCTTCCCCGCGACACGCGTGACTGCGTGGTCGAGTTCGGCCGCTGTCGATATCCAGGAGGACACAGGATGAAAAACACATGGGTTCGCACCGCGCGGACGATCGCCGTCGCAGCTTCGGTTTCCGCTGTCCTGGCGGCCTGTGGTGGCGGTGGAACCTCCTCGACGTCGGCGGGTGGCCCGACGGGTGAACTCGATCCGGCTGCGGTGCTGCGCATCACGGCCAGCGCCCCCACCCGCAATCTCGACCCGTATCTGCAGACCAGTTACGGCGGATGGGGCTACATCACGCCCGTCTACGACCGGCTCATGGTCGTGGACGGTGACGGGAACCTGCAACCGGCACTTGCCGAGTCGTGGGAGTTCGCTTCGGACGGCAAGTATCTCGAGCTGAGGCTGCGCACCGACGTCACTTTCCACGACGGCACACCCTTCGATGCCGCGGCCGTCGCAGCGAACATCGAACGCGGAAAAACCATGGCCGGCAGCACGGTCGTGTCGGCGCTCGCCGACGTCACCGGCGTCGAGATCGTCGATGCGCACACGGTTCGTCTGATGCTCGCACCGGGCAGCGGCGTGCAGCTGCCCGGAACGTTCACCACGAACGTGGGGATGATGGTCAGCCCCAAAGCCATCGCATCCGGAGCCGACCTGCGGACGGCGCCGGGCGACGCCGGGTCCGGAGCCTATCTCGTCGACTCCTACGTACCCGAGGAATCCTTGACGCTGGTCCGCGCCGAGGGAACGAACTGGGATCCCGAGGCCGGCAAGGTCGCATCGATCCGGTTCGAGGCCATCTCCGACGCCAGCACCCGGCTCAACGGCATGAAGACCGGAGCCACCGACCTGACGTGGGTCAGCTCGGCCAACGAGGTCGTCGAAGCCCAGAACCTCGGTGCATCGGGTTCGTTCGACGTCGACGAGGTGAAGTTCCGGAACGTGCTCGGGCTGTACATGCGGCCCCAGGGCGACCTCGCGAAGCCGGAAGCCCGGCAGGCGGTGGCGACCGCGATCGATCCCGCAGCAATCGATGCGCTGTTCTCCGGGACGTGCACCCCGAACCGGCAGCTGTACCCGTCGGGGAGTTGGTCCGTCGACGAGTCGTACCGGTATCCGTACGAGTACGACGTGGACAGGGCGCGCAGTCTCGCCGAGGCGGCGGGCGGACCGACCGTCACGTTGACGTTCGCGGCAGGCACCAACACCGAGAAGTCTGCGAACGTGCTGCAGTCGCAGCTCGCGGAGGCGGGAATCACCGCGGAACTGAATCCCGTGCCGAATGTGCAGAACGAACCCCGCTACATCGCCGGTGACTTCCAGTCGATGGTGGCGAACAGCTTCAGCCCCAAGGTCGATCCGGCCGACACCGTCAACCAGTTCGTCACCGGTCCCTACGACCTGGGCAACGGCAACCCGCAGATCGCCGAACTCGCCGAGAAGGCTGCCGACCCGGCGCTGACGCCGGACGAACGGGCGCCGCTGTACCGGCAGATCTGGGATCTCACGCTGAAGGAGGCGATGTTCGTGCCGATCTGCAACCAGACCAACGCCTCCGTCTCCAACGGCAAGGTCACCGGCCTCGACGACATGCCGTGGGTCGACCTGGGCATCTTCGACGTGCGTCACGTGGGGATGGTCGGCTAGCCGACCACCCACGTCGACACTCCGATACATGCGGGAGGAAGACGATGTTGCTGTACGCCGGGCGTCGCCTGCTCGCAGCGATTCCGTTGCTGCTGGTCGTGCCGTTGCTGATATTCCTGTTGATCGATCTGGCGCCGGGGGATCCGGCGGTGATCCTCGCCGGCGAGAACCCCACTCCGGACCGGCTCGACGAACTGCGTTCGACGCTGATGCTCGATCAGAACGTGTTCGTGCGCTACCTGGACTGGCTGGGCGGGGTTCTGCGGGGTGACCTGGGGACGTCGCTGCTGTCCGACCAGTCGGTGAGCGACCTGCTGCTGCGCCGGATGGCGACGACGCTGTCGTTGGTGGCATTCGCGATGGTGCTGGCCGTGATCATCGGCGTGGTGCTCGGGGTGCTCGCGTCGTTGCGCCCCGGCGGCCTGCTCGACCGCGTGATCAACGTCGTCGCATCCGTCGCCATCGCGATCCCTGCGTTCTGGTTCGGGCTCGTGCTCGTGTCGGTGTTCGCGGTGTCGAACCAGATCTTCCCGGCGTTCGGATACGCGCCGTTGTCCGAAGGCGTAGTGCCGTGGTTCCAGCATCTGGTGCTGCCCGGCATCGCGCTCGCTCTGCTGCCGGCGGCGGAAGTGACGGTGCAGTTGCGGTCGGCGCTCGGGCAGGTGATGGCCGGTGACTACATTCTCAACGCCAAGGCCAGGGGATTGTCGCCCGCGAGCATCGTCCTCAAGCACGGCCTGAAGAACGCGTGCATCCCGGTCGTCACGGTGCTCGGCTTCCGTGTCGCCGAGGTTCTCGGTGGTGCAGTGACCATCGAGATCATCTACAGCATGCCGGGCATGGGCAGCCTCGCGGTCAACAGCGTCCAGAACCACGACGTGCCGGTCCTTCTCGGGTTCGTCCTGTTCACCACATGTGTCGTCGTGCTGGTGAACCTGCTCGTCGATATCTCGTACGGCTACTTCAATCCGAAGGTGCGCGCATGACCACCACACTCGCGGACACCGTCACGACGTCCGACGCCGCTCCCGGGATCGCGCAGCGCGCAGCAGCTTTCGTGAAGAACCAGCCCGCGGCCGTCGTTGCCGGCGCCTTCGTGCTGCTGCTCGTCGTCGTCGCGATCTGCGCGCCGATTCTCGCGCCCTACGATCCGTACACCCAAGCGGTCGTCGACCGCCTGCAGCCGCCGTCGTCGGCGCATCTCCTCGGAACCGACGACTACGGTCGCGATGTGTTGAGCCGCATCATTTTCGGAACCCGAATCTCGCTGCAAGCATCCCTGCAAGCGGTCGCGCTCGCGCTCGTCCTGGGGCTTCCGCTGGGCGTGATCGCCGGATACCGCGGCGGGTGGGCCGACACCGTTCTCACCCGGATCATGGACGCATTGATGAGTGCGCCGTCGCTGGTGCTGGCGATCACCATCGTCGCGGTTCTCGGCTCCGGGATCACCAACGCCATGCTCGCGGTCGGTCTGGTGATGGCGCCGCGCTTCTTCCGGGTGGCGCGGGCCTCGACGATGGACGTACGCGGAGACACCTACATCGAGGCGTCGGTTGCGCTGGGATGCAGCACATTCCGCACCATCGGGCGACACATCCTGCCGAACGTGATGCCACCGATCGTGCTGGTGATCTCCGTGTCGCTCGGGACGGCGGTGGCCGCCGAGGCCAGCCTGAGTTTCCTGGGGCTGGGCGCTCCGCCGCCGGCCGCGAGCTGGGGTGCGATGCTCAGCACCGCTGCCTCGAACATGGCGCTCGCGCCCTATCTGGTGTGGCCGCCCGGTGTGATGATCTTCCTGACCGTGCTTGCCTTCACCTACCTCGGTGACGGTGTACGCCGCGCCCTGACGAGGAGCCGCAATGCCGGAAACTGACACCCTCATCCGACTCGGCGAGAAGCCCGGGGAATCGACGACACCGCTGGTGCGGGTCCGCGACCTCACCGTCGAATTCCGGTCGGGACGCAAGAACTGGGTGACTGCCGTGCAGGACGTGTCCTTCGATGTCGCCGCAGGTGAATCCGTGGCACTCGTCGGCGAATCCGGATCCGGCAAGACCGTGTCGTCGCTTGCGGTGATGGGACTGACCGGCGACACAGGTGGCCGGATCGCTCGTGGCAGTGTCCAGTTCGACGGGCATGAGCTCGTGGGTGCACCGCCGTCCGAGTGGCGAGCGTTGCGCGGCACCGGGATGGGCATGATCTTCCAGCAGCCCATCCGCAGCCTCAACCCGGCGTACACCGTGGGCGACCAGATCGCCGAATCCGTGCGGAGACATCTCGGTCTCGACCGCAAATCAGCGATGGACCGCGCCGTCGAGATGCTCGACATGGTGCAGATCCCGCGTGCCGCGGACCGTGTGAACGAGTATCCGCACGCGTTCAGCGGGGGCATGTGTCAGCGCGTGATGATCGCGATGGTGATGGCGTGCAGTCCTCGGCTGCTCATCGCCGACGAACCCACCACCGCGCTCGACGTGACCGTGCAGGCCACCATCCTGCAGTTGCTGCGCGACCTGCAGGAACAGACCGGTGTGGCGCTGCTGTTCGTCACCCACGACCTCGGTGTCGTCGCGGAACTGTGCGAGCGGGTCGTCGTCATGTACGCGGGGGAGGTCATCGAGGACGGCCCCGTCGACGGTGTCTTCGCAGCACCGCAGCACCCGTACACGTCGGGGTTGCTCGGGTCGATTCCCCGTCCCGGTGCCGGCCGCCGGCTCACCGCCATTCCAGGCCGGATCCCGCCGGCCGGGGAGTGGCCGGTCGGCTGCCACTTCCACGACCGCTGCGGGCACGCCGTTGCGGGCCTGTGCGACCGCACCCACCCACCACTGGCCGCGACCACCGAGGGCCGTGCGGCCCGCTGCTCGAGAGTGGCAGACCTGGAGTTGCGAGGAGTGACGGAATCATGAGCCTGCTCGAAGTGCGGAACCTCACCAAGTCGTTTCCCACCGGACGGGACCTGCTGGGGCGCCGCACCGGATGGACCCACGCGGTCGCGGACGTCTCGTTCACCCTCGAAGCCGGCGAGTGCCTGGCGGTCGTCGGCGAATCGGGCGCGGGCAAGTCGACGGTGGGCCGGATGGTGCTGCGTCTGATCGAACCCGATTCGGGCAGTGTGGTGTTCGACGGCGAGGATGTTCTCGCTGCGTCACCGTCCCGGCTGCGGCAACTACGTCGCGGCATGCAGATGATCTTCCAGGACCCGCACAGCTCCTTGGACCCGCGGATGACGGTGCGCGACGCCGTCGTCGAACCGCTCGTCGTGCACTCCGACATGGATCGGGAGTCGCGTCGTCGTCGCGCCGAGGAACTGCTCGACAGGGTCGGAATCGGTTCCCGCTACCTGGGCCGATATCCCGCCGAACTGTCGGGTGGCCAGTTGCAGCGTGTCGCGATCGCCCGCGCGCTGACCCTCGAGCCGAGGATGATCGTGTGCGACGAACCCGTTGCGGCGCTCGATGTGTCGGTTCGCGCCCAGGTACTCAATTTGCTCCGTGATCTGCAGGAAGAACTCGGACTCGCCTACGTGTTCGTGTGCCACGATCTCGCGCTCATCGAGGTCATCGCAGACCGGGTCGTGGTGATGCGGTCGGGGACGGTCGTCGAATCCGGCACCGTCGAGCAGGTCTACCGGGATCCGGCGGAGGAGTACACGCGACAGTTGCTCGATGCGATACCCGTCCCCGTTCCCCGGTCGGTGCGCGCGACGTGAGCCCGGGGCCGACCACGCACGTTGCGTGATCGAACGGACCGAGCGCGTCGGTCGCCGCTGGGGCGGGCCCGGAAATGTCGGACCCGTCTGATGGGATGACAGTCATGACCGCAGCCGACACCCGCATGCCCGACCGGACGCGCCGTCCGGCCGCGCGGCTGGTGCAGCGACCGGACACCGCCCCACCGCGCCGCGAATGGCCCGACGACGTGCGGAAGGTGTTCGCGGACGCCCCGCCGCTGCCGCGCTGGCGGCCCTGGCAGATTCTCGGCGGTCCCGGCACCGGCAAGACGTCGCTGCTCGTCGACCTGGCCGTCTCCCGGATCGCGGCCGGAGCCGAACCGGAATCGGTGCTGGTGCTCACCCATTCGCGGCGCGCCGCAACGGCGGTGCGCGAGGAGATCACCGCGGGCCTGCTGCGCGAGGGGAACGTCACCGGTGCCCGCGCCACCCGGGAGCCGCTCGTCCGGACCGTGCACTCTTACGCCTTCGCGGTGCTGCGGCTGCAGGCGTCGAGGCACGGCAATCCGCCGCCGCGGCTGATCACCGGTGCCGAGCAGGACGCGGTGCTGCGCGAACTGCTGCGCGGCGACATCGACGACGGTGCCGGCATGTGGCCCGAGCGGCTGCGGCCCGCGCTGGGGATGACCGGTTTCGCGGTCGAGCTGCGCGACCTGATGCTGCGTGCCAACGAACGCGGTCTCGGACCGGAGGACCTCGTCGCGCTCGGCGAGGAACGCGACCGGCCCGAATGGGTCGCGGCGGGCCTGTTCGCGGCCCGCTACGAGCAGGTGATGCTGCTGCGCGGCGCGGTCGGTCTCGAAGCCCCCGAGGCCACGGCCCCGGCACTCGACGCCGCCGAACTCGTCGGTGCCGCCCTCGCCGCGTTCGCCACCGACCCGGATCTGCTCGCGTCCGAGCGCAGCCGCATCCGGCACCTGCTCGTCGACGACGCCCAGCACCTGGATCCGCAGTCGGCACAATTGATCAAGGCCATCGGCGTCGGCACCCGCACCGCCACCGTCGCGGGCGACCCCGACCAGATGGTGTTCACCTTCCGCGGCGCGGACAGCAGGTTCCTCACCGAACTGGCCGAGGCGGATCCCGAGCGGCGCATCGTCCTCGCCGCCAACCATCGCGCGGCCGCCGACATCGCTGCGGTCACCGATTCGATCGCGCGGCGGCTGCCGGGCCTGCAGCCGCATCGCGGGGCCGCCGCGGTCGCCGGTGAAGCCGAAGCCGGTCGGGTCCGGGTGCGGGTGTTGTCGACGCAAGCGAAGGAAGCGGCCCTGATCGCCGACACCCTGCGCCGCGCACACCTCATCGACGAGGTGCCCTGGTCGCGTATGGCCATCGTGGTGCGCTCGGTGCCGCGGGTCCTCGCGCCGCTGCGCCGCGCCCTGCTCGCGGCGGGTGTCCCCATGACGACCGCGGCCTCCGAACTGCCACTGGCCCGTCAGCACAGCGTCGCCGGCCTGCTGCTGGTGCTGCGGGCGCTGTCGGGCCGGCGGTTCGGCGGCGAGGAAGCCCTGGCGTTGCTGTCCGGTCCGGTCGGCGGCGCCGAACCGGTGACCCTGCGGCGACTGCGCCGGGGCCTGCGGCGCGTCGAGCTCGCCGCCGGGGGAGACCGCGACTCCGCGGAACTGCTGCGTGCGCTGCTCGTCGACGGGGAGGACGCCGAGACCACCGCGCACCTGATGCGCGGGCTCACCGAGGTCGAAGCGGCGCCGCTGAAGGGCGCGCTCGCGGTGCTCGGCAAGGCCCGCGCCGCGATGAACCGCGGTGGCGGTGTCGAGGACGTGCTCTGGGAGGCATGGCAGGCCACCGGCCTCGAACGCAAGTGGGCGGCGGCGTCCGCGCGCGGCGGACCGGCCGGGGCGCAGGCTGACCGGGATCTCGACGGGATCGTCGCGCTGTTCGACGCCGCCGCCGACTACGTCGACCGGCTGCCGCGCGCCCACATCGCCGGGTTCGTCGACTACCTCAGCGAGCAGGAGATCCCGGGCACGGTCCGCAACCGCGCCACCGCCGAATCCGAAGCGGTCACAGTGGTCAGCGCGCACTCGGCGGTCGGCCGCGAATGGGACGTCGTCGCGGTCGCCGGAGTCCAGGAAGGTCTGTGGCCGAGCCTGCGGGCGCGCGGCACCCTGCTCGGGATCGAGGCGCTCCTCGACGCGGTCTCCGGGGTCGACGGGGGAGCCGACGGCACCACCCGGCTGTCGCGGACCGCGCCGCTGCTCGCCGACGAGCGCCGGTTGTTCCTCGTCGCGTGCAGCCGCGCCCGCCGTCGGCTGCTCGTCACCGCAGTCGACGCGGCCTCCGCGGATACGGACCTGGTGCGGTCGCGGTTCGTCGACGAACTGCTCGGCCGGGACGGTGACGACACGGACACCGACGACGAGGCGCTCGAACCGGACGGGCTCCCCGACGAGGCCCGGATCCGGGTGCTCGCGTTGCCGGCGCTCGTCGCCGAACTGCGCAGCGTGGTGTGCGATCCGGTGGTCGCCGCGCACGACCCGGAACGGCAACGACGGGCCGCGGCGCAACTGGCCCGGCTCGCCCGGGCGGGGGTGCGCGGCGCGCATCCGGATCGTTGGTACGGCACCGCCGACCCCAGTACCGACCGGCCGCTGTGGGATCCCGAAACCGAGGCGGTTCCGCTGTCGCCGTCCACGATCGAGCAGCTCACCACGTGTCCGCTGCGGTGGATGTTCGAACGGCACGGCGGCACCGACGGCCAGAACAGCCACGCGGTCGCGGGAACGCTCGTGCACACCCTGGTGCAGGCGCTCGCCGGACGGATCCCACCCGACCAGGTGGACCGCGCCCTCGAACGTGCCTGGGACTCGGTCGATCTCGGTTCCCAGTGGTACGCACGCCGCGAGCTGGAGCGGACCCGCACGATGCTCGACACGTTCACGACGTGGCTGCGCGGCACCCGCGACGAGCTGACCGAGGTCGGCGTCGAGGTCGGTGTCGACGGCATCCTCGAACCGCCGTCCGACGACCTGCCGCGGGTCCGGCTCCGCGGCCGCATCGACCGCCTCGAACGCGACCCGGACGGACGGCCCGTCGTCGTCGACGTCAAGACCGCCAAGAACCCGGTGACCAAGGACGCCGCCCGTGACCACGCGCAGCTCGCCGCCTATCAGGTCGCGGCCGCGGCCGGGGCGATCGAGGGGCAGCCGGCGTCCGAACCCGGCGGCGCGCGGCTGGTGTTCGTGGCCAAGCCGCACAACAAGGAGGGCGCCACCCAGCGGGTGCAGCCACCGCTGGACGCGGAGGGGCTCGAGCGTTGGCGCACGGTGATCCACGAGGCCGCGGCGGCCACCCGCGGCCCGCAGTTCCTCGCGCAGGTCAACGACGGATGCCGGCACTGCCCGGTGATGTCGAGCTGCCCCGCGCACGACGAAGGCAGGCAGGTGACCGGCGGATGAGCACGCCTCGGGATCTGCGGGGGCGCACCGTCGGGGCGGTCGAACTGGCCGCCGCGGTGGGGCAGAAGTTCCCGCCCACCGACGAGCAGGTCGCGGTCATCGAAGCGCACCGCGGGCCGACCCTCGTCGTCGCGGGAGCCGGTGCCGGCAAGACCGAAACGATGGCCGCGCGCGTGGTGTGGCTGGTCGCGAACGGATTCGTCGCCCCCGAACAGGTGCTGGGCCTGACGTTCACCCGCAAGGCGGCCCAGCAGCTGACCACCCGCATCCGCACGCGCCTCGCGAAACTCGCCGGCTCGCGGCTGGTGCGCGACCTGGACCCCAGCGGTGAGCTGCGCAGCCGCATTCTCGGTAGCGAACCGGAGGTGAGCACCTACCACGCGTACGCGGGACGCCTGCTCGGCGAGCACGGGTTGCTGTTGCCGATCGAGCCGTCGGCGACGCTGCTGTCGGAAACCGAGCTGTGGCAGATCGCGTACCGGGTCGTCAGCGCATGGGACGGTGACCTCGACACCGACCGCAACCCCGCGGCCGTCACCGAGGCCGTGCTCGCGCTGTCCGGTCAGCTCGCCGAGCACCTCGTCGAACCCGACGACCTGCGTGAGGCCCACACCGAGCTCGACAAGCTGATTCACACCTTGCCGGCGGGGCCGGGGCAGCGCGGTGGACCGTCGAAGGCGTTGCTCGGCTACCTCGAGACCCAGCACAACCGGATCGCGTTGCTGCCCTTGGTGCAACGGCTCGCGGAGACGCTGCGGCGCGAGGGCGCACTCGATTTCGGCAGCCAGATGTCGCTCGCGGCGAGGGTCGCGCAGGACCACCCGGAGGTGGGCCGCACCGAACGCGAACGATTCCGGGTGGTGCTGCTCGACGAGTACCAGGACACCGGGCACGCCCAGCGAATCCTGTTGTCGTCGTTGTTCGGTGGCGGCCAGGATCCGGATCTCGCCGTGACCGCGGTCGGTGATCCCATGCAGTCCATCTACGGTTGGCGCGGTGCCTCCGCCGCCAACCTGCCGCGGTTCACCGCCGACTTCCCGGTGCAGGGGCGGCCTGCGCCGGTCCTGGAACTGCTCACCAGCTGGCGTAATCCGGCGGAGGCGCTGGCCCTGGCCAATCACGTGACCGAACCGCTGCGATACGGCGGTGTCGAGGTGAGCACGCTGCGCCCGCGGCCGGGTGCCGACCCCGGGGACGTGCGGCTGGCGCTGCATCCCGACATCGAGACCGAACGGAACTGGATCGCCGACCGGATCGCCACCGAATACACCGCGGACGGTCGCGACAAGCCTCCGACCGCTGCCGTGCTGGTCCGTCGCAACGCCGATGCCGCGCCGATCGCGGAGGCACTGCGGGCCCGGGGGCTTCCCGTCGAGGTCGTCGGCCTCGGGGGTCTGTTGCACACCCCGGAGGTTGCCGACGTCATCGCGATGCTGCGGCTGGCGGCCGACCCGATGGCCGGCAGCTCCGCGGTGCGGGTACTGACCGGCGCCCGCTGGCAGCTCGGTGCCGCCGACCTGACGGCGCTGTGGCGGCGGGCCCGTGAGCTGGCGATCGGCGGCCGGTACGCGGTGACCGGGGCGGTCGACGACACCTCGGCCCTCGACGACGCGCTCGACGCCGCTCTTCCGGGCGAGCAGGCCGAACAGGCCGGGCTCGCCGACGCGATCTCCGATCCCGGTGCACCGCAGAACTATTCGGAGTTCGGGTATGCCCGCATCACCGCGCTCGCGAAGGAACTGGCGTCGCTGCGCGAACGGCTCGGGCAGCCGCTGACCGAACTGGTCGCCGAGGTCGAACGGGTACTGGGCATCGGAATCGAAGCGCAGGCCCGCGTCGACACCCGCGGCAGCGTCACCGGCCGCGAGCACCTCGACGCGTTCGCCGACGTCGTCGCCGGATACGCCGGACGTGGCAACGCCACACTTCCCGGGCTGCTCGCCTATCTCGCCGCCGCCGAACAGATCGAGCAGGGCCTCGCACCCGGTGAGGTGGAGGTCGACCCGAACTGCGTGCAGGTTCTCACCGTGCATTCGGCCAAGGGCCTCGAATGGGAGGTCGTCGCCGTACCGCACGTCAGCGCCGGGGTGTTCCCGTCGTCGACCGCGGCAGCGACGTGGCTCGGCTCGGTCACGGAACTACCGCCGCAGTTGCGCGGCGATCGCTCCGAGATCGCTGCGGACGGCACTGCGACGGAGGGGGTCCCGCAACTCCACCTCGACGAGGTCTACGACCGCAAGGTCCTCGAGAACACGATCTCCGCGCACAAGGACGCGCTCAAGCAGCGCAAGCTCGACGAGGACCGCCGCCTGTTCTACGTCGCGCTGACCCGCACCGAACGGGCCCTGTTCGTGTCGGGCCACCACTGGGCCGAGTCCGGAAGCGAACCGAAGGGCCCGTCGCCGTTCCTGACCGAACTCCACGACCTCGTGGAGGCGCAACCGGACCTCGGGATGATCGAGACCTGGGCGCCCGCACCGGAAGCCGGCACCGAGAACCCGCTGACCGCGACCCCGCGCACGGCGCCGTGGCCGCGCGACCCGCTCGGTGCCCGCCGGGCCGACGTCGAACGCGGGGCGGCGCTGGTCCTCGCGGCGCTCGACGCACCCGAACCGCCACCCCCGGCGAGCTTCGAGGACGATCCCGACGAGTGGGCCGCCGACGTCGACGCGTTGCTCGCCGAACGGGAACGCCGCGCCGAGAGCGCCGCCGAGGTGGTGCTGCCCGCGCAGATGTCGGTCAGTCAGCTCGTCGACCTCGCCACCGACCCGGACGCCCTCGCGGCCCGGCTGCGGCGGCCGCTGCCGTTCCGTCCCAACCCGCTGGCCCGCCGCGGCACCGCCTTCCACGCGTGGCTCGAGCGTCGGTACGGCGCGACGCGGTTGCTCGATCTCGACGAACTGCCCGGCGCCGACGACGAGGACGGCGACGAAACCGACTTCGACCGGTTGCAGGAGGCGTTCCTGCGGTCGCCGTGGGCGCAGCGCAGCCCGGTCGAGGTGGAGGTGCCGTTCGAGACGTCGATCGGCGGCACCGTGATCCGCGGCCGCATCGACGCGGTGTTCGAGGATCCCGACGGCGGCTGGACCGTCATCGACTGGAAGACCGGTGCCGAGCCGACCGACGAGAAGCTGAAGTCGGTGGCGATGCAGCTCGCCGCCTACCGGCTCGCGTGGGCGCAGCTCATGGCCGCCCGCACCGCGCGGCACACCGGCCGGCCCGCCGAGCTGCCGCTCGACCGGGTGCGGGCCGCGTTCCACTACGTGCGCACCGGCCGCACCGTCGCACCCGCCGATCTGCCCGGTGCCGGGGAGATCGAGCAGCTGATCCGCTCTGCCGGAGCGGTCGGTGAACCGGCTCCGCCGCTCGAAGACGAAGCACCACAGGAGCTTTCGTAGCAGGGTCCGCTTCCGCCGGTGCCGGCCGGCATTGTCGGGCGAGCGACAGCGTCATGAAGATGCTGTTCGGATCGTCGAGGTAGTCGCCGAACGGTGGACACTCGACGAAACCGGCTCCGGCATACAGACGACGCGCCGGTGCGAAGAATTCCATCGAGCCGGTCTCCAACGAGAGCCGTGTAACCCCTCGGCCTTCGGCCTCCTGAATCAGGTGCTCGAGCAGGGCGCGTGCAATTCCTCGTCCTCGTAGGTGGGGAGCGGTGCGCATGCGGCCGGGTTCCGGAGCTCCGACAGATCGAGGGCGTGTCGACTTTCCGCCGGTGCGGTGGGGGCGATGTCGTCCAAGTGCGCCTGCAGGAAGAGCGCCAGGCTCGAATCGTCGAAGTCGGCACGTTCGAAAACGGGATCCACACGTGAATGGTGACCGACAGCCGGCGATTCCCGTCGGACGTGAATGTGCCGAAACCGGCGGTATTGCTATACGTAGACATATACGTATACTCGTGCCATGGTTACGATGGCCTCATGCCGAACAAGACGATCTACGTCTCCGATGCCGACCTGCCGGTGTTCCAGCGCGCCCAGGAACTCACCGGGGGCAATCTCTCCGCGGCGATCTCCAAGGCTCTGCACCGCCTCGTCGAGGTCGAGGAAGGGCGTCTGGAAGGCTTCGAGGAGATCACCGTCCGGGTCGGTGTCGGCGCCGGGAAACTGCAGCGGTTCCAGGGAGTACTGCTGGCCGACTGGAACCGATCCACCGCCACCGGGACCGAGCACTACCGCGTGTATCGAACGCGCACCGGCAAACTCGCCGTCCACGTCTCCCGGCCGAAGGGCTTCGTGCACACCGCCGGCAAGGACGGCCAGCTGACCGGCTGGCGCAAGCATTTCGCGACCGACCAGCAGTGGGGGGAAACCCCCGCGGCCGCGATCCTCGAGGTCTACGACACCTTCGAGGACCTGCGGGCGGAGGTCCCCGCCGAGCTGGCCGCTCTGGTGGAGGTCAATGCCACCGAACCCGAGGTCGAGGACCTCGACATCTGACGCTCCCGGCGGTGCCGGGGGCACCCGGTCCCACCGCGAGGAGTGTTCATGTCCACCCACCCTGCCCCGGCGATCGAGATCGCCGGGCTCCGCAAACAGTACGGCGACCGGACCGTGCTCGACGGCCTCGACCTGACGGTGCCGGCCGGTACCGTCACGGCGCTGCTCGGGCCCAACGGCGCCGGCAAGACCACGACCGTCTCGATCCTGTCCACGCTGCTTCCCGCCGACGGCGGCACCGCGCGGGTTCTGGGCCACGACGTCGCCCGTGAACCGGACATCGTGCGGAGGCTGATCGGGGTGACCGGTCAGCTGTCGGCGGTCGATCCGCTGCTGACCGCAACCGAGAATCTGCGGCTCATGGCCGATCTGTTCCACCTGCCCCGATCCGAAAGCCTCAGCCGCATCGCGGATCTGCTCGACCGATTCGGCCTCGCCGAGGCTGCGCGCCAGCAGGCGCAGCAGTTGTCCGGCGGCATGCAGCGCAAGCTCGACCTGGCCATGACCCTCGTCGGCGATCCGCAGGTGGTCTTCCTCGACGAACCCACCACGGGCCTGGATCCGCGTGCCCGCCGCGACCTCTGGGACCAGGTGCGGACCCTGGTCGACGGCGGCACGAGTGTGCTGCTGACCACCCAATATCTCGACGAGGCGGACCATCTCGCCGACCGCGTCGCCGTCCTGCACGGCGGCCGCCTCGTCGCCCACGACACCCCGGCCGGACTCAAGGCCGCTCACGACGCCGGTTCGCTCGACGACGTCTTCCTCACCCTGACTGCACCGACCGACACGAAGGAGGTGGCGTGATGACCGCCGCCGACGCCACCGCATTCGCTCCCGCGCTCGTTCCGGCGGGCCCGTCCGGCCTGACCCGCGCCATCCGCGATCTGATGACGATGACCAGGCGCGGCCTGCTGCGCATGGTCCGCTACCCGTCGCTGACCGTGACCGTCGTCGGAATGCCGGTCGTGCTGTTGCTGCTGTTCGTCTTCGTCTTCGGTGGCGCCTTCGGAGCCGGTGTCGCCGAAGGTGTTTCACCGGGAGCCGGGGGTCGTGCCGCCTACCTCGAGTACCTCACGCCGACCATGCTCGTGATGACCGCGGCGGCCGTCGCGCAGTCCACCGCGATCGGCGTCGCGATGGACATGACCGGGGGCATCGTCACGCGGTTGCGCACCATGCCCGTCGCACCCGTGTCGGTACTCGGCGGCCATGCCGGGGCGGCCGTCGTGCAAACCATGCCGGCCATCGCGGCGGTGCTCGGTGTGGCCGTCGCCCTGGGATTCCGCCCGGGCGCAGATGCTGCCGAATGGCTTGCGCTGGTGGGTTTCCTGGCTCTGGTCGCGCTCGCGCTCACCTCGCTGTCGGTCGCGATGGGCGTGGCCGCGCGCAGCGTCGAGTCGGCGTCGAACACCCCGATGATCCTGCTGCTCCTGCCGTTCCTGGGTAGTGGGTTCGTGCCGGTCGAGACCATGCCCACCGCGGTGCGCGTGTTCGCCGAATACCAGCCCTTCACACCGATCATCGAGACCGTCCGTGGACTCCTCGCCGGCACCGGCCCGGAGGCGGCGACCGCCGGGATCGCCGTCGCGTGGTGTGTGGGCCTGACCCTCGCCGGCTGGCTGTGGGCGCGGGCCGCTTACCGCCGGCCCCGCGTCTGAGTGCGGGGCGAGCGTCGCCACACCTTCACGGCCTCGGTGACCAACGGAATCTGCAAGGGCAGTCGCGCGACCGCGGCTGCCTTTGCCGCGGGCAAGAGTCGGTCGCTGCGCAGCCACGACACGGCCATCTGAATGTTGGCGGGAAACACCGCGACGAACAGCACCGCGGCGAGGGCACCCCCGAGCCGGCGCGTGCGCGGAACGACCAGTGCGGTACCGACGGCCAGTTCCGCCGCACCCGACGCGTAGGTGTAGGCACGGGCGTCGCCCGGCAACGCCCTGGGCACGATCCGATCGAACGGTTGCGGGCGAACGAAGTGCAGTGTTCCGGAGCCGAGCAGCAGCGCGGCGAGCCGCAGGGCGGGCGCGCGGGCCGGTTGCGTGGACATGTGAGCCACGGTAGCCCTCTGAGCGTAGGCTGCGACGCGATGTCTGCACGTTCCGGTGCGGGCAACCGACGACGAAGAGGTGGAGTCCACGCAATGCCCGGCAGGTTGCGCGCGCGGTTCAGCCGCTCCGATCAGCTCACCGAGCGCCCGGATTTCGCGCTGGTGGGCGTCCTGCGTGTGCCGCAGGAACAGCAGAGCCCCGGCGTGGCGATCGCCCGGAGGATCGGGTACGCGCTCGCCGCACTGGCGCTGGCGGTTCTCGTCGTCTACATCGACCGCGACGGGTACCGCGACGTGCAGGACAACGAGATGTCCCTGCTCGACTGCATCTACTACGCGACGGTCTCGCTCTCCACGACCGGATACGGCGACGTCACCCCGTTCACACCGGAAGCGCGGCTGATCAACGTCCTGGTGATCACCCCGCTGCGGATCTTCTTCCTCATCGTCCTGGTCGGTACGACCCTGTCGGCGCTCACCGAGAATTCCCGCCAGGCATTCAAGATTCAGCGTTGGAGGCGCAAAGTGCGTAATCACACCGTCGTCATCGGCTACGGCACCAAGGGCCGTACTGCTGTCGACGCCATGCTCGGTGACGGCATTTCACCGTCGGACATCGTGGTCGTCGACATGGACCCGGTGGTGCTGGAGACGGCGGCCGGGCAGGGGCTGGTGACGGTGCAGGGGTCGGCGACGAAGTCGGATGTGCTGCGCCTGGCCGGGGTGCAGCACGCGTCGGCGGTCATCGTCGCCGCGAACCGCGACGACACCGCCGTGCTGGTGACACTCAGCGCCCGCGAGATCGCGCCGAAGGCGAAGATCGTCGCCGCGATCCGCGAATCCGAGAACACCCATCTGCTGCGCCAGTCCGGCGCGGACTCGGTGGTCATCTCGTCGGAAACCGCGGGACGGTTGCTCGGCATCGCGACGACCACCCCGAATGTCGTGGAGATGATCGAGGATCTGCTGACCCCGGAGGCCGGGTTCGCGATCGCCGAGCGCGACGTCGAACCGGGCGAGGTCGGCGGATCGCCGCGGCACCTGTCCGACATCGTGCTCGGCGTCGTCCGCGACGGCCGCCTGCTGCGCATCGGCGCCCCGGAGGTCGATGCGGTCGAGGCGAACGACAAACTGCTCTACATCCGCCGGGTGTCTGCCTGATCCGCCGGCGCGAGGCGCGGATAAGGTGCAGGGCGTGACCCGTTTCGAACTGTCCGGCACCCCGTTGCTCTCCCGCACCGTCGTCGACCGTGCCGAGGAATTGCGCTCCGACGCCGAGGCGTTGCGCGCGGGCTGGGCGCAGGCCCGGCTGCTGCGCGTCGACCGTCGTGGTCAGGTGCCGGTGGACGGCGACCAGATCGTGTTCGGCAAGGCCGTCGAACTCGGGCCCGAACCGCAACCGGGCGCGGTGTTCCTGGGGGTGCGCGAGGACCGGCACATCTGGGCCGTCCGCGTGCTCGCGCAGACCGGGAAGGTCGCCGACCTGCGTCGGCTGGGGGAGCGTCTCGACAGTGCCGACGCGGACCTGATGGTCAGCGCAGTCGCGCTGCTCAACTGGCACGACCAGGCCGGGTACAGCGCGATCGACGGATCCGTGACCGAACCGACGATGTCGGGATGGTCGCGCATCAGCACCGTCACCGGTCACGAGGAGTTCCCGCGCACCGACCCCGCAATCATCTGTCTCGTGCACGACGACGGCGACCGCGTGCTCCTCGCCCGGCAACCGACCTGGCCGGAGCGACGCTTCTCGGTGCTCGCCGGATTCGTAGAGGCCGGCGAATCCCTCGAATCCTGCGTGGTCCGGGAGATCCGAGAAGAGGTCGGACTCGACGTGCGTGACGTCCGCTACCTGGGCAGCCAGCCGTGGCCGTTCCCGCGGTCGGTGATGCTCGGGTTCGCCGCGGTCGCCGACCCGGACCAGCCGTTCGAGTTCCAGGACGGGGAGATCGCCGAGGCGTTCTGGTTCACCCGCGAACAGGTCCGCGCGGCCCTCGAGGTCGGGGATTGGGCGTCGCCCGAGGACGCGCCGCTGCTGCTGCCCGGGTCGATCTCGATCGCGCGCGGCATGCTCGAAGGCTGGGCGAACGCCTGAGTTCGCCGACCTACAGGATCCGCTCGGCCGTCAGTCGTCCACTCTGACGATTGCGTCGGCGGATGACTGGCGACCGAGCGGATACGAACAGAAGCTACAGGCCGAGCGCGGCCTTGACCTCGACCAGCGACGGGTTGGTGGCGGTGCTGCCGTCCGCATACTTCACGGTCGGGACGACGTGGTTGCCCCCGTTGACGCTGCCGACGAACTCCGCGGCGGCCGGATCGGCCTCGATGTCGATCTCGGTGTACGCGATGCCGTTCGCATCGAGCTGCGTCTTCAGACGGCGGCAGTAGCCACACCAGGTGGTCGAGTACATCGTGAGGGCGGGGGTTTCGATCGTCATGCTGGCGAGAACACCACATCGAGGCGGATCTGTTCCCGACGGGGTGCCGAATGTGTTCTGCGCCACAGGCGTCGAGGGAGTCGTGGCAACCGCCTGTCGGGACGCACTGCCATGATGGAGGCCATGCGAGTGGATGCGGCGGTGGACGGGCTGGACCCGGAGCAGGCGGCGGCGGTACTCGCCCCGCGAGGCCCGGTATGTGTACTCGCCGGCGCCGGCACCGGCAAGACCCGCACCATCACCCGGCGCATCGCGCACCTCGTGTCCGCCGGTCACGTCTCCGCCGGCCAAGTCCTCGCGGTGACCTTCACCGCCCGCGCGGCGGGGGAGATGCGGTCCCGCCTGCGTGCACTGGGAGTCGGCGGATCCGGCCCCCAGGTGCAGGCCCGCACCTTCCACGCGGCCGCGTTGCGGCAACTGCGCTACTTCTGGCCGCAGGTCGTCGGAGACATCCCGTGGCAGCTGCTCGACCGCAAGTTCGCGGTCGTGTCCCAGGCCGCGCACCGCGCCAAGTTCGCGACCGATACGGACACGGTGCGCGACCTGCTCTCGGAGATCGAATGGGCGAAGGGCTCGCTCATCGCGCCCGAGGACTATCCGGCCGCGGTCGCGCGGGTCCGCCGCGAACCCCCTGCCGAGGCTTCCCGGGTTGCAGCGGTCTACGAGATCTACGAGAAACTCAAGGTCCGCGAGGAGGGGATGTACCTCGACTTCGACGACCTGCTGCTGCACACCGCGAGCGCGCTCGAGGAGAACAGCGCCGTCGCCGAGGAGTTCCGCGACCGGTACCGCTGCTTCGTCGTGGACGAATACCAGGACGTCACCCCGCTGCAGCAGCGCGTCCTCGACGCGTGGCTCGGCGACCGCGACGACCTCACCGTCGTCGGCGACGCCAACCAGACCATCTACTCGTTCACCGGCGCCACCCCGAAGTACCTGCTCGACTTCACCCGGCGCTTCCCCGATGCGACGATCGTGCGCCTCGAGCGCGACTACCGCTCCACCCCGCAGGTCGTCGACCTCGCCAACCGGGTGATCGGCGCGGCCCGCGGCCGCATCGCCGGCACCCGGCTGCAGCTGATCGGGCAGCGCCCGCCCGGCCCCGAGCCGCACTTCGCCGAGTACGACGACGAACCGGCCGAGGCCACCGCCGTCGCGAAGGCGATCGCCAAGCTGCTGCGCGACGGGGTCGACGCCGCGGAGATCGCGGTGCTGTACCGGATCAACGCGCAGTCGGAGGTGTACGAGCAGGCGTTCACCGAGGCAGGGATCCCGTATCAGGTGCGCGGCGGTGAAGGGTTCTTCCAGCGCGACGAGGTGCGGCAGGCCGTCAACGCGCTGCGGCAGGTGCACAATCGCGACGACCTGCCCGAGGAATCGGGCCGGGGCACCGGGCTCCTCACCCTCGTCCGCGCGGTCCTGGTGCCGCTAGGCCTCACCGACACCGAACCGGCGGGTGCGCAGGCCCGCGAACGCTGGGCGTCGCTGACCGCGCTCGTGCAGCTCACCGAGGAACTGCTCGAGCACCAGCCCGAACTCACCCTCGACGAATTGCTGCGCGACCTCGCGGCACGCGCCGAAGCTCGGCAGCCACCGACCGTGCAGGGCGTGACCCTCGCATCGCTGCACGCCGCCAAGGGCCTCGAATGGGACGCCGTGTTCCTCGTCGGACTCACGGACGGCATGCTCCCCATCAGCCATGTCACCGGCGACAGCAACACCCCGCCGGACGAGGCGGGCATCGAGGAGGAACGCCGCCTGCTGTACGTCGGGGTGACCCGCGCCCGCGTCCACCTGCACCTGTCGTGGGCGCTGTCGCGCAGCGAGGGCGGTCGCCGGACGCGGCGCCGGTCCCGGTTCCTGCACGGGCTCATCCCGGAGGACTCGCCGGCCTCCCGCATCGCGACACCCCCGCCCTCGAAGAAGAAGCGGCCGCAGTGCCGGGTGTGCGGCAAGCCGCTGATGGGGTCGACGTCGACGATGCTCGGCCGGTGCGAGACCTGCCCGTCGAACCTCGACGAGGACCTGCTGGTGGCCTTGAAGAACTGGCGGCGGGAACGCTCGAAGGAGCAGAAGGTGCCGGCCTACGTCGTGTTCAGCGACAACACGCTCGTCGCGATCGCCGAGCAGCGGCCGGGCGACACCCGATCACTGGTGGCGATCCCGGGGATCGGTGCGAAGAAGCTCGAGCAGTACGGCGAGGACGTGCTGGCCCTCGTGCGCGGCGAACGCACCGCGGACACTCTCGACCTCTGACCGCAAAACCCTCTGACCGCAAAACCCTCTGACCGCAAAACCGCAGGTAGAAAATAACTTGTGCGATCGACGGCATCGAATCTAGGCTGGACGATGTTGTCACGGGAAGAGCTCGTGCGCGAACGATGTGAGGAGGTGGCCACGATGATCGGCTTCAAGGCAGCTGCAGCAGCACTGGCCGCCGCGCGCGTCGTGGCGCCGCTCGCTGCCGCACGGCAGGCGCATCGCCGCCGCGCCGCCGCCGCCTCGTCCGTGGCCCGAAGCCGGTTCCGGGAGATTCCCCGGTAACCAGCCCCATCGTTTCGGCCACGGACCCCGCTCAGCGGACCGTGGCCGTTCTTCTTTCCGGCCACCGGTTCGCTCACATCATCCGAACCAGCCAGAAGGAGGCCCTTGTGCCGACCGCAACTGTGCCCACCACGACGACCGCGACCGTGACCGAGATCGTCGTCGCGATCGACCGGACCGGGGCGGCACGTGTGCGTGAACTCCCGTGCCGACAGGACAACCCGGACCTGTGGTTCGCCGAGACCCCGGCCGAGCTCGAGCAGGCCAAGGCGCTGTGCACCGGCTGCCCCATCCGCACGCGCTGCCTCGCGGCGGCACTCGATCGCGCGGAGCCGTGGGGTGTGTGGGGCGGCGAGATCTTCGATCGCGGAACCGTCGTCGCACGCAAGCGTCCCCGGGGTCGCCCCCGGAAACAGTTGGTGTGCGCGTGAATTCGTGACCACTCCGGACCCGGTCCGGGGCCCTCGGGATCAGGGGATCACTCGAGGACCTCGGACCGGTCGTCCGTGAAACCGGGCAACCATTCCGACAGGATGCGCATGTACGGTGCGTACGCGTCGAGCTGCGCGCAGATTCCCACCGAGCCCAGCAGCACCCGG
Source organism: Rhodococcus sp. NPDC003382 (assembly GCF_053589135.1). Taxonomy (NCBI): domain Bacteria; kingdom Bacillati; phylum Actinomycetota; class Actinomycetes; order Mycobacteriales; family Nocardiaceae; genus Rhodococcus; species Rhodococcus sp. NPDC003382. Next base: position 25,445 of record NZ_JBSFRH010000038.1, read on the forward strand.
AACACACTCACGTACTCCGGCGGCAGGTTCAGCGTCCGCGCGGTGCGGAACTGCGGGCTCGAGAAATCGGTGGCCGTGCCGGCGGCCTTCTGCAGCCACGCCCGCGTGAAGTGGAACGATTCGGTGCGGATCGGATCGGTGAACGGCCGGAGGTAGTCCGCGATCTCGCGGTCCGTCACCTCCTTGCCGGGCAACACGAACCGATGCGAGTACAGCAGTTCGGTCAGCTCGTCGAACCGCTCCTCCACGGCCAGGCGCACCATCCGGCCCAGCACCGGCGGCAGCCCGTCGGGCATCGCCGCGGTCGCCCCGAAATCGATGATGCCCAGGCGGCCGTCGTCGAGCAGCATGAAGTTCCCGGGATGCGGATCGCTGTGCAACAGCCCGACCACTGCGGGCGAGGCGAAATGGAACTCGGCGAGCAGCGCCCCCGCGCGGTTGCGCTGCTCGCGGGTGCCGTTCTGGATGATCGCCGACAGCGGTGTTGCCGAAAGCCATTCGGTCACGACCACTTTCGGTGCGCTCGCGACAACGTGCGGCACCACGAAGCGGGGGTCGCCGTCGAACGCCCGGGCGAAGGCCCGCTGGTTGTCCGCCTCGATGCGGTAGTCGAGTTCCTCCTCCGTGCGGGCGGTCAACTCGTCGAGGACCGGACGCACGTCGGTCCCCGGCATGACCGTCCCGAACAGACCCGCGAATCGTTGCAGCGTGCGCAGATCCGCGCGCAACGCCTCGTCGGCACCCGGATACTGCACCTTCACCGCGACGTCGCGACCGTCGGACCACACCGCCCGGTGCACCTGCCCGATGCTCGCCGACGCCGTCGGCACGTCGTCGAACGAGGAGAAACGCTCGCGCCAGCGGGTTCCCAGCTGCTGATCGAGTACCCGGTGCACGGCCTTCGCGGGCAGCGGTGGAGCCTCGGACTGCAGCTTGGTCAGTGCCTCGCGATACGGCTCGGCGAACTCCTCCGGGACGGCGGCCTCCATGACGCTCAGTGCCTGCCCGAATTTCATGGCGCCGCCCTTGAGCTCGCCGAGGACGGAGAACAACTGCTCGGCCGCCTTCGCGGCCAGCTCGGCGTCGATCTCGTCGCGGTCGCCGCCGGCGAGTCGGCGTCCGAAACCGACTGCGGCGCGTCCGGCGATCCCGAGCGGGATGCTCGCCAGTTTGGCGGTGCGGGAAGAGCTCTTACGGGGAATCTCGGCCACGCCCACCATCATGCACGACCGGGCCCCGTCATCGGTGCGCACGTGCATCGCGGATGCCGGAACCAACGGCGTGTCGTGAACCGGTGCGCGCCGAGGTCCACCTCGAGGGTGCGGTCGATCAGGATCGGCGCGTTCTCCGGCCGGCCGGCCGCGAGGGCGTCGATCTGCCCGACCGCGACCGCCGCAGTCGCGAGGACCACGGCGGGATCGGCGCGTCCGACCCGGCCCCACAGCTGGGTCGCCAGGTGCGGCCACGCGGGATCCAGATCGGTTCGGACCAGGTCCGCGCAGCGCAGGCAACTGGTCCGGCCGGGGACCACGAACGGGCCGACGACACCGCGTCCGTCCCGGAGCCGGACCGGCAGGTGCGGGATCCGGTTCCGCATGAGATCCAGGACGAGATTCGGATCCGGCGTCAGATCGTCGGTGAGCAGTACGCAGTGCACGTTCCAGGTCGTGACGTCGCTGGTCTGCGGATACGAACCGGACCGCGACACCCGCACCGACGACACCGTCAGGTGTGCGGCGACCGCATCGGCGATCGGACCGTCTCCGTGGATCCGCACGCGCGGTTCCGTCGTGGGGGCCGGACCGGTGTGCGCCGCGGGGTCCCGCAGCGCCCCGCACGCGACGAGATCGTCGAGGATCGCGTCGACCGCGGCCGCGTCCATGCCGCGATCCGCGACGTGGGCAAGCACCGTCTCACGCGGGTGGCGACCGTCGAGCATCCGCAGCACGGTGAGCAGATCGAACGTGTCGATGCCCTCCGGTGGGGCCAGCAGGGCCCCCGTCTCGGGTCCCCAGCCGAGCTGGACGGTGCCGTCCGGGCGGCGCAGCAGTTCGAGGCAGGGGTCCAGGGTGGGGCCGGGCGGGTGCGCAGGTGACGTCATGACGTCGAGCCTGACAGCCGCAGCGTCCGGCAACGCCCCCGATCAGCGGGTTATCCACAGGCAGAAACCGGTTGCTGCCTGCGGGAACAGGACGTCAGGCCGATTCGTCGGGACCGGCCTCGCGGCCCTGCTCGCCGTTGCCCTTCTCCTTCTCCTTCTCCTTCTCCGCGCGCTCGCGTTCCTCGACGGCCCGCAACTGGGCGATCGGATCGTCGAACGCCCCGGTGTCGCCGCCGAGAACCCGGTCGACGAATCCGGCCGGGCTGTCCAGGTCGGACGACTCGGGCAACAGGTCCGGATGGGCCCACACCTTGTCCCGCGCGTCCGTACCGGCCTGTTCGGTGAGGGTCCGCCACAGCGTTGCGGCCTCCCGCAGCTTGCGCGGCCGCAGTTCGAGGCCGACCAGCGTCGCGAAGGTCTGCTCGGCGGGACCGCCCGACGCACGCCGGCGACGTAGGGTCTCGCTCAACGCCGACGTCCCGGGGATCCGGTCGCCGAGCGCGTCGGACACGACGGTCTCCACCCAGCCCTCGACGAGCGCGAGCAGTGTTTCGAGCCGTTCGAGCGCCTGCTTCTGTTCCGGGGTGGTCTGCGGTTCCAGGGCGCCCTGCTTGAGGATCTCCTCGAGCTTCGACGGATCGGTCAGCGCGGACGGGTCGAGACCCTGCGCGAGATCCTCGATGGCCGAGAAATCCATGCGGATGTTGCGGGCGTAGTCCTCGACGGTCGAGAGCAGCCGCTGCCGCAGCCACGGCACGTGGCTGTACAGACGCTGGTGCGCCGCCTCGCGGGCGGCCAGGAACACCAGCACCTCCTGCGCGGGCTGTTCGAGGCCGTCACCGAACTTGTCGATCGCCTCGGGCAGCAGCGCCGCGGTTCCGGCCGGGCCGAGCGGCAGGCCGATGTCGGTGGAGGTCAGTACCTCCTTCGACAGCTGGCCGAGCGCCTGACCGAGCTGGGAACCGAACGCGAGCCCGCCCATCTGCCCGAACATGCCGAGCATGGGGCCGGCCATCTGCCGGGCTTCCTCGGGCAGGCCCTGGATCCACATGCCGTTGATCTGCTCGGCCACCGGATCGCACAGCCGCTTCCAGGTGTCGAGAGTGTTCTCGAGCCACTCGACCGGCGTCCACGCGACCGTGCGGGTCGCGCCCGCCGGGAGCGTCGTCGCACCGTCGAGCCACAGTTCCGCGAGGTGCGCCGCGTCGCGGATCGCGTCGGCCTCCCCGGAGGAGACCGGCGTGAAGGACCCGACCTGCTGCCGGGCCAGTTTCATGGCGACCTCGTAGTTCACCGGCCCGGTGCCGCCGGTGCCCATCGCGTTGCCCATCCCGCTGAGCATCTGGCCGAACTGGGAGAGCATCTGGCCGAGCTGGGCGGGGTCGAAGCCCTGGGCGCCGAACGGGTTGGCGCCGGGGTCACCACCACCGAACGGGTTCGCACCGCCCGGCAGCCCGAAGCCGAACGGGAAGCCGCCGGACGCACCGCCCTCGGATCCGGACCCGCCGGTGCCGGAGCTGTCGTCTTTCTTCCGGTCCGGGTCGTCGTCGGAGTTCGAGAAGCCGAAAGGCGTGTCGCTCATGTATCCAACGGTACAAGGCGTCCGACGGCGATCGGTCCTGCGTGGTCACGCTGATCGCGAACATCGGCTGCCGCTACCCTGGACCGGGTGAATCGACGGTTCGTGACGCCGCTCGCGGTGCTGGTCCCCCTTCTGGCTCTGGCGGGTATCGCCACCAACGTGAAGGTTCCGTACGTGGCGCTCGGCCCGGGGCCGACGTTCGACACACTCGGCGAGGCGGACGGCAAGCCCGTCGTACAGATCGACGGCATCGAACCCGACACGACCACCGGTCAGCTGCGGATGACCACTGTCGGCGTCAACGACCAGCTGACTCTCGCGCAGGCACTGACGGTGTGGATCAGCGACCGGTACGCGCTCGCCCCGCGCGAGACCGTGTATCCGCCGAATGTCAGCAAGGACGACGTCCGTGCCGCCGACCAGGCGCTGTTCACCCAGTCCGAACGCAGCGCCGAACTCGCCGCGCTGCACCACCTCGATCTGCCGGTGACGGTGCGGGTCGCGCAGGTCGGCGAGGACGCGCCCGCCACCGGCGTGTTCCGCGAGGGAGACCAGATCGTCGCGGTCGCGGGGGAGCCGGTGACCACGGCCGGCAGCGTGCAGCGCGCCGTCGGGGCGGTCGCACCGGGTACGGAACTGGCCGTCCAGGTCCGCCGCGACGGCATGGACGAGGACGTGCAGGTCACCGTCGCGGCGCGTCCGGGTGACCCGGAGAAGGGCTACCTCGGGATCACCACCGAAGAGGTGCCCGAGGTGCCGTTCACCGTCACCTTCAACCTCGCCGATATCGGCGGCCCCTCGGCCGGCCTGATGTTCAGCCTCGCCGTCGTCGACAAGCTCAGCCCCGGCCCGCTCAACGGCGGGCTCGCCGTCGCGGGCACCGGCACCATCGACTCGGACGGCAAGGTCGGACCGATCGGCGGCATCACCCACAAGCTCGACGGCGCGGTCGACGACGGCGCGACCTACTTCCTGGTGCCGGCGGACAACTGCGCCGAGGCCCTCACCGACGTCCCCGACGGGCTGCAGCTGATCCGGGTCGAGTCGCTCGACGACGCGATCGACGCTCTCGCGACCGTCGCCGCCGGTGGCGACGCACCCACCTGCACGTGACCGCGGGACGTCAGTCCTCGTCGGGTTCGAGCGTCGCGTAGAGCGCGGCGACCAGGTTCGGCGCCAGGTTCTCGTAGGTGCGCAGTTCGATGCCCGCGAACGGATCCTCGTCGTCGGTGGGGCGCAGCTGCAGCAGGCACAGCGACGGCCCGTCGCGCAGCACCCCCGCGATCAGGCGCGCCTCACGCCGTTCGGGATGACTGTGCGCCGCCAGCCGGGCCGCCTCGTCCGCGGCGTGCGCGTCGGCCAGCCGCGGCGCGAGCGCGTCGTCGAGATCGGACTCTGCGCTGGGCGGCAACACCACGATCTCCTGGACCAGCACACACCCGGCCACCGACGACGGCCAGCTGGTCGTCGCCAGGAATTCGTCGAGCGCGGGACTGCCACCCTCGACGTCCTCGGGGAAGGCGTCCTGTTCGATCGGGGTGTATTCGCTGCCCTCGTCGAGCCGGTCACCGAGCGATGGTTCCTCCGCAGCCAGCAGCGCGGTCGGGACCAGCGCGAACATCACCGGCGGACGGCCCCAGCCGTCGGCGTCGACGAAGTCGACGATCTCGCCGACGCAGCGGCGCAGGCCTTCTTCGGAGGGGACGGGAAGATGCTCACTCACCGTCCTATCCTTGCACCGTGAGCCTGCGGTGAATCACCGCGGCTCACGGGACCGGTTCCGTGAGTCCGTCGATTCGGCGGCAGGAGCGATTCGTTCCGTAGAGTTGGGGCGAAACGGTCACCGGTGTACGCGCGCGGCGCGCGATGCACGGGGGGCGAGCAACTGCGGCGTGATCCGGCGCCGCCGAAGAGTTGGGAGTGTGACACGTGGGAATGAGGCCCCCATCAGGGGTACCCACCCTGTCCAAACGCAGCAAGGTTCTGCTGATCCTCGCGCTGGTGGTGGCGGCCTTGTTGTTGCTCGGTCCCCGGCTCGTCGACGCATACACCAACTGGCTGTGGTTCGGTGAGGTGGAGTACCGCGACGTGTACGTCAAGGTGCTGGTGACCCGCATCGTCCTGTTCGTGGTCACCGCGCTCTTCGTCGGCGCCGTCGTGTGGCTGGCGATGCTGCTGGCCTATCGATCGCGGCCGGTGTTCGTGCCCACGGCCGGTCCCAACGACCCGGTCGCGCGATACCGCACCACGGTGATGACCCGCATGCGCATGTTCGGGCTCGGCATCCCGATCGTGCTGGGTCTGCTGTCGGGTCTGGTCGCGCAGGCCAGTTGGGTCACCGTGCAGATGTTCTTCAACGGCGGCTCGTTCGGCACCGTGGATCCGCAGTTCGGGCTCGACGTCGGGTTCTACGCGTTCGACCTGCCGTTCTACCGGTTCCTGCTGAACTGGATGTTCGTCGCGGTGATCCTCGCGCTCATCGCGAACCTGGTCACCCACTACATCTTCGGCGGCATCCGGCTCGCCGGCCGCGGCGGCAACGTCAGCCGTGCCGCGCGGATCCAGCTCGCGGTTCTCGCCGGTGTGTTCGTCGCGCTCAAGGCGATCGCCTACTGGCTCGACCGGTACACGCTGCTGTGGAGCGGCCGCAAGGAACCCACGTTCACCGGCCCCGGCTACACCGACATCCACGCGGTGCTGCCGGCGAAGCTCATCCTGCTGGCCATCGCGGTGATCTGTGCGATCGCCTTCTTCGCCGCGATCGTGCTGCGGGATCTGCGGATCCCGGCGCTGGCCACCGCGCTGCTGGTGCTTTCGTCGATCCTCGTCGGCGCGGTGTACCCGCTGGTCGTCGAACAGTTCTCGGTGCGCCCGAACGCCGCGGACAAGGAATCCCCGTTCATCGAACGGAACATCGCCGCGACCCGCGAGGCGTACGGCATCACCGACGACAAGGTGGAGTACCGGGACTATCCGGGGGTCGGCACCGCGTCGCCGAGCAATGTGCCCGCAGACCTGACGACCATCGCGAACACGCGCCTGCTCGACCCGAACGTGCTGCCGCGCACGTTCACCCAGCAGCAGCAGCTCAAGAACTTCTACGGGTTCCCGCAGTCGCTCGACATCGACCGGTACAGCGTGGACGGGAAGGTCGAGGACTACATCGTCGCCGCCCGCGAGCTGTCCCCGTCGAGCCTGACCGGCAACCAGACCGACTGGATCAACCGGCACACCGTGTACACGCACGGCAACGGCCTGGTCGCCGCGCCGGCGAACCGGGTCAACGCGGCCGCCAGCGAATCGGCGGAGGAAGCCGCCAACAGCAACAGCGGCTACCCCGTGTACATGGTCAGCGACCTCGCCTCGCTCAAGACCGACAGCCAGGTGATCCCGGTCGAGCAGCCGCGGATCTACTTCGGTGAGGTCATTGCGCAGGCGAATCCGGATTACGCGATCGTCGGTGCCGCCGGCGACTCCGGGCCGCGCGAGTACGACACCGACACCGACAAGTACACCTACGACGGTTCCGGTGGTGTCTCGATCGGGAACTGGTTCAACCGGCTCGCGTTCGCCGCGAAGTACGCCGAGCGCAACATCCTGTTCTCCGGCGCGATCGGCGAGGATTCGAAGATCCTGTTCAATCGCGACCCCCGCGACCGTGTCACCAAGGTCGCGCCGTGGCTGACCGCCGACGGCGACGCCTACCCGGCAGCGGTGAACGGGCGGATCGTGTGGATCGTCGACGCGTACACCACGCTCGACAACTATCCGTACGCGCAGCGCAGTTCCCTCGAGGGTCTGGTCGAGGACAGCATCGACCAGAACACCGGCCGGTTGCTGCCCCGCAAGGAGGTCTCGTACATCCGCAACTCGGTGAAGGCGACCGTCGACGCGTACGACGGAACGGTCACCCTGTACCAGGTCGACGATCAGGACCCGGTCCTGAAGGCGTGGATGGGTGTGTTCCCGGATGCGGTGACCCCGCAGGAGGCGATCACCGACGAGTTGCGTTCGCACTTCCGGTACCCGGAGGACCTGTTCAAGGTGCAGCGCGAGATGCTCGCGAAGTACCACGTGGACGACCCGCGTGAGTTCTTCACGAACAACGCGTTCTGGTCGGTGCCGTCGGATCCCACCGTCGAGACGAACGCCAACCAGCCGCCGTACTACGTGCTCGTCGGCGACGAGGAGACGGCTGCGCCGTCGTTCCGGCTGACCTCGGCGATGGTCGGCTACAACCGGCAGTTCCTGTCGGCGTACATCTCGGTGGACGCCGACCCGAAGGACTACGGGAAGTTCACGATCCTGCAGTTGCCGACGGACACCCAGACGTTCGGTCCCGAGCAGACGCAGAACGCGATGATCTCCGATACCCGGGTGGCGTCGGAACGGACGCTGCTCGAGCGGTCGAACCGCATCCACTACGGCAACCTGCTCACCCTGCCGATCGCGGAGGGCGGCATCCTGTACGTCCAGCCGATGTACACCGAACGCAACTCGACCGGTGGCAGTACGTCCACGTTCCCGCAGCTGTCGCGGGTGCTGGTGAGCTATCGCGAACCGGGACAGGGCGGCGGCGTGCGCATCGGCTACGCCCCGACGCTGGCGGGCGCGCTGGATCAGGTGTTCGGCGGTGGCGTCGGCAATGCCGCCACCGCGCCGGGCGGCGAATCGGCACCGACCGCACCGGCGGAGCCGGGCGCGAACGGTGAACAGGCGCAGGGGTCCGTGCCGCAGCCCGCACCGCAGCCGGCGGCGCCGGCTCCGGTGCCCGCGGACCGGGCCGCCGCCGTGAACGAACTCGACGCCGCGCTGACCGAGCTGAGCAACGCGCAGCGCAGCGGTGACTTCGCGGCCTACGGCCGGGCCCTGGAACGGGTCCAGCGGGCGGTCGACGCCTACCAGGCGACCGGCGGCTGATCGGTAGGTTCAACCACGAAGCCGGGCCCCGCACTCAGTGCGGGGCCCGGCTTCGTTGCGTTCGGTCAGCGGCCGGCGACGTCGATCAGCTGCTGGAACTGGGCGCCGAGACCGTTCTGCTCGGCGAGGACGCGTGCGGCGTCGATGGCCTGCTGCACCTGGTCGCCGGGCACGGGGGCCGCGGGCGCGACCGGAGCAGCCGGGGCCGGCGCCGGGGCGGGTGCCGCCGGAGCGGGCGCGGGCGCGGACTCGGTGGTCAGGTACTGACCGCACACCGGCCACGCACCGGGACCCTGGGACTGCAGGGTGTTCTCGGCGACGCGGATCTGCTCTTCCTTCGACGCGGTGTGCGGGCTGCCGGTGCCGCCGTTGGCGGTCCAGGTGCTCTGCGAGAACTGGAGGCCGCCGTAGTAGCCGTTACCGGTGTTGATGGCCCAGTTTCCGCCGCTCTCGCACTGCGCGACGCCGTCCCAGTTGTGGGTCGCTGCGGAGGCGGTGCCGGTGGCCAGGCCGACGGGGAGGGCGACGAGGGCGCCGGTGACGACGGCCATGCCCAGGCCGCGCTTGCTGAACAGAGTGGTCATGCGGGTGGATCCTCTCCGCGCTCGCTGACGGCGGCGGGCCTGGCATCCTCGTCACACCGGATTCGGCGTCGATCGGGAGCGGGCGCGTGTCGTGGCCGCGTCCCTGCCCCTCGAAGGATTCGTAGGCACCGGATCCTGCGGGGCAGGGTGTCAGCAGCGGCAGTCCGGTGTTGGCCCGGTGGTTTCGGGCCGGGACCGACCGTACAGAGCGGTCGCGTCGGCGTATACCCACCCGATTCGGCGGACGCGTGTCCAACTGGTGAGACCGTCGACCGGCATTTCCCCAGGTCGACGGTCGAAAATAACGGTCAGCCACCCGTTCTGTTACACGCCCGTTATGTGAAATGAATCATGCGTGGAATGTGGTCCGGGTCACCAGTTTTCGCCTGTTGTCTCGGGTGGCGGACGCCGATTTTCGGTTCGGCGAGCCGGCGGGTGCCGTCCCCTGGAGGTGGCGGTGCAGGCGATTTGCCTTCGGTTCGAACGCTCGTGTAACTTCGTTTCTGCAACGCGGGGTGGAGCAGCTCGGTAGCTCGCTGGGCTCATAACCCAGAGGTCGCAGGTTCAAATCCTGTCCCCGCTACCACTGGAAGGCCGGCATCCGAATTCGGATGCCGGCCTTTCCTTTTGCCCGCGTCCGCCCAATTTTTCCGAGCGAATGTACCGTTCGCTCGGTTGAAGGAGCCGAGCGATACATTCGCTCGGAGGGGACCGGTCAGATCTCCATGTCGACGAGCACGCGGCGGAGCAGCTTGCCCGTCGTGTTGCGGGGAAGTTCCTCGAGGAAGATCACATCGCGCGGCACCTTGTAGCGCGCCAGATTCGCCTTCACGTACGCCTTGATCTCCTCGGGGTCGCGGGCTGCTGTGGGTGTGGGGACCACGAACGCCCGCAGGCGGGCGCCGAACTCGGGATCCTCCACCCCTACTACCGCCGCGTCGAGCACGTCGTCGCGTTCGACCAGCAGGTTCTCCACCTCCAGCGGATACACGTTCTCCCCGCCGGAGATGATCATGTCGTCGTCGCGGCCGTCGACGAACAGATAGCCGTCGGCGTCCCAGTGACCGACGTCGCCGGTCGAGAGCAGACCGCGGATGCGTTCCTTGTCCCGCCCGTCCGTGTAGCCCTCGAAGCTCAGTCCGCTGGCGGCGAAGATGCGGCCGGACACGCCGGGTTCGGTGACGGGGTTACCCGCGTCGTCGAGGATCTCCACCCGGCACGACACGGGTGGGCGGCCGGCGGTTCCGGGCGCGCGCCGCAGGTCCTCGGGGGTCGCGACCGTCGCGACCGCGCACTCGGTCGACCCGTAGAGGTTGTGCAGGACGTCGCCGAACGCCTCGCGGGTGCGCCGGCACAGATCGGGGGACAGGGCCGACCCGGCAGCGAAGATGATCTTCAGGCTCGAGGTGTCGAACTCCGCGATCTTCCCGATGCCGAGGTCGAGGATGCGCTGCAGCATCGTGGGCACGACGACCAGCACGTTCGCCCGTTCGCCCTCGATGAGCCGCAGGGTTTCGAGCGGATCGAACCGGCGCGCCATGATCACCGTCTGCCCCAGCGCCAGGGCCATCGCCATCTGGGAGACGCCGGTGCCGTGGAAGGCGGGCGCGGCCATGAGCATCCTCTGGCCACGACGCAACGGAACCCGGTCGAGGAACTGGGCGGATGTGAACGGCGAGGTCCGGCCGCGTGGCGCGCCCTTCGGGGTGCCGGTGGTACCGCTGGTGAGCAGCACGAATCCGCCCGGCTCCGACGGCGCGGGGACCGGCGACCGATCGAACTTGTAGAGCAGCGAGTCGATGGCCGGTGCGCCGGGAACCAGCTCGTCCTGCCACGACAGATAGGTGCGGGTGCCCTCGGGCAGGGCAGCGGCCGCGGCGGCGAACTCGGAGTCGAACACGAACGTCTCGACGTTCTCGCGGGCCGCGATGTCGGCGAGCTGGCGGGGTGCGAGTCCGGTGTTCATCAGCACGAGTTTCGTGCCGAGCTTCGCCGACGCGAGCATCGTCAGGACCAGGCCGCGGTGGTTGCGTGCCATCACACCCAGCACGGTGCCGGGGCGGATGCCGTCGGCCTGCCAGGCCCGCACCAGCGCGTTGGACATGCCTTCGAGGTTCCGGTAACTGACCGCGCCACGTTCGTCGATGATCGCGATGGCCTCGAGGCCGCGTGCGACGTCGGCGTGCACCGGCCCGGCGAACGGTCCGTACTTGCGCACCGCGAGGAGCGTGGAGACCGTGTGGTCGACCCGGGGGAACGACAGTACCCCGGCGCGCTGCATGACCATGAGCGATCCGACGGTGTCGGTGACCTTCCGGACGAGATCCTGCGCCGACATACGACACCTCCTTGTGCCCGATGGATGCACCCACATCGTGACCCAAATCACAGTCGATGGGGGCGCCTTTGCGCTCACCGTCGCCCCGGGTAGGGGAGGAAGCTCCGATGTCGGGGGTCGATGACAGGGTGGAGGTGTGCTCGAGTTGACCGCCGACGCGGCCCGACGCGTCGTCCTCGCCGCCCAGGGTTTCGCGGACCGCCGCCCCGCCGGCCGCGCCACACGCCGCCACGTGCTGCGCGCCGTTCAGCGCACGTCGCTGCTTCAACTCGACTCGGTGTCGGTCGCCGTCCGCGCGCACTACATGCCGGTGTTCAGCCGGATCGGTGGTTACGACCGCGAACTCCTCGACGCCGCCGCCTGGCAGAACACGAGCCGGTCACCGCGTGCCCTCGTCGAATACTGGACGCACGAGGCCGCGCTGATCCCCGTCGAGGACTGGCCGCTGATGCGGTGGCGCATGAACCGCTACTCCCACGGCCGCTGGGCCGGGGAACGACGTGTGGTGGAGCAGAATCCCATGCTGGGCAGGGATGTGCTCGACGTCGTCAGGGAGGTCGGTGCTGCCACCGCCGGGGACATCGAACGGCACCTGCGGATCACGCCGCAGGGCCGCGGCGGGCCGTGGTGGGGACGCACCGAGACGAAGGTGATCTGCGAACAGCTCTTCGCCTCCGGCGCGTTGTCGGTCGACCGGCGGGTCGGCTTCACCCGGCACTACGACTTGGCCGAACGTGTGCTCCCGGACGACGTGATCGGCGTGGAGATCGACGAGCGCGACGCGATCCGCGAGCTCGTTCGTCGTGCGGCACGGTCGCTGGGGGTGGCCACCGCCGCGGATCTGCGCGACTACTACCGGCTCTCGGCCGAGCAGACGGCGGCGGCCGCGGCCGATCTCGTCGACGAGGGCGCGCTCGTACCCGTGACCGTGCGCGGCTGGTCCGATTCTGCCTACCTGGATGCCGCCGCCCGGATCCCGCGACGCGCGCACGGCACGGCGCTGCTCTGCCCGTTCGATCCGCTCGTCTTCTGCCGGCCGCGCACCGAGCGGCTCTTCGGCTTCCGGTACCGCATCGAGATCTACACGCCCGCCCACAAACGCGTGCACGGCTACTACGTCTTCCCGTTCCTGCAGAACGGTGACCTGGTGGGGCGGGTCGACCTCAAAGCAGACCGCGGAGCCGACGCCCTGCGCGTGCCGGGCGCGTTCGTCGAACCGGGTCGCGACGCCGGGGAGGTCGCCGAATCCCTCGCCGTCGAGCTGCGGGAGATGGCGACCTGGCTGGGACTGTCCGATGTCGTGGTCGGGGACCGCGGCGACCTGGTCGCCGAGCTGGCGGCGCGCCTCTGACCCCCGTTCGGGGTTTCGTGAACGGCCAGGACGGGCATCTGCATCGCATGACGCCCCACGTCGGCACGACTTCGCCCACCGACTCGATCCGCACGACGGTTGTCGCCCTGAGTGCGGTCGTCGCGGTGCTCTGTTCGTTCCTCGGCTCGGGAGCGGTTGCCGGAACCCCGATCTCGGAGGCGGCGGGAGGAGCATTGTCGGCCGATGCGACGGCCGTCGCGCCCGGCGGCGCCGCCTTCTCGATCTGGACGCTCATCTACGTCGGGTTGATCGCGCTCGCGGTGTGGCAGGCGCTGCCGCAGCAGCGCGCGAATCCGCGTCAGCGACAGTCAGGGTGGTGGATCGCCGCGTCGATGCTGCTCAATGCCGCATGGATCCTGGCCGTCCAGTTCGATCTGATCCGGCTCAGCGTCGTGGTCATCGCGGCGCTGCTCGGGGTTCTGGCCAGGGTTTTCGTGTTGCTCACGGCAACCCGGCCGGAGTCCCGGCTCGAGGCCGTGGTGGTCGACGGCACCATGTTCGTGTATCTGGGCTGGGTGGCGGTCGCGACGGTGGCGAACATCGCCGCCGCGCTGCAGGCCGATCGCCTCGACCCGCTGGGTCTGGGAGCGGACACATGGGCGGTGGTCGTCCTCGCCCTGGTGGCCGTCGTGTCGGTGTTCCTGGCCGTTGTCGGACGCGGCCGGCTCGCGGTCACGGCCGCGATCGTCTGGGGACTGTTGTGGATCGCGCTGGCCCGCATCGACTCCGACGGCTGGCAGTCCACACCCGCCGCGGCGGCCGCGGCCGTTGCCGCGGTCGTAGCGGCGGTGTCGGCTGTCGTCGTCCGCACCGCCACGTCGAGGCCGGAACCGCGATTCTGATCACGGCGGCATCTTTCGCTCCACCGCAGGTAGGTTCGTCGCATGCCCGAACAGCCCGACGAGAATCGACCGCACCCTCCCTACGGCTGGAGTCTTCCGCGCTCCGACCCCGACGACTGGGATCGAGTGCGTGCCAACCTCGTTCCGGGGCAGCGATTGTCCGGAACCGTCGCACTGATCCCACGGCCGGGCGCGATCGGCATCTTCGTAGACCTCGGTCTTCCCGTCGGCGGATTCGTCGACGTTCTGCTGCTTCCCGGCGACACCGGCAGCTGGCCCGCCGAGGGGACCGTCACGGACTTCCTCGTGTGGTGGATGGACCCGGAGAGGCCTCAGATACGCCTCGTCCCCGCCGAATCCCGCTTCCGTCGTGAGGACTTCGACACCTGGTGCCTCACCCACGCTCCCACCGGCGATCCGCGGGTTCTCGAATCCTTCAGGTTCGACTCGTGAGCCACCCGAGGTCGGACGAAACCGGTCCGGGCCGCCGCGGCGCCCCGGACCGGTTTCTCGCGTTCGACCCGCTTACTTGAGTTCGGAGGACGACTTGCCGAGCAGACGTCGCGCGACGATGAGCTGCTGGATCTGCTGGGTGCCTTCGAAGATGTCGAGAATCTTCGAGTCGCGTGCCCACTTCTCGAGCAGCGGCCGCTCCGAGTAGCCGTAGGTGCCGGCGAGTTCGACGGCCTTGAGCGACACCGCGGTCCCGGTGCGTCCGGCCTTCGCCTTCGAGATGGACGCCTCGAGCGAGTTCGGCTTCTTGTTGTCGGCCATCCACGTGGCGCGCAGCGCGAGCAGGTAGGACGCTTCCCAATCCGCCTCGAGCGCCAGGAATTCGGCGGCCGCGGCGTGCTGGTTGTTCGCCGGGATGTCGTAGGACACCTCGATCCCGGCCTCGGACAGGATCGCGCGCAGTTCCTCGAGCACGGCCCGTCCCAGGCCGATCGCCATACCGGCCACGATCGGCCGGGTGTTGTCGAAGGTCTGCATGACGCCCGCGAAGCCTTGTTCGACGTTCACCTCGGGGGAACCGAGGATGTTGTCCTTGGGGATTCGGCAGTCCTGCAGAACCAGGACCGCGGTGTCGGATGCCCGGATGCCGAGCTTGTGCTCGAGCCGGGCGACGCTCAGTCCCGGTGCGTCGCGCGGCACCACGAACGACTTGATCGCCGCGCGACCCTTGGATCGGTCCACGCTGGCCCAGACGACGACGTGCGTCGAACGCTCACCGGCGGTGACGAAGATCTTCTCGCCGTTGAGGACCCACTCGTCGCCGTCGAGCACGGCGGTGGTGGTCACGGCCGCCGAGTCGGAGCCGAAACTCGGTTCGGTGATCGCCATCGAGGCCCACACCTTGCCGAACCGTTCGAGCTGTTCGTCGGTGGCGACCGCGGCGATCGCCGAGTTGCCCAGGCCCTGGTAGGGGATGGACAAGGTCAGTCCGACATCGCCCCAGCAGGTTTCGATGACGTTGAGCAGTCCGGCCATGTTGCCGCCGTTGGCGTTGCCGCCCTTGGCGTCCTGCTTCTTCGCGTCGCGCCCGAGGGCGGCGCCGGCCGCGCCCTGCCCGGAGTCGTTGAGCCCCTCGACCATCGCGGCCATCGTGTCGAGCTCGACCGGGTAGACGTGCTCGGCGAGGTCGTACTTGCGGGAGACCGGGCGGAAGATCTGCGCGGCGACCTGATGAGCCTGATTCGCAGAGGCCTTGAGCTTCTTCGGAAGTTCGAGATTGATCATCTACAGATTCCTTGTTCGGGTCGGACCGCTCAGATGAGGACGATGCCCTCGGCGACGCCGACGGCACGCAGGTCGCGGTACCAGCGCTCGACGGGATGTTCCTTGGTGAAACCGTGGCCGCCGAGCAACTGCACGCCGTCGAGGCCGATCTGCATGCCCTTGTCGGTCGCGAGCTTGCGGGCCAGCGCGGCCTCGCGGGCGAACGACAGGCCCTGTTCCGCGCGGGAGGCGCCGCGCAGGGTGACGAGGCGGATGCCGTCGAGCTCGATCTTGATGTTGGCGACCATGAAGGCCACCGCCTGACGGTGGCTGATCGGCTCACCGAACGCCTGGCGCTCGTTGACGTAGGGGATCACGTAGTCGAGCACGGCCTGGCCGGTGCCCATTGCGAGCGAGGCCCAGCCCAGACGGGCCAGACGCACGGCGTCGGCGTACTGCTCGGCACGCAGGTCCGCGGCGGCGGTGTCGAGCGAATCGGTTCCGTCCGAGCCGAGCAACGCCGACTGCGGTACCGCGACGTCGTTCAGGTGCAGCCGGCCGAGGCCGGCGGCGCGCAGGCCCATGCTGGGATCGGCCTCGACGACGACGCCCTTGCTCTTGGCCTCGACGATGAACAGGGCCGGGCGGCCGTCGAGTTCGGCGGCGACGACGAAGAGCTCGGCGCTGCCCGCGGCCGGGACGAACGACTTGACGCCGTTGAGGCGGTAGCCGCTGGGGGAGCGCACGGCCTTGGTCTGCAGGGCGAACGGATCGAACAGGGCGCGCGGCTCGGCGATCACGACCGAGGCCTGCGGCACGTCGTCGCTCGCGAAGGCGGGCAGGTACGTCTTCTGCTGCTCGTCGCTGCCCCACTGGGTGAGCGCGACGGCGACGCCGCTGGGCGCCAGGATCGGCAGCGCCAGGCCCATGTCGCCGTGCGCGAGTGCTTCGGCGACGAGTGCGTTTGTGACGGTGCCGCGCTCGGTGGCGGCGCCGTCGAACGCCTCGGGGACGTTGACGAGGGTGATGCCGAGCTCGGCGGCGCGGGCCAGCAGGTCGGCGGGCGCCGCTGCGGCCTCGTCGGCGTCGTGGGCCGCGGGCCGGAGGATCTCGGCCGCGAATTCCTGGACGGTCTCGACGATCATCTGCTGATCGTCGGTTGGGGTCAGATCGAAGAAGTCGCTTCTCTTCGGTGCGTCGAGGCGCTGCGGCGCACCGCCGCCGGAGACCTTCTTGAACGCGCGGGTGGCGGCACCGAGCGTCTTGAAGCCGGTCTTGGTGGACTGGTACGTGGCCCGGTCGATGGTCTGACGGAAGTTGTAGCGATCCGCCAGCTCCGAACCGGTGATTCGCGTGAGCACGCGCATCGCGGCGCCCATGACGTCCCGCTTCACCGGGTTCAGGCCGACCGCAGACGTATCGCGTCGGGGGGTCCGGGCCACACTGTCTTGCTTGCTCATGATCACCAGAAGTCTCTCGAGGGGATCGGACCCCACCAACCTTACTCTGGAGTAAGAAGAGTGTCTACTACGGAGTAAGAAGCTTCCGGCGACCGCGCCGACGCAGGTCAGTGAGCCGGACGCAACCTCGCGAGCACGTCGTCGTGCAGGGCCGAATTGGTCGCGACGGCGCTGCCGCCGTGCGGGCCGTCCACGCCCTCGACGTTGGTGAACCGGCCCCCGGCCTCGCGGATCAGCACATCGAGCGCGGCCAGGTCCCACAGCGAGACCTCCGGCTCGAGCGCGATGTCCAGGGCGCCCTCCGCGAGCAGGCAGTAGGAGAAGAAGTCGCCGTACGCGCGGACCCGCCACACCTCGTCGGTCAGGGCGATGAACTCGTCGCGCAGGCCGCGGTCGCGCCAGCCCGACAGGCTCGAGAAACTCAGCGACGCCGACTCCGTGCGGGTCACCTCCGACACCGCGATCCGGCGCGGCGCCCCGCCCTCGAAGGACGTCCACGCGCCCTGCCCCGCGACCGCCCACCACCGGCGGTTCAGGGCCGGGGCGCTGACCACTCCGACCACCGGCACGCCGTCGTCGAGCAGCGCGATCAGGCTGGCCCACACCGGCACCCCGCGCACGAAGTTCTTGGTTCCGTCGATCGGGTCCACCACCCACTGGCGGCCGGAGAACACCGCATCGCCGCCGAACTCCTCGCCGAGCACCGCGTCCGCCGGCCGCTCGGCACCCAGCACGTCGCGGACCAGTCGCTCCACCGCGAGATCCGCGTCCGACACCGGGGTCAGGTCCGGCTTGTCGCTCACCTTGAGGTCCAGCGCACCGAAGCGGGCGCGGGTGACGGCGTCCGCCTCGTCGGCGATGCGCAGGGCGAGGTCCAGGTCGGCGGTGAAGTCGGTGGTCATGCCCAGAACGCTAGCCGGTAACCTTGGAAATCGTGCATCCCGATGTTTCCGCAGACCTGGCCGAGCTCGCGACCACCCTCGAGACCGTGGAAACGGTCCTCGACGTGGAGGAGCTGCGCCGTCGAATCGACGAACTCGAGCACCAGGCCGCCGACCCAGAGCTGTGGAACGACCAGGAGCACGCGCAGCAGGTCACCAGCCAGCTCTCGCACGCCCAGGGCGAACTGCGCCGTGTCGAGGAGCTGCGCTCGCGGCTCGACGACCTGCCGGTGCTCTACGAGCTCGCCGAGGGCGAGGAGGGCGACGACCGCGCGGCCGCGCTCGCCGACGCCGACGCCGAACGCGCGGCGCTGCGCGCCGACATCGAGGCGATGGAGGTGCGCACCCTGCTGTCCGGTGAGTACGACCAGCGCGACGCCCTGGTGAACATCCGGGCCGGTGCCGGTGGGGTCGACGCCGCCGACTGGGCCGAGATGCTCATGCGCATGTACATCCGCTGGGCCGACAAGCACGGTTACGGCGTCGAGGTCTACGACACGTCCTACGCGGAAGAAGCCGGCATCAAGTCGGCGACCTTCGCGATCAAGGCGCCCTACACGTACGGCACGCTGTCCGTCGAAATGGGCACCCACCGCCTCGTGCGCATCAGCCCCTTCGACAACCAGGGACGTCGCCAGACCTCCTTCGCCGAGGTCGAGGTCCTGCCGGTCGTCGAGACGACCGACCACATCGACATCGACGAGAACGACGTGCGCGTCGACGTGTACCGGTCGTCCGGTCCCGGTGGCCAGTCCGTCAACACCACCGACTCCGCGGTGCGCCTGACCCACATTCCCACCGGCATCGTCGTGACCTGCCAGAACGAGAAGTCGCAGCTGCAGAACAAGGTCTCGGCCATGCGCGTGCTGCAGGCCAAGCTCCTCGAACGCAAGCGTCAGGAGGAGCGCGCCGAGATGGACGCACTCAAGGGCGACGGCGGCAGCTCGTGGGGCAACCAGATGCGCTCGTACGTGCTGCACCCGTACCAGATGGTCAAGGACCTGCGCACCGAGTACGAGGTCAACAATCCGTCGGCGGTGCTCGACGGTGAGATCGACGGATTCCTCGAAGAGGGCATCCGCTGGCGCATGCGCGAGAACCAGAACCAGTAACCGCCCGACCCGGTAATCGCTCGACCCGACACTTCACAGACCCAGGGAGGTCTCCCTCTGTTTCCCGGTAGAACGCTGCTCGACTGGCTGACCACCAACGGTCTGCTGATCGCCCTGACGGTGCTCGGCGCCGTCATCATCGCCCGGTTCGTGAGCTGGGTCGGGAACCGGATCACCCGGAACATCGACGAGAAGTACCAGGAGTCGGACGACCTGGTGCGGTCGGAGGCGTCCAAGCACCGGCACTCGGTGGCCCAGGTCGTGCGGTGGGTGGTCATCACCTTCGTCTACATCGTGGCGACGCTGAAGGTGTTCGACTACCTGCAGCTGCCGATCGGCAGTCTCGTCGCGCCGGCGACCGTGCTCGGCGCGGCGCTCGGCTTCGGCGCGCAGCGCATCGTGCAGGACATCCTCGCGGGGTTCTTCATCATCACCGAACGCCAGTACGGCTTCGGCGACACCGTGCAGATCTCGGTCACCGGTTCCTCACAGGACGCGGTCGGCACCATCGAGAACGTCACGCTGCGGGTGACGCGGCTGCGCAACTCGGCCGGTGAGGTGATCATCGTGCCCAACGGCCAGATCAACAAGGCGATCAACCTGTCCAAGGACTGGGCGCGGGCGGTCATCGACGTGCCGGTGCCGGTCACTGCGGACATCTCCGAGGTCAACGAGATCCTGCACGACGTGGGTGTCGCCGCCTACAAGGACGGGAAGCTGCGGGAACTGCTGCTCGACGAACCCAGCGTGATGGGTGTCGAGAGCCTCGAGGTCGACCAGGTCAGCATCCGGGTCGTCGCGCGGACACTGCCCGGCAAGCAGTTCCAGGTGGGCCGCGCGCTGCGGGCACGCATCGCCGCCGCGCTGCGACGCAAGGGCATCACGGTGACACCGCAACTCGACACCGTGTCCGTCGTCAACCGGGCGGAGGAGGTGGACGCATGAGCGACGCGAACAAGACCGGAGATCGGGCGAAGCCGGGCACCCCCGCCGAAGAAGCGACCGGCAAGGTGACGACCACCGAGACCGCGGCCGGGAAGACGCGACCGCAGATCAAGATCCCGCCCAAGCTGTTCGGCGGCCGAATGCGCACCACGACCGTGGCGATGTGCGTGACCTGGCTCGGTCTGTGGATGCTGTATCTCTATCTCAACCAGGACGAGGAACCGGCGGTCCCGGCGCAGCCGGGTGCAGTCGTGATCTCGGAGACGCCGTACGTGCCGTTCGTGGCGCCCGCCGAGACGCCCGCGACGACCGCGGAGACCACCGTGCCGCAGTCCAGCACGCCGACGACCACCACGGACGCCCCCACCTCGGTACCGGCCGTCCCGGAGCCGTCGGTGACCACGACCGCGCCCACGACGACGGAGACGCCGCGGTTCCGTCTGCCCGAGATCCCCGGCATCCCCGGTCTCGAGGGCGGCGACAGCGGTAACACCACGACCGCGAACACCACCGAACCCACCGTCGCTCCAGGCCAGTAGGTCACCGTCCGGTAACAAACAGCTAGCATGGCGTCGTGATCCGCCTGGAGAATGTGTCCAAGTCGTACAAGACGTCCACCCGTCCCGCACTGGACAACGTCAGTGTCGAGATCGGCAAAGGCGAGTTCGTGTTCCTCATCGGACCGTCGGGCTCGGGCAAGTCGACGTTCCTGCGGCTGCTGCTGCGCGAGGAGACACCGACGTCCGGCGACGTCCACGTCGCGGACTTCCACGTCAACAAGCTCTCCGGGCGACGGGTGCCGAAGCTGCGGCAGTCCCTCGGCTGTGTGTTCCAGGACTTCCGGTTGCTGCAGCAGAAGACGGTCGCCGAGAACGTCGCGTTCGCCCTCGAGGTGATCGGCAAGCCCCGGGCGATCATCGAACGCACGGTGCCCGAGGTCCTCGACCTGGTGGGTCTCTCCGGCAAGGCGGACCGGCTGCCCGGCGAACTGTCCGGCGGCGAACAGCAGCGCGTCGCGATCGCCCGGGCGTTCGTGAACCGTCCGCTGGTGCTCATGGCCGACGAGCCGACCGGCAACCTGGACCCCGACACCAGCCAGGACATCATGATGCTGCTCGAACGGATCAACCGCACCGGCACCACGGTCCTGATGGCCACCCACGACCACCACATCGTCGACTCCATGCGCCGGCGCGTCGTCGAACTCGACCTCGGCCGGGTGGTCCGCGACGAAGCGCGCGGCGTCTACGGCGTCGGCCGCTAGCAGGCGCCGGCCCCCAGCTCTCGACCGCCCGGCAACCGAAGGACTTCCCACCCGATGCGAGCAAGCTTCCTGTTCAGCGAGGTCGTGACCGGCCTGCGCCGCAACCTCACCATGACCGTCGCGATGATCCTGACCACCGCGATCTCCCTCGGCCTGTTCGGTGCCGGTCTGCTCGTCGTGCAGATGGCCGACAAGACCCAGAGCATCTTCCTCGATCGGGTGGAGGTGCAGCTGTTCCTCACCGACGACGTCTCGACCCTCGACCCCGACTGCGAACAGGACATCTGCCGCACCCTGCGCAGCGACCTGGAGAACACGCCGTCGGTGGTGTCGGTGCAGTACCTCAACCGTGAGGACGCCGTCGCCGACGCGACCGAACGTGTCTTCAAGGACCAGCCGGAGCTGGCGGAGCTGGTCAGCGCGGAGAGCTTCCCGGCGTCGTTCAAGGTGAAGCTGTCGGACCCGGACCGGTTCGGCATCATCCAGGACGAGTTCGGGTACCGGCCCGGCGTGGAGAGCGTGCTCAATCAGAAGGACCTCGTCGAGCGGCTGTTCAGCGTGCTCTCCGGTGTCCGCAACGCGGCGTTCGCGATCGCGGTGGTGCAGGCGATCGCCGCGATCCTGCTCATCGCGAACATGGTGCAGATCGCGGCGTTCACCCGCCGCACCGAGGTCGGCATCATGCGCCTGGTCGGCGCCACCCGTTGGTACACCCAGCTGCCGTTCCTGCTCGAAGCGGTCGTCGCCGCGGTGATCGGCGCGGTGCTCGCGATCGCGGCGTTGTTCACCGCGAAGAGCGCCTTCGTCGACGATGTGCTCGCCGACGTGTACGACGCCAACATCGTCGCCCGCATCACCACCAGCGACGTGGTGCTCGTCTCGCCGATCCTCGTGATCGTCGGGGTCGGCATGGCCGCGATCACCGCGTACGTCACGCTGCGCCTGTACGTGCGTGAATAACCGGTTGCCGGAGGTTCCTATGCTGGACGGTGTTCTGTTCGATCGCTCGTGGACCGGAAGGGCCTGCACGTGAAGGAGAAGGGCCGGAAGGTCATCGCGACCAACCGCAAGGCACGCCACAACTACACCATCCTCGACACCTACGAGGCGGGCATCGCCCTCGTCGGTACCGAGGTCAAGAGCCTGCGCGAGGGCAAGGCCTCGCTCGTCGACGCGTTCGCGACCGTCGACGACGGTGAGGTCTGGCTGCGCGGACTGCACATCCCCGAGTACGGCCACGGCACATGGACCAACCATGCGCCGCGACGCACCCGCAAGCTGCTGCTGCACCGCCGTCAGATCGACGCGCTCGTCGGCAAGTCCCGGGAGGGCAACCAGACGCTGGTGCCGCTGTCGATGTACTTCTCCGACGGCAAGGTCAAGGTCGAACTGGCCCTGGCGAAGGGCAAGCAGGACTACGACAAGCGTCAGGACATCGCGCGTCGCACCGCCGAGCGGGAGGTCACGCGTGAGCTCGGCCGCCGCGTGAAGGGAATGCGCCGCTGACTGCGGTTCTGCTCGCTCTGGTCGCCGCGGTCGGCTACGGCGTGAGCGACTTCGTCGGGGGTGTCGCCTCCCGGCGCATCGCGGCGCTGCGGTTCGTCGTCGCGTCGTACCCGTTGTCGCTGCTGCTGGTGCTCGCGGTGGCCCCGCTGGTGGGTGGGGAGATCACCCTCTCGTCCCTGGTGTGGGGTGCGGTCGCCGGGGTGGCCGGCGGGGTGGCGATCTGGTGGTTCTACCAGGCGCTCGCCGAGGGACCGATGTCCGTGGTGTCTCCGGTGACCGCGCTGCTCGTGGCGGGCATACCCGTGCTCGTCGGGCTCGTGCTGGGGGAGCGGCCGGGCCCGCTCGCCTATGCCGGTATCGCCCTCGCGCTGCTCGCGGTGGTCCTGGTCAGCCGCGAATCCGACGAGGACGTCGGCGGCAGCGCGCACCCGCGGTTCACCGCTCGGGTGGCGTGGCTGACGTTCGTGTCCGGGCTCACCTTCGCCCTGATGTTCGTGGCGATGAATCAGGTCCCCGAGGGAACCTGGTTGTGGCCGCTGGCGATGGCGCGGCTGACGGCATCGGTGGTGGTGGGCGCAGTCGCGCTGGGCGCCGGGATGCTGCTGCGGCCACCACGGCAGCTGTGGCCGTTCATCGCCGGGGTGGCGGTGCTCGACGTCGTCGCCAATGCGGCGCTGATGTTCGCGTTCCAGCACGGCATGCTGTCGATGGTCAGCGTGATCGGCGCGCTCTACCCCGCGGCGACGGTGCTGCTGGCGACGACGGTTCTCGGCGAGCGCGTCGGCCCCGATCGACGGATCGGCATGGTGCTGGCGGTCGCTGCGGTCGCGATGATCACATTCGCGAGCTGAACGTCGCTGCGCACTAGCTTCGCGTGGAACCGGCACCGCGGCTGCTGGCCCGCAGGTGGATGCGTTCGCCCTGCTTACCGAACAGCGTGAGCAGTTCGACTGGGCGGTCGTCGGCCGGGCCCAGCCAATGCGGGATGCGAGTGTCGAACTCGGCCGCCTCCCCGGCCCTCATGGTGAGCTCGCGGTCGCCGAGGATCAGCCGCAGACGCCCCGAGAGCACGTAGAACCACTCGAAACCCTCGTGCGTGCGCGGCTCGGGTAGTGCGTCGTCGGGGGTGAGGATCATCTTGTAGGCCTGCAGATTGCCGGGCTGCCTCGTCAGGGGGATGACCGTCATCGAACCGACGGTGCGCGGCCGGGCCGTCACCCGCGGATCCCCGACCTCCGGTCCGACCAGCTCGTCGAGCGTGACCCGGTAGGCGATGGCGATGGGCAGCAGCAGGTCGAGCGTCGCCCGCCGGAGCCCCGACTCGAGCCGGGAGAGGGTGCTCACGGAGATGCCGGTGTCGTCCGACAGGTCCTGCAACGTGATGTCCCGGTCCTGGCGCAACGCCTTCAGGCGCGGTCCGATCGCGGCGAGGCGGGCGGTGAGATCCATGCGTCCAGCATGACCTCCCGTTGCCGATACGGCAAAGAACATTGCCGGATTCGTTGGCCGCTGGGAGTCTGGGTGGATGGAATTCGACGTGATCGTCCTCGGCGGCGGCGCCGCCGGTCTCAATGCCGCACTCGTCCTCGCACAGGCCCGCCGGTCGGTGCTGGTCCTCGACGACGGCACGCCGCGCAACGCGCCCGCCGCGCACCTGCACGGCTATCTCGGATTCGACGGCCGGTCGCCGGCGGAGTTGCTCGCGACGGGCCGCGACGAGGTCCGGCGCTACGGCGGCCGCATCGAACACGCCCGGGTGCGCGGCGTCCGAGCCGGTGACGACGGCTTCGTCGTCGACCACGACGGTGGCGCCGTCACCGCCCGGCGGCTGCTCGTCGCGACCGGACTCGCCGACGAACTGCCCGACATTCCCGGACTCGCGCAGCGGTGGGGCAGCACGGTCGTGCACTGTCCCTACTGCCACGGTTCGGAGGTGCAGGGCCGACCCGTCGCGGTCCTGGCGAACACCCCGGACATGGCGGCCCACCAGGGGCTCCTTCTGCGGCAGTGGTCCGACGACGTGACGCTGGTCCGCGGCTGGGACCGCACCGAGACCGATCTCACCGGCGAACAACTCGAACGGCTCGAGGCCCGCAGCGTCGTGGTCGTCGACGGCCCGGTGCTCTCGGTCGCCGGAGGCGCCGACGACATCGAGGTCACCCTGTCCGGCGGCCGGGTGCTCGAGCGGGCACGGTTGTTCGTGGGCGGGGCGCTCGTGTTCACCCCGCGGGACGCGGTGCTGCGGCAACTGGGGTGCGCGCGGACCGACACCCCGGCCGGCAGTTACGTGGCGGTCGACGCGCAGGGTGCCACCAGCGTTCCGGGTGTGCGGGCGGCCGGCAACGTCGTCGATCCGATGGCGAATCTGATCGTCAGCGCCGCGGCCGGAGCGAGCGTCGCCGCCGCGCTGAACATGGAGCTGGTCGAAGCCGACTGCCGGGAGGCGCTCCAACTGTTGTGAGGCGCGCGCTGCTGTGAGGCGCGTCATGTGAACGCACCGAAAAATGGGAATGACAGCACCCGAATCGGACGTTATAGTCGGTAGTCCTGCGAAGGTCGCAGGTACGTACGGGGCTGAACGGTTTCGACTGCGTACGTTCAACTAGGGGAAGCGTGTCGGTGCAGGCAAGAGACCACCGTAAGCGTCATTGCAACCAATTAAGCGCCGAGTCTACTCAGCGCGAGTACGCCCTCGCTGCCTGATCAGCGATCGCGTCTCTGTCAGCCCGGGTTTGCTCTCGACCCGGATACTGGCATCGACTAGGGAGCTCTACCGTTCGACTCGGTCACGGAGTCGGGCGGGACATCAAACAGTGACTGGGATCGTCATCTCGGCTTGTTCGCGAGACCGGGAGATCCAAGTAGAGGCTTAGCGAACTGCACACGGAGAAGCCCTGGTGAGGCGGCGGAGGACCCGGGTTCGATTCCCGGCAGCTCCACCAAACCCCAGGTGAGAGACCGAATACGGTCTCTCACCTGGGGTATTTTTTTCGTCCGGGGGAAGAGCGGTCAGCACTCACCCGTCGCGGCGGCCCGGACTGCTTCGCGGTAGTTCTCCCGCTGATCCTCGGGGAGGCTCTCGCCGTTCATCGTCGCCGTGAGGAACTGCTCGGCCGCGGTCTCGACGTTGTATCCGGGGGTCTGTCGCAGGGTCTCGAACATCGGGAGGAGCTCGGCGCACATCGCCTCGGCGGTCTTCGGTTCCGCGGCGTCGCCGTCGATCGTCACCACGTTGCTTGCCGTGCCGGTGGCATCGGCCGCTGGAGCCGAGCTCGTCGTCGAGGGGGTTGCGTCCGGCGTCGACGGTGCGGGATCCGGGTCGGAGGATCCGCAGGCGACGGCGAGAAGCAGCAGAGGGGCCAGGGCGAGTGCGCGAATTTTCACGCCCGGATCATGCCATTCGGTCCGTGACATACGAAAAAAGAAAAGTGGGAAACGGGCGTAACGCTCGATCCGTGGTTGTCGATTCAACTGTCGTGGTCGTGGAGACGCGCCCCCGACACGCTCGCCGCGGCCACTTTCGCGCCCCGCTTTTCCGACCCCTGTACCCGGAGAAGCGGGGTGCAACTTTTCGATTCAGGGAACGAGGAACACCAACAACAACAGGGTGACGACCACCCCGAGCCCGATCGCGAGGGTGGCTCCGCCGGCTGCACACTCTTCCGTGAACAGCGGGGTCTCGGAATCCCAATTCGCCTTGTCCATACATCCATGAAACGGGCCGGTCGGCCGGTTTCGCAGCGTTTTGGCACTGGAACAGCCTTGTATTGAATTCATGGCTGTTCCAGAATGGGTGCATGCCGAAGTCGGAATCGTCGGCACCCCCGGCCTCACCGCGACGGGCGTACAACTCGCCCCGCCGCCGCGCGAACGCGGCGGACACCCGGCAGGCCGTGCTCGACGCGGCGGCGGAGTTGTTCGCCACACGAGGCTGGTCCGCGACCGGCATGCGCGACATCGCACGCCGTGCCCGCGTGGCCGTCGAAACCGTCTATGCCACCGCAGGAACCAAGACCGACCTGTTGTTGCGGGTGATCGACGTGGCGGTGGCGGGGGACGACGAACCGATCCCGGTGGCCGAGCGCCCCGAGTTCCTGGCACTGGGCGTCGGCACTCTCGCGGAACGCGCGGGCGCCGCCGCCGACCTGCTGACAGCCCAGTACGGCAGGGTCGCCCCGCTCGAACGCACCTTCGCGCACGCTGCCGCCGCAGACGCCGATCTCGCCGCTCGGCAGCGCGCACTGCACGAACGTCGCCGCGTCAATTTCCGGCAGGCGGCCGCACTCGTTCTCGGCCGGGATCCCGAACCCGACCAGGTCGACGGTCTCTGGGCCGTCGGCAGCCCCGACGTCTACCTGCTCCTCGTCGAGAACTCCGGGTGGACGCCGCAGCGATACCGCGACTGGATTGCCGACGCGATCATCCGACTGCTCGGACCGGACCCGCGCACCGTCGTCGACGCTCCGGCGGATCCCGGTTGATCCTCCTCGAACACTGATCCTCCTCGAATACAGGAGAAGTCATGATCTCCGACCCCGCAGGCCCCGCCGACACCCGGATCATGGGCATCGTCCACTCCGCGCTCAGGCGCGACCTGCTCCGCACACGCACGGTCCTGGAAGCAGGACCCGTCCCAGACAACCGCCGCGGCCCGCTCGCGGACCACATCCTGTGGATGATGGACTTTCTGCGCCACCATCACGAAGGGGAGGACACCGCGCTCTATCCGCTCGTCGTCCGCCTCAACCCCGACGCCGCGGCCCTCGTCCACAGCATGGACGACGACCACCGCAGGATCGAGCCCGCAATTACCGAACTCGAATCGGCGGCATCACTTTTCACCTACCCCGACAGCGATTCGCAGGCGAGGCTGAGTGCCGCCCTGACAGCACTGACCGACGTGCTGCTGCCACACCTCGAACGGGAAGAACTCGACATGATGCCGGTCGTGTCGGAAACCCTCACCGACGCGCAATGGCGCACCTGGGACGAGGACGCCAACATCGCCCCCAAGAGCATGGTGACCCTGGGCAAGGAAGGGATCTGGCTCATCGACGGACTCGGAGCCGACGACCGCGACCACGTCGTCCACCTCGTGTCGGCGATCCCGCGGTTCTTCCTGCTCCACGTCCTCGGTATCGCGAATCGCCGCCACTTCGCCGCGATCTGGTCCGGAACCGACGCGGCGGCCGTCCCGTCCCAGCCGATCACCCGCACCCCGGGACGGCTGCCGTGAGCACGGCACGGATCCCGCCCGGCGGCAGTGTCGACACCGTGGTGGATGCGA
Organism: Rhodococcus sp. NPDC003382; assembly: GCF_053589135.1. Lineage (NCBI taxonomy): Bacteria > Bacillati > Actinomycetota > Actinomycetes > Mycobacteriales > Nocardiaceae > Rhodococcus > Rhodococcus sp. NPDC003382. Next base: position 53,415 of record NZ_JBSFRH010000038.1, read on the forward strand.
CCCCCGAACAAATTTGGGCGGTGCTCGCGACGTCACCCGCATCGGCGAGTGGAGCAGCGAATGCCGCGGCGCCGAGTGGCTGGACGGCGCAACGAGTCCGAGGCTCGGAGCGAAGTTCCGCGGCCGCAATCGGGTCGGCCCGATCCGCTGGACGCGCGTGTGCACGATCACCGAGGCCGCCGCGCCCCGCGTGCTCGCGTACCGGACCCGCGGCGCGATCTTCCGCGACTCGACGGCCTGGATCCTGCATCTCGAACCGGTCGGCGACCGGAGGACCCGCATCACGATGTCGTACCGGCTCCTGGTGATGCCGCGTGTGCTCGAGCTGATCGTCGTCAATCTGATTCCGCCGCACCGCGACCGCTCGGAAGACCTGGCCGCGGACCTGGTTCGGCTCGGGGAGGTCGCACGGTCGGGTGTGCGGCATCCCAGCAGCACCCACGCGCGGCGTCCCGGCGTGCGATAACCGGCCGGCGGGGTAACGTCCCTGACTTGTGCCCCTGTCCCCAAGTCCCCGAGCGGTCGCGGTGGTCGCGGCCGGGGGAGCACTCGGCGCGGTCGCGCGCTACGGCCTGTCCACGGCGTTCCCCGGCGTGTGGACGATCGCCGCGATCAACATCGTCGGCTCGCTGCTGCTCGGCATTCTCGCCGCGATGGTCGGCCCGGACCGGTTGCTGCGGTTGTTCCTCGGAATCGGTGTGCTCGGCGGCTTCACCACGTTCTCGACCTTCGCGGTCGACGCGGTCCGCAATCCGGCAATCACGGCCGCCTACGTGGCGAGCACGCTCACCGGAGCCCTGATCGCGGCGCGGTGCGGAATGGCCGTCGGCGAGCGGTTGCACCGGCGAAGGGCGGCACGGTGACCGTGTTGTTCGTCGCGCTGGGCGGCGGGGCCGGGGCCGTGGTCCGCTACCTGGCGGGACGGTACATCCGGTCGTACCGCAGTGTTCCGCTCGCGACGCTCGCGGTGAACGTGTTCGGGTGCGCCCTGCTCGGGGCGTTGGCCGGGGCCGCCGCACTGTCCCTGGATCTGTTCGCGCTGCTCGGTTCCGGCTTCTGCGGTGGCCTCACGACGTATTCGACGTTCGCGGTCGAAGCCGTCGGCCTCACCCGGATCCGGCGCCCGCTCACCGGCATCGGTTACGTCGTCGTCAGCGTCGTCGCCGGGCTTGCCGCGGCGTGGGGTGGGTACACCCTCACTGCCTGATCCGTGTTGTCGCGCGCGGCCGGTCGGCCCCGTGCAAGATGAGAGCGACCACGATGAGAGCGGCCGGGAACAGAGCGACACCGCCGTCGACGAGGAGGACCCCATGGTGCACGAACGAGCAGGACAACCGGCAGAACCCGGCGACCTCGAGGACCTCGCGCATCTGGTCACCGCCTATTACACCGTGCAGCCCGATCCGCAGGATCCGCTGCAGCAGGTCGTGTTCGGCACCTCCGGGCATCGGGGATCGAGCCTCGACGGCGCGTTCAACGAACAGCACATCCTCGCGACCACGCAGGCGATCGTCGAATATCGTGCCGCGCAAGGCATCACCGGGCCGTTGTTCCTCGGGCGCGACACCCACGCATTGTCCGAGCCGGCATGGACGACCGCGCTCGAGGTGCTCGTCGCGGGCGGCGTCGAGGTCGTCGTCGACGCCCGCGACCGCTACACCCCGACCCCCGCGGTGAGCCACGCGATCCTGCAGCACAACGCCGGCACCGGGCCGCGCGCCGACGGCATCGTCGTGACGCCCTCGCACAATCCGCCGCGCGACGGCGGCTTCAAGTACAACCCGCCGCACGGGGGTCCCGCCGACACCGACGCCACCTCCGTCATCGCGGCCCGCGCCAACGAGCTGCTCGCAGGGGGCATCGACGGGGTCCGCCGGGTGCCCGCCACGCGCGCCCTCGCGGCCGCGGGCCGGCACGACTTCCTCGCCGCGTACATCGACGACCTGCCGAACGTCGTCGATCTCGACGCGGTGCGCGAGGCCGGGGTGCGGATCGGCGCCGATCCGCTCGGCGGCGCGAGCGTCGACTACTGGGCCGCGATCGCCGAACGGCACCGCCTGGACCTGACGGTCGTCAACCCGCTCGTCGACGCGACCTGGCGGTTCATGACCCTGGACACGGACGGCAAGATCCGGATGGATTGCTCGTCGCCGAACGCGATGGCGTCGCTGATCGGTGCGCGCGCGAAGTTCGACGTCGCGACGGGCAACGACGCGGACGCCGACCGGCACGGCATCGTCACCCCCGACGGTGGCCTGCTCAACCCCAATCACTACCTCGCCGTCGCCATCGACTACCTCTACGGGCACCGGCCCGGGTGGCCGACCGACGCGAAGGTCGGCAAGACGCTGGTCAGTTCCTCGATGATCGACCGGGTCGCCGCCGGTCTGGGCCGCGACCTGCTCGAGGTGCCCGTCGGGTTCAAATGGTTCGTGCCGGGTCTGCTCGACGGCAGCCTCGGGTTCGGTGGGGAGGAGAGCGCCGGCGCGTCGTTCCTCCGCAAGGACGGCTCGGTGTGGACCACCGACAAGGACGGCATCCTGCTGGCGCTGCTGGCCTCCGAGATCATCGCGGTGACCGGGCAGACCCCGTCGCAGCGGTACGCGGATCTGGCGGCCCGCTACGGAAGCCCCGCGTACGCGCGCGTCGACGCCCCGGCGGACCGCGCCCAGAAGGCGGTGCTCGCGAAGCTGTCCGCGGACCAGGTCGGTGCCACCGAGCTGGCCGGGGAGCCGATCACAGCGACGTTGACCGAGGCGCCGGGCAACGGCGCCGCGATCGGCGGACTCAAGGTCACCACGGAGAACGCGTGGTTCGCGGCCCGGCCGTCCGGCACCGAGGACGTCTACAAGATCTATGCGGAATCGTTCCTCGGCGCCGACCATCTGAAGCAGGTGCAGGACGCCGCGCGCGAACTGGTGTCGAGCGTGCTCGGCTGACCCGTACGCCGGTCGTGCTCGACCGACCGGCCCCCCGGTCGTGTCGTGCGCGAAGCTAACATCGGCTCATCATGCGCACACGTGACGCGGCGCTGCCGCGGGAGATCTGGGTGCTGGTCAGCGCCAGCTTCGTCATCGCCCTCGGGTTCGGGCTCGTCGCCCCGGCACTGCCGCAGTTCGCCCGCAGCTTCGACGTCGGCATCACCGCCGCGACCGTCGTCGTCTCCGCGTTCGCCGCGATGCGGCTGGCGTTCGCGCCGGCCAGCGGTGCCCTCGTGCAGAAGCTGGGGGAGCGGCCCGTCTACATCACCGGCGTGCTCATCGTCGCGTTGTCCACCGGCGCGTGCGCGTTCGCGCAGAACTACTGGCAACTCCTGGTGTTCCGGGGGCTCGGCGGTATCGGTTCGACGATGTTCACCGTCTCCGCACTGGGCCTGATCATCCGGATCGCACCGCCGGATGCGCGCGGACGCGTCTCCGGTCTGTACGCGACGAGTTTCCTGCTCGGCAACATCGGCGGACCGCTGGTCGGCGGTGCCCTGGTCGGCTTCGGCCTGCGGGTCCCGTTCGTGATCTACGCGATCGCGTTGCTGGTGGCCGCTGCCGTGGTCGGTATCAGCCTGCGCGGATCCGCACTCGCCGAGCCGGCCGCAGCCGACGGTGCCCCGGCGCTGCGGCTGCGCGACGCACTGCGCGTGCCGATGTATCGCGCGGCGCTGGGATCGAACTTCGCCAACGGATGGGCCGTGTTCGGGGTGCGGGTCGCGATGATGCCGCTGTTCGTCGTCGAGGTCCTGCAGCGCGACGCGTCCCTCGCGGGCGTGGCGCTGACGGTGTTCGCGGTCGGCAACGCCCTCGTGCTCATGTCCTCCGGCCGCCTGTCCGACCGCTACGGGCGGCGGCCGTTCGTGCTGATCGGGCTGCTGGTGTGCGGCGCGGCCACGATCGGGATGGGACTGACCGACGACGTGCCGCTGTTCTTCGTCACCTCTCTCGTCGCCGGGATCGGATCCGGTCTGCTCGGCCCGCCGCAGCAGGCCGCCGTCGCCGACGTCGTGGGCAGCAAGGCGCGTGGCGGTCCGGTGCTGGCGGCGTTCCAGATGACCGCCGACGTCGGATCGGTGGTCGGGCCGGTCGTCGGTGGCCTGCTCGCGGAACGCCTGTCCTTCGAGGTCGCGTTCACGGTGACCGGCGCGATCCTGCTCGCCGCGGTACTGCCGTGGGCGCTGCTCGCGCGCACCGCACCGCCCGGTGTGGTCACCGAGCCGGTGGTGACCGACGACATACGCCGTTGAGCCCGCGCTCGGTACCCTCGACGAGGTGTGGATTCGCATCGTCAGCCTGATCGCCCGGCTCGGTCTGGCCGCCATCTGGTTGGTCTCCGGGTGGATCAAGTTCTCCGATCCCACCCAGACGATCGTCGCCGTCCGGGCCTACCAACTGCTGCCCGAGGACATCGTGCGCCCGGTCGCGGCCGGGCTGCCGATGCTCGAACTCGTGCTCGGCCTGCTGCTGCTGATCGGCCTGGCGGTACGTCCGGTCGCCGCGGTGAGCGCCGTCGTGCTCGTCACCCTGATCGCCGCGATCCTGTCGGCGTGGGCGCGGGGACTGTCCATCGACTGCGGTTGCTTCGGCGGCGGTGGCGCCGCGGACGTCGACAGCTGGGACTACGCCCGCGAAATCCTGCGTGACCTCGGGTTCCTTGCCCTATCGGCCTGGCTGATCGTGTTCCCGCGCAGCCCCGTGGCACTGGGACCGGGCTCACGCGCGTCCTCAGCTACCGCTCAGCCCGCGATGGCAGAGTGAGATCCCGTCAGCAATCCCCGAGCAGCGAAGGGCAGTAACCGTGAGCGCGAAGAAGGTCAAGCCGGTCAAGTATTCGCCGGAGCCGACGTCCAGCAAGTCCACCTTCATCCTCGGTGGTCTCGCCCTTCTCGTCATCGCCGCGCTCGTCATCGGCGGTGTGCTGTGGCAGTCCAACAGCGGTAAGGCCCGCAACGAGGGATACGGCGGTGTGCAGAACTCCGCGGTGCAGGTCACGGTCGCGGACAACGGTGTCGCCCTGCTCGGCCGGCCCGACGCGGCGACCACCATCGACCTGTTCGAAGACCCGATGTGCCCCTACTGCGGTGAGCTCGAGCACAAGCACGGTCAGGAACTGGCCCAGGCGATCGACGATGGCCGGGTCGCCGTGCGCTACCACATGCTCGCGTTCCTCGATCAGCTCTCCGCCAGCGGCGACTACTCGACCCGTGCAGTCGCGGCGCTGCAGTGCGTCGCGCAGAGCGGTGACGCCATCGCGTACTCGGCGTTCCATTCCGCGCTGATGTCCCCGGACAACCAGCCCGCCGAGCGCGGCGACAGCGACCACAGCAACGAAGATCTCGCGCAGATGGCACGTGACGCCGGCGTCTCCGACGAGGCGGCGCAGTGCATCGCCGACGGCACCCGGGTCGAGCAGGCCCGCGCCGACGCCGAGGCCGGCCGGCAGTTGCTCGCCACGACCGGTGCCGCCGGCACCCCCGCCGTCGTTCACAACGGTGTCGTGATCGACGCCCTCGGCAACGAGAACTGGGTCGCCGAACTCGGCTGACGACTCGCGGTGATGCCGGGAGACGATCCCGGCATCACCGCGCTGACCAGCCGATTTGTTGACGCCGAGCGCGATGGTGTAGCTTTCTTTCAGCGCGAGGGGCTCGCCCCCGGACGCGAAGCAAGGAACTGAATACGGGGCTATGGCGCAGCTGGTAGCGCACCACACTGGCAGTGTGGGGGTCAGGGGTTCGAGTCCCCTTAGCTCCACTTCCGACTACAGGCGAGAGTTCACACTCTCGCCTGTAGTCTTGAGAAGAGACAGTTTCACGGTGGACATGTTCACTGGACATTTTCACAAGGGGCTATGGCGCAGCTGGTAGCGCACCACACTGGCAGTGTGGGGGTCAGGGGTTCGAGTCCCCTTAGCTCCACAGTTCTCGCAACGAATCCCTCCGACATACGTCGGAGGGATTTTTTGTCGGGCCCCGTCGCTACACTTTCGAACATGCTTTCGAGCCAGGTGGGGGTGCGGTGGTCGAGGCGCGGCTGTCCGCGCTCGACGCCGCGGTCGACGGCCTGCTCGGCGACGATCTGTCGGGCCTGTCGAACGACGACATCGTCGAGGTCCTGCAACGCCTGGAGGTCACGCTGCGCAAGGCCTCCGCGGTCGGGCACCGACTGGTCGTCGAGGCCACCGAACGCATAATTCCCGGGCATCTCGGGTGCCGGTCGGTCAACGATCTCCTGGTCGGCGCGCTGCGGATCTCCGCCGCCGACGCGGCCCGGCGGGTCAAGGGCGCGAAGAAGGTCGGCACCTGGCGTTCCCTCGACGGCGAGGACATCGAACCGGAACTGCCGGCCACCGCGGCCGCTGTGAAGACCGGGACCATCGGATCCGACCATGTCGCCGCGGTCGCGAAGGTGATGCGGAAGGTGCCGCACGGGGTCGGATTCGACGAGATCACCGTCGCCGAAAAGATCCTCGCGGACGCGGCCTGCTCGGTCACGCCCGACGATCTCGTGAAACTCGGCGCGCATCTGCTCGCGTACCTGAATCCGGACGGGGACGTGCCGGACGAGAAGGAACGCAAGCGTCGGCGTGGTCTGCGGATCGGCAAGCAGGGCGTCGATCTCATGACCCCGATCTCCGGGCTCATCGATCCCGAGACCCGGGCGCTGCTCGAACCGGTCCTGGCGAAACTCGCCCGCCCCGGCATGAACAATCCGGACGACCCCGAATCACCTTCCGGTGATGTCGAATCCGAGACCCTCGACCGCGACGCGCTCGCCAAGGCCGCGGCCCGCGACACCCGCACCGCGGTGCAACGCAACCACGACGGACTGAAAGTCGCCCTGCGGCAGATCTTGTCGTCGGGTGTGCTCGG